>NZ_JAUBQX010000004.1:96977-171049 GCF_036701505.1 Microcoleus sp. Pol11C2
ATCCCTGCCCATTGTTGGGGAAATGCGTCGCGGGTGTAAACTAATAATGCCAAATCATAACAGGCGATCGCCTTTTCGAGATTCTCGGCTTTGTCTTCCCTGATTCTGTCTTTGTAAGCTATTGCTAAGTTATTTTGAGTCCCTGCCCATTGTTGGGGAAAATCGGCGCGGGTAAGAACTTCTAAAGCCAAATCATAACAGGCGATCGCCTTTTCTATATTCTCGGCTCTGTCTTCCCTGGTTCTGTTATAGTAAGCTGTTGCTAAATTATTTTGAGTCGTCGCCCAATCTTGGGGGGAAGTATACCGGTTAAAAATTTTCATTCCCAGTTTGAAGCCTGCAATGGCAATTTCTATATTACTGCTTTTGCTGCCCAGCGGAAATTGTTGAATCAAGGCACTGAAGTTGAGAATCTTAATAATAATATTTTGAGCTTCGCTGAACTTCACTTTTTCCAGAGTTTTAGTTGCCCACTTCCGCAAAACTCTGGCAAAATCATCATCGATTAGTTTTAGATTCTTTTCCAGGATAACGATTTGTTCTTCTCTAGAGGAGTTGAGGAGAGATTGGATGAGGGCGATTTGTTTTTTATTCTTCATTGCACAACCCATGTTTGGGATATTTTACATTGTTTGTCGGGGTAAGGCAAGTTCGGCAACGGATTTTGTAGCGGATGTAACGGATGGATTTGGGGGTGATTTACGGATTGATTGCGGGGTGATTGCGGAGGCCCCGGCGGTTGGAAACCGCGGCTACACAAACGATGTCCACCTCCGTGGACGAAGTATTTGGAGATGGAAAAATTACATCAAGGCCCCGGCGGTTGGAAACCGCGTCTACACAAACAATGTCCACCTCCGTGGACGAAGATCGTATTTGGAGATGGAAGATTATTGGATGAAATATTCAACCCGCGGAGGCGGGTTTTGTCTGTGTAGACGCGGTTTCAACCGCCGGGTTTCTGCTGCCCGATTTTTTCCTAATTACCCAACCCTTCAACTAACAAATTCCGAGCACTTTCCAACGCTGACTGCAACTTACTTGCATCGCGTCCCCCAGCTTGCGCCAAATTCGGCCGCCCGCCGCCTTTTCCGCCGCAAATTTGAGCAATTCCTCCGATAAACTTGCCAGCTTGCAATCCTTTCTTATTGACTTCAGGACTAAAAGCAGCCACCAAACTTACCTTATCGGGTTCAGGAATTGATGCCAAAACAACCGCAGCATTTCCTAACTTTTGCTGCAATCTTTCCGCCGCAGTTTTCAGCGCTTCTGCATCCACATCTCCTAACTCAGCTACAATGATTTTGAATTCGCCGACAGCCTCCGCCGCACTCAGCAACTGGTCGGATTTCGCGATCGCCAATTCCGACTTGACAGCAGCCAAATGTTTCTGAGTATCCTTCAACTCATTCTGCAAATTAGTAATCCGGTTGGGCAATTCTTCAGGCTTCGCCTTAAATCGATCGCCCAAATCACGCACCACCTTATCCCGCACGTTCAAATAGTCCAAAACAGCTTGACCGGAAACCGCTTCAATCCTGCGAGTTCCCGCCGCTACCCCCGCTTCGGAAACAATCTTAAACAGCCCGATTTCTGCGGTATTGCTGACGTGAGTTCCGCCGCACAATTCCATCGAAACGCCGGGAAAGTCGATCACCCGCACCACGTCGCCGTACTTCTCGCCAAACATCGCAGTTGCGCCTTTTTCCCTCGCTTGGGCGATCGGCATTTCTGCAACGACCGCAGCATGCGCTTCAGCAATCCAACTATTAACTAAATCCTCAATTTTCTGCAACTCTTCTGCTGTGACAGCGCGCGGAGAATTGAAATCAAATCGCAATCTCTCAGAAGATACCAGCGAACCAGCTTGCGAAATCGAATCATCGACAATTTTCCGCAAAGCTGATTGTAATAAGTGAGTTGCTGTGTGGTTTGCCTGAATTCGGCGGCGACCGCTATTGTCAATTTTCGCAGTAATACTATCGCCAACTTTCAGCGTTCCCCGTTCCACCAAGCCGAAATGCACGAAGAAATCCGATTCCTTCTTCACATCATCAACTCTCACCAACAAACCATCACCATTATCTCCGCTTTTCAAATAACCTTTATCCCCAATTTGTCCGCCGGATTCTGCATAAAACGGCGTTTGGTTCAAAACAACTTGTACCTCAGTGCCGGCGGCTGCTTCCTCGACAGATTTGCCGTCAACCAAGATAACTTCCACCTCAGCTAAACTCGACAATTGAGCATAACCGACAAACTCAGTTCCTTGGATTGTTTCAGCCAACTTATCCAAAGAACCCTGCACGGTTAAATCGATTGTTTGGCGAGCATCTTTAGCGCGAGTTTGCTGTTCCTTCATCGCCCTTTCAAATCCGTCCAAATCCACAGTTATTCCCTGTTCCTCAGCAATTTCTTGTGTCAGTTCTAAGGGGAAACCGTAGGTATCGTAAAGAGTGAAAGCATCTTGACCGCTGATTTGTGGGTTTGCTTGCTGTTTTGTGCGATCGACAATTTCCTCCAGCAGCTTCTCTCCGCGTTCCAAAGTCTTGAGAAACTGCGCTTCTTCCCTTGCCAATTCCGCCTTAATTTGACCTTCCCGCGATCGCACGTTCGGATAAGCAGCTTCCGAAAGGGCGATCGCACTTTCAGCCACCCGCACCGTAAATTCGCCCTGAATTCCAATCAGCCGCCCGTGGCGCACCACGCGGCGAATCAACCGGCGCAAAATGTAACCCCGACCAACATTCGACGCGCGAATTTCGTCCGCAATCATGTGCACCACAGCCCGAATGTGATCGCCAATTACTTTCAGCGAAACCTTGACTTTTTCATCGCTATTGTGGTAATCAATTCCAGCAATTTCCGCCGCCGATTGAACGATCGGAAAAATCAAATCTGTTTCGTAATTATTGGGGACTTTCTGGAGGATTTGCGCCATCCGTTCCAGTCCCATGCCAGTATCAATATTTTGATTTTGCAGCGGTGTTAAATTGCCCTCTGCATCTTTATTGTACTGCATGAAAACCAGGTTGTAGAATTCGATAAACCTGGTATCATCTTCGAGGTCAATATTGTCGCCTCTCTCTGGGTGAAAATCATAGTAAATCTCGGAACACGGGCCGCAGGGGCCAGTCGGGCCGGATTGCCAGAAATTGTCCTCTTCTCCCATGCGCTGAATGCGATCGCCCGGAATGCCAATTTCATCGCGCCAAATCGCAAAAGCTTCGTCATCTTCTCGGAAAACGCTAACAACCAAATTGGACGCTGGTAAACCGAAAACTTCCGTGGAAAGTTCCCACGCCCAGGCGATCGCCTGTTTCTTGAAATAATCCCCGAAACTGAAGTTACCCAACATTTCAAAAAACGTGTGGTGGCGGGCGGTGCGGCCGACGTTTTCGATGTCGTTGGTGCGGATGCACTTTTGAGAAGTCGTGGCGCGCGGTGATTCGGCGGTGCGCTGTCCGAGAAATATCGGCTTGAATTGTAGCATTCCGGCGATCGTCAGCAACACCGTCGGATCTTCGGGCACCAAAGAAGCACTCGGCAATATCTTATGTCCCCGCTGAGCATAAAAGTCGAGGAAGGTTTGGCGGATTTGGCTGCCACTGAGAAACTTAGGAGAAATAGACATGACAAGAACTGTTAAGTATGTAAAGATGTAGCAACAATAGAATTTATAGGACTTACGCACGGGTGTCCAGAAACCCGGTTTTTTAACCAAAATACTTGCTTAAAATCCTCAATTTCGGTAGAAAAACCCGGTTTCTTTGTTCGGAGTGCGTGAGTCCTAACTGACATCTATGTGGATATTCATATCATTATACTTAGTAATGTAAAGACCTATCAAGTTTTGCAAATAGTGCTTTACTCCTCCGAAAGGCCATGCTAACTTAATAATAGACACCAGGACAGGAAGAGAAAGGAGGTCGCTATATTTAGAAAGAAAGTTCGAGGATATAGACATGGTGTCTCCGGTCTAGATTCCCAGGCGCAGCAGAAATTAACCGAACACAACTTGGAATAGTGGCGAACTGCCGATCGAGCAGTCAAGCCAAACCGCAGTCGAGTCAGACTTATTGTGGTTGCGGATTAAAAGTAAAGCTGCACAAGTTGTAAACCCTAGTAAGTAACAGTTCTCAAACAGTTCTCAATCGGAAACAAATCTCGTTTGTTAGAAAAAACAAAACTCTCCTATTATTGGGTCTGATCGCTGTCGATCGGGCCCTACGCTTTTTTATAGGGCGATCGCAGGAGAACAGGCTTCGAGTGAGAGAGAGGGGCAGAGTTCGGCTGTAGAAGTGCTTTCTGCTCAAACGCTACATCCCTCGGAGCCGATCGGCGAGCGATCTGTGCAGCTTTTGAGTTATATATTATATATAATAGGACGTGGACGCCCGCCCCCGCCCGCTTTTTGCCGGGGATCAAGCGCTGTGGTATGAGGCACTGTCAAGATGCGATATCATTGAAGATGTCAGTACAAGACATTAAAATCTACCCCGCTGTGCTGTATAGCAGCAAAATCTACGCTTCTATGAGCTTGCTGCAAGCCAAGGATAGCAAATCGCCATTTTTGGTGACAAGACCAGGCTCAAAAATTTGAATCTCAGGATATTTAGAGTTAAGACTCTAAAAAATTCCATCCCCGACGCAGGGGTGAGAGTTCAAAAAATAAAAGCCCGCCCACTCAAAAAAGCTAGTGCCACCAACAACGGTAGTAAATCACTAGCACAGTTCTTAAACTCACAATCTCCGGAGATTATAGGTACAAGCATGGCCGAAATAACTAAAGAAGAAATGCGCGAACGGCTGGGAAATATCGACCAGATTCGCGATATAATTTTTGGAGCGCAGCTTAGAGAATACGATAATCGCTTCGATAAAATAGATTCCGACTTGTCGATGATGCAGCAAGATATGCAAGCTCGCATCGAACAAGTAAAAACAGTTCTTTCGGGAGAAATGAGGGCTGCAGTTGATTCGTTAGAAAAGAAAGTTAAATCGCTCACCTCAAACACCCAAGAAGAAAGCGCAGACATCCGTCAGCAAGTCGATCGTGTTAACCGAAAATTCTCCAGCAGCATTGAAGCCCTCGACGAGGCTATAGACAATCAAACCCGTTCGCTTCGCGACGAACTCTCCCAAAGCAGAGAGCGACTATCTGAAGAAACCCGCACTTTGAAAACACAGGTTTTTGAAGAGCTCGATCGTCGCTTTTCTATGCTCAGAGATGTTAAAGTTTCTAGAGACGACATGGCAGAAATTCTCTTTGAACTCGGCATGAGGCTCAAAGGAACAGAATTTGTGCCCGAACTTAAAGGCGTTGCTGATAATAAGTTAAATAACGAATTTCTGTTGCCGGAGCGCCACCATCACGGATAATAACGCATGGCTTTACCGAAAGAAAATCCGGCTGACGAAAATGAGTTAGAGGGTTTTGTTTCTCAACCTGACGAGTCTGCTGCCGATGCAGCAACCCAGCTAGAACCCTTGCTGAATCTTTTAGTCGATCTCAAAATTATTGCTGGTTCAAACCAGCAAAATGCAGAGCCCGAAGATGACAGCAGCGACGAAAAAAATCAAGCTGGGGCCCTCGGCGGGTTGATGGATTTGTTAGGTATTTCTGAGGAAGCGCCAGAGGAAGTTGCAGCGAGTGTACCCGAAACTGGATCTCGCCAACCGGAGTCTGGCGATTCCCCGCCTGTTGCAGACGAGTTCAAAAGTTTGCTATTCGCTACTCACAAACTCAACACTTCAGAACTGGAAAAAGGCTATTCCTCAGCTAAAACTATAGATGTTTCCGCGATCGCCCAGCCGGATTTGGAGGAGGAATCAAAGCCTGTCGAGGAATTGTCTAACTTGACAATGAAAGATTCTCTACCGGAAGTACAGGCTCAAGAATCCCAGAAGTTCGATCGGCATTTACAGGATGTTTCCGCTTCCGAAACCGAGTCAAAATCCTCGGAAATTCCCGATAATCCCATAGTTTCCACAGTATCAGGGCCACCAAAAACTGCATATTTAGATCCGGTGGTTGCTTCGCTTCAATCGATGCCAAACTTGGTAGAACAGCCGACACCGATATCGCAGCCAGGAGAAATATTAGGCCAAATTAAACAGGATTTAAATGAAGCCGACAGCGCTATGGAAAGGCTGCAAAATCTGATGTTTGGCTCGCAAATATCGGATATCGAGCAAGTGAAAAATCTGCTGGCAGAAAACGATTTGCCGGGGGTGCGTCACCTGATGGCAACAATCGACGATAAATTAGAAAAATTGGAGCACCAAATCTACGAGCCCCAAGAGTTGATTGAGTTGATGCTGCCTTGGATCGCAGAAATTCTCAGCCGCAAAATTGCCGATTCCAGAGAAGAAGTTGTCAAGGCGATCGTCCCAATTATTGACGAAGTGATTAGGGCAAAAACTCACGAAAACAAGTCGGCAATGAGTGCGGCAATAGCTGAGCTGCTTCCCGACGCACTTGCTCAACAAATAGTGAATTCGCCAGCGGATATTGCCAAGGCGATCGCCCCAGAAATCGGTCTGGCAATTAAAGAGCAAATTCGCCTCGACCAAGAGTCGATCGCCCAGGCGATCGCCCCCGAAATGGGCAAAGCGATTACAGCCCAAATAAAACTCGAACGCGACTCTATGGTGGATGCGCTCTATCCCGTAATTGGCAGTACAATTGCCCGATACATGGCAGAAGCTATCAAGACAATCAATGAAAAAGTGTCAAATGCCATCAGCGTTGAAGGATTCCAGAGAAAAATTCGCTCCAAAGTACAAGGAGTTTCCGAAGCTGAATTAATCCTCCAAGAATCAGTACCCTTCACCGTCCAAGCAGCATTCTTAATTCACAAAGCATCAGGCTTAATAATTTCTGAAGTTCAAAACTCAGAAAGCTACCAGTTAGAATCAGAAATGGTAGCAGGAATGCTCACAGCTATTCGCAGCTTTGTTAACGAGTGCATCGTGCAGCCGGGAGAATCTTCCGAACTAAATCAAATTGAATACGGCAACTCAAAAATTTTGCTAGAAGTAGCGGGATATTGCTACATAGCCGTAGTGATTAAAGGAGAACCGCCAAACTTGTTCATCCAAAAAATACGACAAACCGTTAGTAATCTCATCCTTAATTATGGTCAAGTAATTCACGAGTTTAACGGCGATCCGGGTACTATACCGGACTCGCTGCACCCGTGTATAAAAACTTTATTCGACCCGCTACAAACGGAAAAATCAACAAAACCCCCGATCGCCCTAGTGGGTATCGGTTTAGCCGCCCTGAGCTTAATCTTAGTACCTTGGGGAATTTATCAGTACCGTAGCAGCGTTGAGCGCCGCCTCGAAGCAAATGCCATTGCAGCTTTAGCATCCACTCCCGAATTAGCAGTTTACCGCTTAGATGTTGCAGTGGATGGCAAAACTTTAAAGCTAAGCGGTAAGTTGCCAAATCAAGAATTGCGAGTACAAGCAGAAAAAATAGCCGCATCAACTGCACCCAAATTGCAATTAGATAATAGAATTATAGCTGTAGATGTTCCCCCAGATCCAGTTTTGACGGCGGCTGAGGTGCAGCGGATTACCGCCGTTTTGAACCAGAGAGAGGGCGTTTCTATTTCTACGCGGTATGGCGATCGCAAACTTACAGTAGAGGGCCGAGTTAGAGACGGTGCAGACGCACAGAAAATAGCTCAGTCCCTGAAGCAAATTCCCGGTGTTCAGTCGGTCATCAGTACGATTAAATTAGAGCCGCTGAAGATTACAACCCGCATCTACTTCGAGCAAGGAACGACAAAATTAGACTTAACAGATGAAGAAATCATCGCCAGTGTCAAAAAATTCATGGATCAATATCCTCAAAAACAGATTAAGATAATTGGGCACAGCGATCGAAGTGGAGAACTTGCTACAAATCAACAGTTGTCGCTCAGGCGTGCCGCAGCAGTGCGAGATGCTTTAGTGCGACAAGGTGCTGACCCAAAGCGCCTCCAAACGGTTGGCATCCCCCATCCTCCTGCCGACGTGGAACCCAATCAACCGCGAATTTTAAGCAGATGCGTGCTATTTGAACCCCTAACTAAGACCATAAACACTAAATAATTATGTCAGTTACTATAGCTAAAAAAATGTGTATGATCGGCGATTTTGGCGTGGGCAAAACGAGCCTGATCCGCCGTTTTGTCGATCGGCAATTCAGCGACCAATACCTCTCCACCGTGGGAGTAAAAATTTCTCGCAAAAACGTAGAATTAGAAGGCGTAAAACAGCGGGAAAACGTGACTGCACAGTTGCTGATTTGGGACTTAGAAGGGCATACAAAATTCAAAGGAATAGCACCGACTTACTTGCAGGGAGCTAGCGGCGTTTTAATCGTTGCCGATGTCAGCCGCTCGGAAACAGTTGAGCGAATCTCCGAACACATTCAGCTTTTTTCTTCAGTCAATCCTAAAGGATCAATTATCGTCGCTTTGAACAAAGTAGACTTGATTGAGGAGGAAAAATTGGCGCTGCTAGTGGAACTGTCCCATTCGATAGGTCAAGACAAAGTAATAGCAGTGTGCACGACATCTGCTAAAACAGGCAAAGACGTTGACGAAATTTTCTACAAACTAGCTTACACAATGGTAGAACAAGTATGAACCCCCTGTTAAGAAAACTGTTAGGCCCGCGACAAACACAGTATTTTGTAGTTAATCACCATTTCATCATTCAGGCAACCTCCGCCGAAGTGCAGCATTATGCCGATACTCCGGGCGAGGCGATACCCGGTGCAGATGCGCGCCTAAGTTTTCCCGAACTGATTGGCATTGAAAATATCCTCATGTCTATCATTATGGGACGGTTGCCGGGTTTTGAAGTCAAAGGTATCGCTCGGTTTGCCGACCCGAACCGCCCTTTATACTTTGATATGTTGGCTATCAAATATGAAGAAGAACAAGAAGATGTGCCAAGTAAATTGCTAATTTTGATTGAAGATACCACCGAAAAGATGGTAATGAAGCAATCCTTGATTCAGAGGGCGAATGAAGCTAATCTTTTGGTTAGTGCCTTAGCAGCTTCTAAAGATTATATAGATAAAGTTATTCGTTCGATGGGCGATGCTTTGTTGGTGACAACAACATTAGGAACTATCAAAACAATCAATCAATCTGCACAATGGTTATTTGGGTATAGCGAAGCAGAATTGATCGGCAACCCCTTGTCTTTAATAGTAGTAGAAGAAACATTAATTTACCAAGCTCGCCACCGCTATATTTTGTCTCAAAAAGAGCTGCGTAGAGAACTAGAAATAGTCTGCACTACAAAAGCAGGAGAAGAAATTTGGGTAGAATTTTCCTGTTCGGCAATTCAGACAGAATTAGAGGGACTTTACGATTTCATTTATATAGGTAGGGACATCACAGAACGCAAACAACAAGAAATAGAAATTCGTCGCTCTTTAGCAAAAGAGCAAGAACTCAGACAGGTAAAATCTCGTTTTTTCTCGATGATTGCTCACGAATTCGGCAATCCTTTAAGTACAGTATTATTTGCTACTAAAATCCTCCAAGACTACGGCGACGATATCACCCACGCGGAAAAACAACAATACCTGCAACACGTTAAATCAGCATCTCAACAGATGGCTCAGCTATTAGATGACGTGCGGTTGCTAAGCAGCGCCGAAGCAGGAAAACTCGAATTTTATCCCGCACCAGTTGACTTAAAAAAATTTTGCAGCGAGTTAGTAGAATCAATTAAAATTAGTTCTGGGAAAAATCATACAATTAACTTTATTTATCAAGAATTAGTTACGCCCGCGAAACAAAATGATACCGACTCGCAGGAAACGCAACAGTGGCCCGCACTAGATCCAAAATTGCTGCGGCACATCTTGACAAATTTGCTGTCAAATGCTGTCAAATATTCGCCCCTCGATAGCCATATTTATTTTGAATTAAATTGTCACAATAATGAAGAAGCTACATTTAAAATTAAAGACGCAGGTATTGGCATTCCTCTCGAAGACCAAGAACAACTCTTTGAATCTTATTATCGAGCCAAAAATGTCGGAAAAATACCCGGTACAGGACTGGGTTTATCCATAGTCAAGCAGTGTGTAGACTTGCACGGAGGTCAAATCGAATTTTCCAGTGAGATAGGGCTAGGCACTACCTTTATAGTCAGAATTCCATTTGAGAAACAGAGATAAATAAATTAATTTTATATAATTAGATCCAGAGGGCGCCTTCAATACTAAAAACCTCACATGAAAACCTTGTTAAAAAAACTGTTAGTTCCCCACAACTTGGAGTACCTAGCACTGGATAAAAACTTTTTAATCCAAGAAATCTCTCTGAAAGTGCAGCGGTTTGCCGACTGTCCCGAGGAAGTAGTCGCCGGCAACGATGTCCGCATTCCCTTTCCCGAATTAGTGGGAACTGAAGAAATTTTAATCGATATTTTTGATAAACGTTTGCCAAATTTTGAATTAAAAGCGATGACGCGACTATTAGAAAATGGTTCGCGGCTTTATTTTGATATGTATATAGTCGAGTTCACCAATGACGAGAATTATCAGAGATTAATTATATTTTTTCAAGACGTAAGCGACAGGATGGCTTTAGAACAAACTCTAGTGCAAGCTACCAATGAAATGGATATTTTATTGAGTACCTTAGCGGCTACTAATAATTATGTTGAAAAAATTATTACTTCAATGGCCGAAGTTTTGTTGGTAACAACAGCCTCGGGAAAAATTAAAAAAGTCAATCAAGCCGCTCAAGATTTGTTCAGTTACAGCGAATCAGAATTAGTAGGCCAGCAAATAGACGCTCTTGCGGCTTTTGGCTCCTCTTTGCAAGCACTCAGCCATGAGCCTCAACACTTGCAAACTAACACCGAAGTAATTTGCACGGCAAAAACCGGAGAAAAGCTAACAGTTTCGTTTTCCTGTACGGCGATTTCGACTGACATTAAAGGTTTTTCTGGCTCTGGGCCCGCCCTTCAAGATTTCGTGTACATTGGCCGCGATGTCACAGATAGACAGCGCGCCCGCAAGCGACAAATAACTCAGTACGTCACCACTCGCATCCTGTCGGCATCCGAAACAATCAAAAAAGCTATAGCAGCTATTCTCCCCGTAATTTGTGACAGCTTGGGATGGGATACTGCCGAACTTTGGATGCCCGAATCTGGGGAAAAACTGCTGTCAGAAACTAAGAGAATAACTGCGGTTTCCGACCCCAATTTGCTTCGCTGCGTCGCCAGTTGGACAAAACGCTCAGTTTCTATCCCCAAATTTGCCGAATTTACCGAACAAATGACTTGTGCGTTTGGCGAAGGATTACCCGGTTTCGTTTGGGCTAGCGGTTCCTCTCAGTGGATTGCCGATGTCGCAAAAAGCGACAGTTGTATGCGCCGCGAAATCGCTGCTGAAGAAGGGCTGCACGGAGCTTTTGGTTTTCCAATTGTGGGCGACTACGACCCGGACAATTCTGCAAAGTCTGTGTTGGGGGTGATGATTTTATTCAGCCGCGAAGTGCAGTGTTTTGATGAAGAATTGCTCCAGATAATGGCAACCATCGGCAGCCAACTGGGTCAATTTATCAAGCGTAAGCAAGCGGAAATAGCTTTGCGGGAAAGCGAAGAACAACTGCGAGACTTATTTGAAAATGCTACTGATTTAATTCAAAGTATTGGAGCCGACGGCCATTTTTTGTATGTAAATCGGGCTTGGCGGGAAACTCTGGGCTACACCGAAGCAGAAATTGCTCAAATGACCGTTTTTGATATCATTCATCCGAACAGTTCGCCAGAGTCTCTGGATATATTGTATCAAGCTATTACCCAACAGACGGTAAATGAAAATACATTATATCCAGACTCTATTGAACTAACATTTATTACTAAATATCAGGAAAAAATTTTGCTAGAAGGCAGCATAAGCTGTAAATTTGCGGTAGGTTCGCTAGTAGCGATTCGCGCTATTTTGCGAGACATTACTGCTCGAAAAATGGCCGAAGACGCCCTAGCAAAATCTGTGTCCCTGCTGCTAGCAACTTTTGATTCTACTGCGGACGGTATTTTAGCGATTGACAGAAGCGGAAAAATCGTCACTTTCAATCGACAATTTGTGGAAATGTGGGGCATACCTAATGAAGTGATGGCACTGCGAGACGAGGCCACAACGATCGCCTTTGTGCTGAACCAACTTAAAGAACCCCAAGCATTTCAAGAAAGAATACAATCGCTTTACGAGCAGCCAGAAGCCGAAAGTTACGACTTGTTGGAATTTCAAGACGGCAGATTTTTTGAACGCTTTTCGCAACCGCAGCGGCTGGGGAATACAATTATCGGCAGAGTGTGGAGTTACCACGACATTACGGAACGCAAACAAGCAGAAGATGCCCTGCGGGAAGAACAAGAAAAATCAGAAAAGCTGCTGTTAAATATCTTGCCCAAAGCAATAGCAGAACGCCTCAAGCAAAACGAAACTACTATTGCCGAATACTTTCCGGAAGTGACTGTTTTGTTCGCCGACATTGTGGGGTTTACTGCTTTATCTGCCGTCATGAATCCGATCGAACTCGTGGATCTCCTAAATAAGATTTTCTCAGGATTCGACCTTTTGTGCGAACGGCACGGTTTAGAGAAAATCAAGACCATCGGCGACGCATACATGGCAGTAGGAGGGCTGCCTGAACCCAGGGCAGATCACGCAGATGCGATCGCCAAAATTGCCCTAGATATGCAAGCAGAAATAGCCAGATTTAATGCTAAGAATAATAAATATTTTAGCATCCGCATCGGCATTCACAGCGGCGCGGTTGTTGCCGGAGTAATTGGTATAAAGAAGTTTATTTATGATTTATGGGGCGACACGGTAAATATTGCTTCCCGCATGGAATCTCAGGGTTTGCCTTGGCGGATTCAAGTGAGCGAAACTACTTATAAGTTGTTGGAAAATAAATATTTATTTCAGGAGCGAGGAATGATTGAAGTTAAAGGCAAAGGGGTAATGAAAACTTATATTCTCATTGGTCGAAAATCAGGCAGCTCATCAGTCATCAGTCATCTGGCTGATGACTAAAAGTATTGCTAAAGTTAATTAGCAATATTTTTTTACCAAGACTAATGGAACTTGCTAATTTGTCGGCAAATTTACGATCGCCCGACGAAGCTGTCGATCGCCACCCTGTGACGGTTGCGCCCTCAACTTCGCTCGCAGAGGCGATCGCCCTGATGCGTCGGGCGAGCAACCCTTGCCCACTGCCTAATTCACCTGCACTTCCCGACTCAAACGAAACTGTACAAGCATCGATTAGTTGCGTCTTAGTTGTCGATGAAAATCAGCTAGTCGGACTGCTAAGCCCGGAAGATGTGCTGAACTTAGCCGCCGCCGAATACGGATGGCAAGGCATGAAAGTTGCCGAGGCAATGACGCGGAATTTAATTGTCTTACAAGAATCAGAATTTACAGATCTTAATACCGCATTCAAGCTATTTTGTCAATACTCGATCGATTGCTTGCCAATTGTAGATGAACGGGGTCAGCCAGTAGGTATAGTCAGCGAAAAAAGGATTCGCCCAGCAATGTATAGCTGGATCGAGGCACTGCATCAAGAAGTGGCAAAACTCCAGGAACAATGCGAACTGTTAGAGGGCAATTGTGAACTAGAAAAAGCCAGCGATCGCCAAAATGCCGAAAATGCCATGCGGCAGAGCGAGGCGCGCTACCTGGCGATTGTGGAAGACCAAACCGAACTGATTTGCCGCTACCTCCCCAACGGTAAAATAACTTTTGTCAATCAAGCTTACTGCCGTTATTTCGGCCTGCAGCCGTTCGACTTACTCGGCCAATGCTTCATGTCGCTGCTGCCAGAAGCAGACCGAGAAATTTTTCAACAGCAATATACTTCTGTGTCTCCCGACAACCCTATTTTTACCTGCGAGCACCAAGTAATTTTGCCGAGCGGGGAAATTCGCTGGCACCAGTGGATCGATCGGGCGATATTCGACGAGAGCGGACAAATCGTCGAGTATCAAGCTGCTGGCCGGGATGTCACGGATCGCAAACAAGCAGAAATCGCTTTGCAGCAGCTCAATGCAGAGTTAGAACTGCGAGTGCAGCAGCGGACACAATGGTACGAAATGGCAGTATCGGCCGGCAAAGTGGGGGTTTGGGACTGGAATTTGGAAACCGATGAAATCTACATTGCTCCGTCTTTGAAAGCTTTGTTGGGCTATCAAGACACAGAGATTTCTAATCGCATGGAAAATTGGGTGTCTCACGTTCATCCCGACGATCGAGTTGCAGTCGCCGAAGCAGTAAATGCTTATCTAGAGGGTGTGACAGAAATTTATGAAGTAGAACACCGGATGCTGCGTAAAGACGGCAGCACCTGCTGGATACTTGCCCGCGGCAGTGCGATTCGATCGGCTTCTGGCAAGGCCTTCCGCCTGACTGGCACTGACACCGACATTACCGATCGCAAATTGACCGAAGAAAAACTCCAAAACTCCGAAGCTGAACTGCTGGCACTGTTTAACGCCATGACCGATATCGTCCTGGTTTTCGACGCAAGCGGCCGCTACCTCAAAATCGCCCCCACGGCTCCCGAACTGCTGTACAAACCTGCTCCTGAAGTGCTGGGCAAAACCGTCGCCGAAATCTTCCCAGAAGCGGAAGCTAATTTTGCCCTGACCCACATTCGCCAAACATTGGCATCTGGCCAAACCCACAGAATTGAATACAGGATGGAAATTGGCTGCAATTTATTCTGGTTTGATGCCAGTATTTCGCCCCTGGATTGTGATCGGGTGATGTGGGTCGCCCGAGACATTACCGCTCGCAAACAGGCAGAAGCTGCACTGCAAAAGAGCGAGGAAAAGTTTCGCAACTTATTTGACGATGCTCCGATCGCGCTTGGTTTGGCAAGCCTGCGCGACTTCCGCACGATCAAAGTGAATGGAGCTCACCGCCAGATGTTGGGCTACAGCGATTCTGAGTTGGCTAGCATGACTTTTACTGAACTCACGCATCCAGAAGATTTACAAGCAGATGTAGAGGAAGTCAAGCAGTTGATCTGTGGCAAGATTTCTCGCTTCCAAAGGGAAAAACGCTTGATTAAGAAGAATGGCGAGCTGATGTGGGCAAACTTGACGGTGACGCTGATCCGCGATCGCGAGGGCATTCCTCTCTACAGCATGGGGGCGATCGAAGATATCAGTTATCGTAAGCGAGCAGAAATGGAATTTCAGCAGTTAAAAGAACGCCTGCAATTTTTACTGGGTTCTAATCCGGCGGTAATTTTTACAGCCGCACCGATGGAGGACTTTTGTACTACTTACATCAGCGACAACGTTCAGACAATCTTTGGCTACAAACCCCAACAATTGTTAGCAGATTGTAAATTTTGGTCTAGCAGGATTCACCCTGAAGATCGACCACAATTTATAGTAAATTTTTCGGATTTATCCGAAGAAAAAAATTGCATTTGCGAGTATCGTTTTCTACACCAAGACGGAATTTACCGTTGGCTAAGGACGGAACTAAAACTATTGGTTGACAGCAGGGGCATTCCGATCGAAATTATTGGTTATGCCGCTGATATCAGCAATTCTAAATACGCCGAACTCGCAAGGGGGCAGCAGTTCGAGCAAGAACGCCTTGTGGAGGCGATCGCCCGTCGTGTCCGCCAGTCTTTGCAGTTAGAGGAAATTCTCAACACCACGGTTGCCGAACTCCAGCAAGTATTATTAGCCGATCGAGTTTTGGTTTATCAACTTTTACCCAAAAGCGGCGGGCGAGTAATTGCTGAAGCCGTGGCAGAAGGATGCAGCAAACTCGTAGATAGATGTTTTGGCGAAGAGGTTTTTCCGACTGACAGTTATCAGCTTTATTTGCAAGGGCGAATTTGTGCAATTTCCGAATTAGACTCTCCTAGCATTACACCTTGTGTGATGGAGTTTATGAAACAAATTCAAGTGAGGGCAAAGTTAGTAGTGCCGATTATTCAGCACAGCCAACTTTGGGGATTGCTGATAGCCCACCAATGTGAGGGTTCTCGTGATTGGCAAGAATCGGAAATCAATTTATTTCAGCAGTTGGTGAATCAATTGGCGATCGCCATTCAGCAATCTCTACTTTACCAGCAACTGCAAGCTGAACTGAGCGACCGCAAACAAGCAGAAGCAAATTTGAAAAACTCCCTCAGAGAAAAAGAAATTTTGCTCAAAGAAATTCACCACCGCGTCAAAAACAACCTCTGCGTAGTTGCCAGTCTGTTAGAATTGCAATCAAACACAGTTGCCGACACGCAAGTAAGCAAAATGTTTGAAGAAAGTCAGAATCGCCTTTATTCTATGGCTCTGATTCACGAAAAACTGTACCGATCGACTAACCTAGCCCAAATTAATTTTGGCGAATATCTCGAAGATTTGGTAAGTAATTTGTTTCACTCTTACAATATTAGCAACAACCAAATTCAGTTGCAGGTATTAGCTGAGCCAATTTCCCTAAATCTTGAAACTGCTACTCCCTGCGGTTTAATTGCCAATGAATTGGTTTCAAATACCCTGAAACACGCTTTTCCTAATGGCACAACTGGTACAGTTAGTGTAGAATGCTATCAAACTGGAGAGCAAGAAATCAACCTCTTAGTTAAGGACAACGGCATTGGCTTTCCTCAAAACTTAGATTTTCGGAAGACTCATTCGATGGGGTTTCAAGTTGTCTGTACTTTAACCGAGCAGTTAGAAGGAACTATCGAAATATCCCGAGAAGTTGGTACATCTTTTCACTTAAAATTTAACGAGTTAAACTACTTTCAAAGATTGTAACAATATGAGCGTGGTCGAAAAACCCATTCAGATTTTGATTGTCGAAGACGAACTGTTAATTGCTAAAAATTTATCCCCTAAATTAGAAAAATTGGGATATCAAGTCGCCGATATCGTTTCTTCTGGAGCGGATGCCATCCAGCGCGCCCGCGAACTAAGACCAGATTTAATTTTAATGGACATAGTTATCAAAGGCGACATTGACGGCATAGAAACAGCAGCAATAATTAATCAAGAATTAGATATACCAATTATCTATACAACTGCCTATGCTGACGACGAAACTTTGCAGCGAGCCGAAAATACGGGTTCTTACGGCTACCTGCTCAAACCTTTTAAAGAAAGAGAAATGCACGCCACTATCAAGATAGCACTGAGCAAACATCAAGAAGCAGTTATCCTGAAAAAAATAATGGCCTTGGCAGCAGAAAAAAGCGAAAACAGATCGCGGTTTATTTCGATGGCTTACCACGATTTAAATACTCCTTTAACTACTATACAGTTATCGGCTGAAATGCTAGAAGATAGCGACTGGCCTAGAACCCCCGGAACGAAGAATAAAAATGTTGATCGCATTAAAAAAGCAGTCAGTAATATGAGTGGGTTGCTGGAAGATATTTTAATGCTTAGCAAAGCAGAAGCAGGGAAAATTTCCTTAAATTTAAATCCGATTAATGCCACGGATTTATGCAATTCTATTTTAGAAGAGCTGCAACCTATTGTCACCGACAAACACCTAGTACATTTCCGCAGTCACACAAATCCGCTGCACGCCAATCTTGATGCCAAACTACTGCACCACCTTCTGACTAATTTGCTTTCAAACGCTATTAAATATTCTCCAAACGGCGGCAAGGTAAGTTTAGACTTAAGCTGCGAAAACCAACAAATAATTTTGTGCGTTCGAGATGAGGGAATTGGGATGACACCGGAATATCAAGGAAAACTATTTCAGCAGTTTGAACGGGGTGCTAATGTAGGCAATATTAAAGGATCGGGTTTGGGACTCTGCATTGTCAAACACATAGTTGACCTGCACGGCGGTACAATAAGTGTGGAAAGTGTGATCGACAAAGGTACTACATTTATTGTTGCGCTGCCTTTTTTAGTTAGTAGTCAGTAGTCATTAGTCATTAGTCATCTTTCCTTCTTCGTTCTGCGATAAATCGATTGGGAGATAAAAGCGCGATCGCCCTATCTTCTTCTCCCCCCGCCGCATTCGCAAATCGCTCAGCCAAAGCAGGTACAATCACCAAAGGATTGCTGAGACCCGAAAAAACGTGTAATCCAGGGCGATCGGCAATCGGCCCCACTACAGGCAAATTATCCGCGCTGAATGCCACACTACACTCATGCCAAGTTGCAGGTAAACCTGCCAAATCAGGCAAAACCTTGCTGATTCCTGCACGAATTGCCGTTTCGCTGGTTTCGCGATCGACTTTAGCATTCAAATCGCTCAAAGTGCGAGACAATTGCCCGATCCGCAAACTCCCATCATTAAACTGAATTGCACCCGAATCTAAAATCGGCAACTGCAACTCTTTACCCGGTTGATCCCAAAGAAAATCTACCTCATTTCTACTCGATTGTGCTTCCAATTCAAAACGTTTTAATACCGCAGGCATCACCAAAGTCCTGAGTTTCAAATCCACAGGTGCAGTTTCCAAAATCTCCGTGCGAGTAAAATAAACTCCCACAGAAACACCAGCGGCTTTTAGCAAACTCCGACTCCAACCTCCAGCACAAACCACAGCATTTTCACAACGATAAATTCCCTGCGCCGTCTTGACTCCCGAAATCCGATTTCCCTCTTCTATAAACCCAAATACTTCAGCAAATTCTATCGTTCCTCCCAACCGGAGAAACCCTTGACAATAAGCTTTATTTGTGGCAGTCGGCGAAATGTGACCGTGGCGCACAGTCAGAGCTCCGGCGATCGCACTTTTATTGAGCAAAGGTTCCAACTCTCCAGCTTCTGCAACGCTCAAAAGCTGCGGAACGATCGCAAAATGCGCGTAATTAGCCGCTACTTTTTCGGCATCACTGCCCGCATCAATTGTCAGCAACAAATCCAACTCGCGAAACTCAGTATCAGCATCTAATTCCGCCGATAAATTGCGGTGGCGTTCGATACCTTCCCGACACAATTGGCGGGTTAAATCCGTGGTCCCCGACCAATAAGCCAAGCCGCCATAACTAAAACGAGTAGCATTTTGCATGGTAGCATCTCGTTCCAAAAGCAGCACAGCAAAACCTTTTTTTGCCAGTTCGTAACTCAGTGACGCACCCGTAATGCCACCGCCGACAACAATCCAATCGTAACTTTTCATGGGCAACTCAAAGGGAAGGAAAATATCATGCTTAGATTTTAGCTTAGGTTTTTTCTGAACCAATCGAAAAACCTCTACCTACAGGAAGAGGCTGGCTGCGATCGGCATAACTGAAACTTCCACCCCTCGGGAGATGTTGGCGCAGGGAGATTTTTCGTTCAATAGTAGGAATTACAGCCAGCAAAAAATTAGAAATACCAGAGAGGTTTTTATGAGTATCGACAAACCCGGCAAAGATATGGAGCGCACTGTCAATCCGGGCGATCGCATTTCCGACGAACCGCAAACCCTCGAAGAAAAAGCCCAGCAACTGGCGGTAGACCACGTGCCAGACATCACGGGCGATGTTGTTACAGTTCCAACTTATGTGATGGTAGAAGAAGCCGATGGGGAAAAGAAAGCCCTGCACCACGTCAAAGACGCCGATGAAATTTCCGACGTAATTCGTCAGGCCCGCGTTGACGAAAATGGCGAGCGGATTTGGGATTAAGTTCAATCCAATAAAAACGGCTTTGTTGTACAAAAGTTATCGTAGAAATCATGGAAACAAATCCCAGAAATAGTACGCCCTATCCCAATCTTCCGCCGATTCTCGAAAGTCTCGATACAGAGTATCGCGACGCCGGCATTACGAGTACGCTTTCAGTTGCAGGCCATCCCATCCACCCCATCATCGTCATCTTTCCGGTAGCCTTTTTAGTAGGAGCCGCGGGTACGGACATCGGTTATTGGCT
Organism: Microcoleus sp. Pol11C2; assembly: GCF_036701505.1. NCBI lineage: Bacteria > Bacillati > Cyanobacteriota > Cyanophyceae > Oscillatoriales > Microcoleaceae > Microcoleus > Microcoleus sp. Pol11C2. The sequence continues at coordinate 116,872 of NZ_JAUBQX010000004.1, forward strand.
CACAAGCGATCCGTTTTGGGCGAGAGCTTCGGTTTGGCTGATGGGGGTCGGTTTTGCTGCGGGGATTTTGGCAGCAATCACGGGCTTTTTAGATTTTTTCAAAGTTAAAAGAGTGCGCGAGCGCAGTGCCGGTTGGTTGCACATGGGTGGCAATGTGGCGGTTATGGTACTTACCCTGATTAACCTGGTGTTGCGACAAGGTAATCCGGCTGAGCCGATAGTATATACAGGTTTAGCAATATCGATCGTAGTGGCAACCTTGCTGGGCATTACAGGCTGGTTCGGCGGCGAACTAAGTTTTCGCCATAAAATCGGCGTCATCGGCCCTAGCAGTCATAATTCCTAGGTTTCTGACCATTTGTAGTAGGGACTTCAGTCCCTCTTCATTGGATAATTTAGGACTAAAGTCTTGACTATAAACTTAAAGATTGTCCCAGCCAATTGAGATAAGCATCGCTGCCAGCGATAATAGGAATAGCAATAATTTCGGGAACTTCATAGGAATGGAGTTCCTGAACTTTTGTTTTTAAAGCCTTAAATTTAGCCAAATCAGTTTTAATTACCAACTGCCACTCAGACTCGGAATGAATCTCGCCTTGCCAAGTATAAATAGAGCGAATGGGCGACAAACTCACACAAGCAGCCAGCTTGTGTTCAACTAGAGATTTAGCGAGATTCTCCGCCTCCGCTTCCGATGCCACAGTTACCAGCACGACGCCAAAATTAACAGTCATAACGATTTGAGATTTGATTTCAACAGAAAACCTTGAACTTAGTCACTTGTAGGGCAACGGCCCAGGCTACGTCCGGCGTGGATATCTGCCACTTTTAATAATTCTAGGACTTACCCACCGATGCCTAGAAACCGGGTTTTTCAACCAAAATACTTGGTTTAAACCCTCAATCTCGGTAAAAAAACCCGGTTTCTTTGTGCGCGAGTGCGTCCATTGATTTTAAAGCAGTGCGAGCGGGACGCTGGCACTCGCCTATAATTCCATAGTTACCAGATTTGATATTCCCAATTACCAATTCCCCATTACCCATTACCCATTTTTAATTTCCGTAACTTCCCAAGAATTGACTTTGCCAGCCCCAGCTAAAGAAAAATAGCGCCTAGTAGATTCCGGCAAAATAGCTCCCGCCAACAAAGCATTATCTAAATTAGCTCCTATTAACGTCGCCTCGCTCAAATCGGCCGCCATCAAATCTGCTTGACACAACTTTGCCCAATTCAGATTTGCCCCTCTCAAACAACTTCCCCTCAACTTAGCCCCGGTTAAGTTTGCACCCGCCAACTTCACCCCACGCAACTGAGCCGCGCTGAAATTCGCCCCTGCCAAATTCGAGCCTTCCAAATTAGCTCCCATTAGTTTAGCTTCGCTCACGTTAACTCCGCTTAAATCTGCACCGCAGAGATTCACCCCTGTCAACTGCGCTCGCCGCAGACTGACTCCGGTTAATTGAGCTCCAAAAAGTTTTGCACTATTGAGTCTTGCACCGTAAAGGTTAGCCCACTTAAAATTAGCTGCCGTCAAATTAGCGCCCAACAAGTTAACTAATTGCAAGTCGGCGCTGCACAAATTGGCATTCCACAACACAGCACCCCGCAGGTTTGCGCCAGTTAAAGTTGCGCCGCTTAACTTTACTCTGGGCAATTTTGCTTTTACCAAAAAAGCTCCACTCAAATTAGCTTTTGTCAAATCTGCACCAGAGAGTTGGGTTTCACCCATTTTGGCAAAACTCAGATTTGTTCTGTGCATCTGTGCATCTTTGAGTGTTGCTTTGGTGAGAAACGCCCTGCTGAGGTTCGCCCCGGAAAGATTAGCTCGCGAAAGGTTGACTCCGATTAAGATTGCTCCGCTGAGGTCTTTCCCGCTGAGGTCGGCTCCAGTAAAGTCTCGTTGTCCTTTTTCGTAATTGTTGAGCAGTTCACTAACTTCCATAGGGCATCATACCTTCTATGATTGGGGGGTTTCTATCCAGAAATCTTTACTGTTAAGGTTGTTTCAGAAAGGAAACTGTTTCAGCGTTTGCCTCAAACGGTAGAAATTTCATTAACATCACTTTCTGTTTAAAGGCAATCTCTTAATAAAGATTTTATATCTTCCACGCGGTAGCGATCGCGCTTTCGGTATTTTTGAATTAAAAGTTAATGTTTCTTGACAGAGAGACTCCTTGCTTAAGGCTCGACCGTAATTCGCAACTTCAGGCGCAGCGTGCCCTGGAATCCTGCAGGAGGTTGCCAGGAACTCAAGGCCCTCTTGAGAGTTTCTACGGCGTCTGTTGCTTGCAGCGTCGAGGTTTGAGGGTCTATCGCCAATCCGGCAACGCGGCCGTCTTGTACCGATAACTCCCATACCGTTTCACCGCTAACCCCCGCCGGGAGATTAACAGATTGCAGGTATTGAGTCAAAGCGGCGAGTGCCCCGGTATCCAACCCTTCGGCGCTAACTACTTGGAGGCGAGAAACCAAAGGCTTGGGGCGTTGCAACTCACCGTAACCGGGCTGCCGCGGCATAGCAGGAGCTGGACTCACTGGTGCCGAGTTGCGAGTCGAGGTAACGCTGCGAGAGCCACCCCTAGTTTGCTCTGCCCCTCCCGACTCGAAAATACCCTCATAGCTGACACCCTGCGGCAATTCCACAGGCACTTGCACTCGACGACGAGTTCCATCTGGTTCGACTCGCACTTCTTCGCTCACAGCCACAAAAGCCGTGTATTCCGACAGCAACCGATAAGTCAGAGCAGTATTAGTCACAGCTTCCACCAAAGATTTAGTCTCGCCACCAAACATTTGATTCATTAAATCTTTAATGCGCGATCGACCCCAAAGCTGAGCTACCGCCGAATTGCCAAAATCCGTAGCGGTTGCGGCCACTGATGTTGACTCCCGCTGCCGCCCGCCGGATTGAGCAAAATTAACAGGTAAAACTTGCTCGTAAGCTTTGCCGCCGGCAAGAGTGCCGCGGATGCGAAGTTGACCGTTCGTTCGATCGGCCTTTTTGCCAAACAAAACCAGCGGCCCACTCGCAAACAAGTCTGGGGGTGCGATCGGATAAATCTCCGGTTTTTCCCCCATTCCTTCCCAACTAATTTGAATATTAGTCAATACCGGACGATTAATTTCACGAAAAAACTTTTCTGCAGCTTCTGCTGACGGTTCATCTTGACGAATTACCTGAGACGTGCCTCTTCCAACTTCCGCCAAACGGTTAATCAAAAACCGATTCACCGAACCGCCGACACCAAAACTATAAAGTCGATTTCCCGGTTTCAGACTCCGCTGAACCAGAGCCAGCACTTCATTTTCATTACCAATGTAACCGTCAGTAACTAATACAATACTCCGCAGCCTTCCCGTTGCCACCGCCGGAAAATTCATCACTGTTTGAAGGCCGTTAAGCAGTTCAGTACCGCCGTTTGCCTGCAATTTTTCGATATAATTAATTGCTTTGTGTCGATTTTCTGGAGTATTTGCTAAAGGAGTTGTTGAAAGCGCTTGCGCAGTGTTGGCAAAATCAATAATAGTAAAAGTATCGTTGGGATTGAGCCCTTGAATGAAGCGGCGCATCAACTCCTTAGATTTTGCCAGCGGTTCGCCCTGTTGAGAACCGGAAGTATCCATCAGAAACACGACATCTTTGGGTACAATTTCATTAGTTTTGTAGTTTAAAGCCGGAATCAAATAAGTAGCAAAATGACCGCCCCGCTTGTCCGATTGAGTCAAAATAGTTGCCCGAGTATTTTCGCCCGCGACTCGATAGCGCAAAATTAAATCTTTATTGGGAATTGTGTCTGAATTGGCTAATTGGACTTGCACAATATTGCCACTGCGATCTGTTGTAATTTGATGGGAAGTAGAGCGGACATCGCCGATCGCAACTCCGGCATCTATTTCTACCGACACAGCAATATTGTGACCAGATCGCGTTCCTGGAGGCAAGACAGGCGGGTTAATGCGATCGGCACCTGAATGATCGCCCCCCCTTAGCAAGGGGGGATTGGGGGGGGTCGTATTTCCCGAAATATAGCGAGGCCCTACCACCATTGGAAACACAAATTCGTAATCGCCACCGACAAACTTGAGACTTTCGGTGTAGCGAATCGTAACTTCAATTTTTTCTCCGGGTTTGATATTAGCGAGAGACTGAGTAAAAATATTGGATCGTTCTTGTTCCAACAAACCCGCACTCCGCCCTTGCTTTCTGGCTTGTTCGTAAATTTCCAAAGCTTCCTCGCGGCGTTTGATATCAGCTTTAATAATTCGTGAGCCTATTTTAATTTCCATATCGTCCACCGCGGCTTCGTCGGGCAAAGGAAATACATAAACAGCTTCTATAGATTCGGGAAAAGGATTTTCAAACTTCTGAACAACTTCGACGCGGGAGATATTGCCAGCTATTTTGGCTTTAACTTCAGTCTGCTTGAGAGGAAAGACTTGTTCTGAGCTCGTATTGGGAGTTTGGACGAACAAACCGCCGACTGGACAGCGAGTTTCGGGCGATCGTCCGCCATTGCAATTAACATCGTTACTAGCGAGGATTTTCGGCGACACAGACGAATAATTTTCCCCAGAATCTTTTGCCCGCGCTGCATGGGGAGCAAGCCACGCGCCACACTCGATCGCAGCGAGCAATGCCATACCAGTACAAAGCAACCGTTGAGGGGATAGAACGCAGACAAACTTCATAGCTGTTTTTTTTAGCAGACTTGAGGTGCTTTGTGTACCATGACTTTACGATTGCCGAAACGTTCCTGAGTTAGCTTTTTGGGAAAAATGACTGAGCGCGTAGAGCTGATTTTAGATTTTAGATTTTAGATTTTAGATTGACTTGCCTAGGGGCGGACTGGGCGCTGGAACTTTTGTCGAAGTCATGATTGCTCAGGGCGACTGCTGTCGCCGGCTTGCATCCGTATTTGGGTGAGGTCGGTTGGGGCGATCGTCCGCGAGCCCAACCTAGAAGATTGTATGATAGTTAAATAATTAAATAACTCTAAGCTCAACTTCTCAACCTTTAATAAATTGAAAAAGCCATGAAATTTATTAATCCCAAAACCGACTTTGCTTTAAAAAAAAAATTCGGCTCTGCTGAGAGTAAGGACATTTTGATTAGTTTCTTGAATGCCATACTCTACGAAGCACAGCCAGTCATCGAAGACTTAGAAATTATCGATCCCTATTTAGCTCTCAAAATCAAAGGAGTAAAAGATACTTACTTGGATGTTAAAGCTAAGATTGATGGCAACAAAACTGTAATTTGAAATGCAAGTATTGAATGTAGAGTCATTCGAGAAGCGGATTTTATACAATGCTACTAAAGCTTATTCAATGCAGCTAACCACAGGAAGCCGCTACAGCTTGTTAAACCCTGTGATTGATCTGACCATTACAGATTTTCAAATCTTTGAGGATCTAGAAACAGTGATTTCGCGCTTTGTTTTTCAAGAAAAAAGTTTTTCAACCGAATATCTAGCTGATGAATTGGAACTTGTATTTGTTGAAATGCCGAAATTTGACAAAACATTACAGGAGTTAGAAACGCTGACAGATAAGTGGATATATTTCATGAAAAGTGCTCAAATTTTACGGTCGATTCCCGAAGAGTTGGGAAATGTGCCGGAACTCCGGCAGGCTTTTGCAATTGCGAATGAAGCGAATCTCGATCCTGATGAATTGGAAGATTTAGAAAGAGGAGAAATTTTTATTCAAGACTAGCGGGGTGCAATTACCAAGGCTACCAGAATTGGGAGAGAACAAGGCATCGAACAAGATATCGAACAAGGCATCAAACAAGGAAAGTTGGAGTTAGTTGTGCGGCTGTTGGAGCGCCGTGTCGGCCCGTTGTCGTCCCAAATTCAAACTCGCCTCAGTCAGTTATCGGGTGAGCCATTAGAGAATTTAGGAGAGGCAGTTTTAGATTTGACCAGTGTCTCAGATTTGACAGCTAGGTTGCAGACCTATTTTTCATGAAGCAAACAAAAGCCTTCGTGAAGCTGGTTTTCTCAGAAGATCGATCGGCCTTGACAGGTGTCAGCCCAAAGCACACTGATGAACAATCAACAGTTTTGAAATTAGCCCACCAGCTCAAAACCCCTGTAAACCGCCCGATCCAGCTAGTGGGATCCTCCTCCTCTCCCCACCTGTATTTGAAAAATGGTCAAACACTGCTGGACAATTTTTGATTTTAGCTCTTAGATTTGAGTGTTACCTTAACTAGAAACAGAAACATCTAAAGTCGAAAATCCTATGACCAAATTTGTGTTTGTGACTGGCGGCGTGGTTTCCAGCATCGGCAAGGGTATTGTCGGTGCTTCCTTGGGCCGCCTCTTGAAGTCGCGGGACTATTCAGTCTCGATTTTGAAGCTAGACCCCTATATTAACGTTGACCCCGGCACTCTCAGCCCCTTTCAGCACGGAGAAGTTTTCGTGACAGAAGACGGTGCAGAAACAGACCTAGATTTGGGGCACTACGAGCGTTTTACCGATACTTCAATGTCTCGCCTCAATAGCGTCACCACGGGTTCCATTTATCAAGCTGTGATCAACAAAGAACGCCGCGGCGAGTATCAGGGGAGTACGGTGCAGGTGATTCCGCACATCACTAATGAGATTAAAGAGCGAATTCACCGAGTAGCCAAAAATACTAATCCCGATGTCGTGATTACAGAAATCGGCGGAACGGTGGGAGATATTGAATCTTTGCCGTTTTTAGAGGCAATTCGCCAGTTTCGCAAGGATGTCGGCCGGCAAAATGTTGTGTATATGCACGTCACGCTGATACCTTGGATTCCTTCGGCTGGGGAGATGAAAACTAAACCGACTCAGCATTCGGTGAAGGAATTGCGGTCGATCGGCATTCAACCAGATATTTTAGTCTGTCGGTGCGATCGCCCGCTGTCTTTGGGCATGAAACAGAAATTGTCGGAATTCTGCAACGTGCCCGAAGAATGTGTCATCACCGCTCAAGATGCCAAAAGTATCTACGAAGTGCCGCTGATGATGGAACAGGAGGGTTTGGCGGAACAAACCATCAATTTGCTGCAACTCGAACATCGCCAGCCAGATTTGCATCAGTGGCAAACTTTAGTCAACAGGCTTTACAGTCCCAATCACAAAATTGATATTGCTTTAGTTGGCAAATACGTGCGGTTGAACGATGCTTATCTTTCGGTAGTCGAAGCTTTGCGGCACGCGGCAATTGCGATCGGCTGCGACCTGAATTTGCGCTGGATTAACTCAGAAGATTTAGAATCGGGAAACCTCGATAATTATCTCAAAGATATCAACGGCATTCTTGTACCGGGAGGTTTTGGGGTTCGGGGAGTTGACGGCAAAATAGCGGCGATCGAATATGCCAAACACCATAAAATACCCTTTTTGGGATTGTGTTTGGGGATGCAGTGTGCTGTGATTGAATGGGCGCGCAACATCGCCCAACTAGAGGATGCCAACAGCGCTGAATTTGACCCGGATACATCAAATCCGGTAATTAATTTATTGCCAGAACAGCAAGATGTAGTCGATTTGGGCGGTACAATGCGACTGGGTTTGTATCCGTGCCGTGTCAACCCAGACACGCTAGCTTTCAAACTTTATCAGAAAGAAGTGATTTACGAGCGGCACCGCCATCGGTACGAATTTAACAACGCCTACCGCAATCTTTTCTTAGAATCAGGTTATGCCGTCTCCGGTACATCTCCAGACGGCCGATTGGTAGAAATGATCGAATTGCCCAACCATCCTTTTTTCATAGCCAGTCAATTTCACCCCGAATTCCAATCTCGACCTAGCACCCCCCACCCATTGTTTCAAGGGTTTATCCAGGCCGCTAGCATCCAGGGAAAGCAGGATGTTTTAGAAGATGAGGGTCGCGACTTGGTGGCCGGGAAAGTTGTCGCAAACTGATCTGATATCATGTGCGATCGATTAGTTCTGATATATTAGATGTCTGTAGGGGCGGTTCAGAATAGACAATATTCAAATCGCCCCTACAATGGACATTACAAAACCCACCCAACAGACCAATAGGATTTGATAGGGGTCGCACTTACCGGACTAGATATCGGGCAGCATTCTCAACGAGTGAAAAACCTCCCCCCCAACCCCTATGCTAGGGCTGGGGGGATAGTACCACAAGGGAGAAGGCAGAAGGGAGAAGGCAGAAGGTAAAAATGCTAATATTTTTCTTAACTTTTTACGGCTTTCAAGGGTGATACCAGTTTCCCCAAAAAATGCAACTTTAGGCAACTTCCCAACCCCGATAGTCATCTGTCATGCCCAATCTAAAATCTACAATCTAAAATCTAAAATGGTAGGAGTTGTCAAACTATCCTAAAATACCAGGAAACACAGGTTTGAGGAGGCTTTGTGGCTTATTGGAGCAAAATTACTTATGAGAAAAGTACATACATAATTGACCTTGACACTATTAGTGCTTTTTCTAGCGAACTGGATAACAAGCGTCTCACCTTTTGGCTGCCTAATAGCAGTCAGCCGATTATCCTCAATCCCCAAGGCAATTATGAGGCTTACAAGCAAGTTCTCGATTACCTCAAAAAAACCATTGATCGCAATTCTAGAGGTTCGTGGATTAAAATTCATTATGACCGCAAAGAATTTGCGATTGATATGAGTCGAATTAGCTCTTTTGCTTGTGAACAGAACGGTCGGCTAAGCTTTTGCCTGCCTGACAGCGCAACTAATATTATTATCCTCCGCCAAAGCAACCCGGAAACTTATCAAGAAATTCAGGAATACATTAAAAATACGACTGGACAATCTCTGCCATAAAAAAGTCATTAGTCATTGAAGGATGAAGGGAGACTATGTTTAGTAACTCCTCACATTCATTTTATTTTTTTTTGAGCTAAAGTGCTTAGGTTGCCCCCTCATTTTAGATATTAAAAAAGCGCAGTAAAATGCGCTGCTTTTTTAAATTTTAACTATTGAACAAGCTGCCAAGCTAATTTTGCCGCGCCTACCATGCCTGCTTGATTGCCCAATTCAGCAACCAATAACTGCAAATCTTCGCGAGAAGTCGGCAGAACCCGCCGCTCAATTTCTTCTCGAACCTGTGGCAAGAAAAATTCAGCACCTGCACTAATTCCACCGCCGATAATAATAGCTTCCGGCGTCAAAATATAAATAAGACTGACCAAACCGATACCCAAATAGCGCCCGTAATTGTGCCAAAATTCTAAAGCTTTAGCATCTCCCGACTTAGCTAAGTTTGCTAATTCTATAGGTTCCAAACCCGTTTCTCGGCGAATTGCTTGCACCGAAACGTACTGTTCTAAAGAACCACGATTGCCGCTGTTGCATTTCGGGCCGTCGGGATTTATAGTAATCAATCCTAGTTCTCCAGCCGCGCCTTGATGACCTACAAATAGTTTGCCGTCTAGGATAACTGCACCGCCGACTCCTGTACCTAAAGTTATTAAAATTAGGTTTTTAAAGTGCCTTCCTGCGCCCAACCAAGCTTCTCCCAATCCGGCACAGTTGGCATCATTTGCTAATATGGTCGGCAGTCCGGTTTTAGCTTCCACCCAGTCAGCTAGCGGGACATTATGCCAGTTTTTGAGGTTAATTGCTACTCTTGCTATGCGGCCGGCGGCGTCTGCGGGGCCAGGAGTGCCGATGCCGATCGCACTTACAGCATTTTCGACTGGATTCAGTTGTAAAACAGCATCGGTCATTGTAGCTAAAACGGCTTCTGGCGTTGCCTGCTGAGGAGTTGGAACAGTTAAGGATTGATGACAAATGCCGTCTTCGCCGAATCTGCCGAGTTTAATTGCGGTTCCGCCTAAGTCAATGCCGATTACTTGTGTCATTCGATGTGGGTTTTGGATGCAATAATTTGGAACTAATTGTAATAGTATAAACTTATTGTATGTGCGCCTAACACACCTTACAAATTAAGTTGGTACTGAGGAATGAAGTCCTCAAACTTCTCTTTTAAATGTATGATAATTAGCCACACAAACTGCCATTAATTATTAATAGTATCAGGTCGCTCGCTATACCTAGCCAAAATTATGGATGCCAGCGAGTTCGCCTATGGAATTTCGCCTAACTTACGTTGCGCTACCTCTCGGTTGTGCAAAGCATCGCGATAGTCTGGTTGGAGAGCAATTGCCTGGTTATAAGATGCGATCGCCTCTTCAAATCTTCCTAAATTATACTGCTCATTACCTCGATCGCACCACGCCTCAGCATCTACATTAACTTCTGATTCTGCCTCCGCACCCTCAGCGCCTCTGCGGTTCACTTCCCCAGAAAAACCCAAACCATCCCCAACAAACACCGCCTCAATCACCCTCCCATTTGTATCCTCCTCCTCAACCTCCGGCAGCGGAAATCTGGTCAATATCTCCCGCCCTATTTGCCTCGCAACCTCTGACAATTCCCCGCTGCCAATTCTACCTAACAATACCAGCCGCTGCGCCAATTCCTGAAGCGATGCCACCGCATCCGTAGCGGCGGTGTCATCATGTTCGCCCTCTAACAATCTTTTCCCAAACCGTCGCAACCAAGTCGCCAATTCACCATCTTTAAGGCGTTTTGCGATTAAGAATCCCGCTACATCACCGCGACTCCAACCGGCATTCACTCCTTCGAGAATTTCCATGAATTTCGACTCGTATTCCGCGTCAGTTAAGGTTGGGCGGATGGTGGTATTTTCTGAAGGCGGGGAGGGTTTGGTTGGGGTTCCCAATATTCGCTGAATTAGTCGTTTGAAGAATTGCAGAATTTTGTCTAGCATTTGTGGGGTTGGGAGGGTGGGTATTTTATATTTTATAGCAATTTACATAGAGATTGCCGGCGATAATATCTGTAGGGACACGGCACTGCCGTGTCCGGGATTGCGACGCACAGCAAACAATCACATCAAGTAGAATTAATCTACTTTAAAAGCGGATAATACAGTTCTCCTGTTGAGTTGATAAAACCGGCCCGATCGCCCGCTAAATTCCCCGTTCCCATAAATACGTCAACTCTCCCCGCACCTTTGATTGCACCGCCCGTATCCTGATCCAAAACGTACCGATTCACGGCATTTTGTTCTAGTTGTCCCGCCGCATTCGGATAAGGGAGTTTTGTACTAATTAATGCTAGTGCACCGGGGGGCATTAAAGCTTTGTCCGTGGCGATCGACCTTTCGGCAGTTACTGGCACTCCAATGCTTCCTGTGGCTGGAACTCCATTAGTATCCCGGAAGAATACAAAGCTTTCATTTTTGGGCAAATATTTGTTCATATCTGCGGGAAAGTTGGTAAAATATTCCCTTAGTTTTGGCAAATTTAACTCTTCTAAAGTAAACTTTCCGTCTTTAACTAATTCTCGCCCGACACCTGTATAACTGTGACTGGTTTTGCCTGCAAAACCGACGGTCATCACGCTACCATCTGTTAGCTGCAATCTCGCAGAACCTTGGACGTGCACGAGAAATGCCTGGAATCGATCGCGCAACCAAACTAATTCTAATCCTCGCAGCAATCCTTTACTTGCCTGCAAAGCATCTTCGCCTTCTAATTGCAATCTTGTCGGGTGAGGTTTCGGCCAAGATGCCATGTTTGGCGGCATCCGGTACAGGGGATAACGATATTCGGAATTAGGCGTGCGAGATGCTGCGTAAGTCGGCTCGAAATAACCCGTAAATGCGACTGTTCCTTTGCCATCTTTGCCCGTAGATTTGTAAAATACAAATTCGCGCTTGACCGATTCCTGAAGTTGTGCAGGGGTTGTGGAACTGACAACTAATTGGCGGAATCGATCGAGGGAACGCCGAACTCGATCGCGCGTAACTCCTGCGACTGGATAGCGGCTGTAAGCAGTGGCGGCGGCCGATGTATTGAGATAGCGGAGGCTGTTGTCGATCGACTTTAACAGCAATTCCCGATCGCCCGGTTTGCCATTTTCGCCCCAGATTTGAGCGTCAAAGGCGAGATCATCCGACTCGCCAGCTTGCAATTGATTTAGACTAATTGGTTGCAGTGGCGGGGCTGCAACGGCGGGCACCGAAAAAGCGATCGCCAAAATGCAACAGGCGATCGCTAATAGCTGATAGCGAAAAATCTTGCTCAATTTCCAATCTTCCCTACTAAATTGATTATTTTCCTTATTCATCGAATCGTTCGACGCTAGAAGTAAATATCGGTTCTACGCGAATTGCGAGAACGCTGGTAGGCCGAACTACCATGTATTCGCCTTGAATATTTTTGATCGGGACGTTAAGAAATTCTCTTGAATCTTGTTTCGGCACCAGCGTACTGCTGTACCACTTTTGAAAATCTTGCAGCGTTGCGAAACGCACTTCTTCGCGGTGGCCACCATCAAGCAGCAGGTGTACGGAATATTCGCTGGGTGTTCTAGGCATAGGAGATGGAGAGAGTTGTTGGAGGACAATCTAAAATCTAAAATCTAAAATTGATGTGGTTGCCCTCAAGCAGCAGGCGCACGGAATATTCGCACTTGTGTTCTAGGCATATCTTTATTTTAGATTTTTGATTTTAAGCTTTTGGAACGATTCCATATTTTACCTCTTCCTCGGCGCATTCCCTCATCTAGTAGGTTGGGTGGAGGGAGAGGGACAGACGGGGAGAAGCGGAGGGTGGGAGAGACCGGAGAGTTGCTGCTGGAAAATCTCAATCTAAAATCTAAAATCTAAAATCGATTGACGGCGGCCCCCCATTGCGGCTACGCTGTGAAATTAAGGCTGCTTTCCTCAAAGAGGAAGCAGCCCGCGTCGCTCAAAAATCTAGTTGCACTGCCCAAAGCTGCTACCAACAGCAATGGACAGCTAACCGCCAAACTGATAGCAGCAGTCTGGAGGCTAATGGAGAATTTTAACACTCTCTGTAGCCGCCCTGCTCTGTGTTAACGTGCGGGGCGGCTGGGTTTTTGGGTTTTCCTAGAAAACCAAAAACCAGGAGACCATATTATGTCACAGGAATTCGTACCTGACGATAACTTGTCCGCGCGTCCAAATTCCGACTCAGCAGTATCCGAACAGGAAGTCGTGCGGATAACGGTTGTCGGTTCCCGCGCAGGCGTGTTAGAAACCATCCACACCTTGTACCGACTGGGATTTGCCGCCGTCGGGGATTGGAGTCCGCCACAGCGAGGTGCAAAGCCGGGACAAGTTATAAGCGTACTCATTCGCCGATCGCGCAAAGCTTAAAAATAGGCTGAAATACGCTAGGGACACGGCATTGCCGTGTCCTCCATCGCCGCGGCTACATAGCTGGATCTGTGATGGTGACATCCTCGGAGGGCGATGGCGTCCCGCTCCGCAAGCTACGGAAAATTTCATCATCCAACCCGGTTAATTCTACCCGTTCCCCACAGTCAGGACACGCCTTGGCTGAAGTCTCTACAATGATTAATCAGGCGGAATACAGGGATTGTGTATTTTAGAACACGATTTGACCGCAACACTTAAAATAGTCTTGATTTACCGATCGACTGCACCCTTTTCTCATCAATATTTCTGGTTAGCTGGGGGTGTCTGTCAGCCGGAGTTGCGAGGTTCTGCTTCCAAAAGGCTGAGAATGGTGCACAATTTCAAATTAACAACAAAACTTGCACTATTTTGAGTAAGCTTTGGGGGGAACAGCTCAGAAAGCCTGTTCCTAAGACTGAGGCAAAATATCAAATTAATCCTCCACCTTGTCCAATTACTAATTACGAACCTATGCCCCGTCGTCAAGACTTAAAAAAAATTCTTCTCATTGGTTCCGGCCCAATTGTTATCGGTCAAGCGTGCGAATTTGACTATTCAGGGACACAAGCTTGCAAAGCGTTGCGAGAAGAAGGTTTTGAAGTAGTGTTGGTGAATTCCAACCCTGCAACAATTATGACCGATCCGGAAACTGCCGATCGCATTTACATCGAACCTCTAACGCCAGTCATCCTAGAACAAATCATCGCTAAAGAAAGACCTCAAGCAATTTTACCGACAATGGGCGGTCAAACAGCGCTAAATTTAGCAGTTGCCGTCGCTAAAAATGGCGTTTTAGAAAAGTACAATGTCGAGTTAATTGGTGCTAAGTTGCCAGCAATTGAAATGGCTGAAGATCGGCTATTATTTAAGGAAGCGATGGCACGAATTGGGGTCGCCGTTTGCCCTTCTGGAATTGCCAACACTCTCGACGAAGCCAAAGCAATTGCTCACCAAATCGGCAGTTATCCGTTAATTATTCGTCCTGCTTTTACCATGGGAGGTACGGGAGGCGGCATTTCTTACAATCAAGAAGAGTTTGAAGAAATGGCACAAGGCGGGATTGATGCCAGTCCAGTATCGCAAATTTTGATCGAACAATCTTTGATTGGTTGGAAAGAGTACGAACTCGAAGTAATGCGGGATTTGGCAGATAATGTGGTGATTATTTGTTCGATCGAGAATCTCGACCCGATGGGCGTCCACACCGGCGATTCTATCACCGTAGCCCCGGCACAAACTCTCACAGACAAAGAATATCAGCGTCTGCGCGATGCTTCGGTGAAAATTATCCGCGAAATCGGAGTTGAAACCGGCGGTTCCAATATTCAATTTGCCGTTAATCCTGTCAACGGAGATTTCATCGTTATTGAAATGAATCCTCGGGTTTCCCGTTCCTCCGCCTTAGCCTCGAAAGCAACTGGTTTCCCCATTGCAAAAATGGCGGCAAAATTAGCGGTAGGTTACACCCTAGACGAAATTTCCAACGATATCACCAAAAAAACTCCGGCGTCTTTTGAGCCGACAATTGACTATGTGGTGACGAAGATTCCCCGATTTGCCTTTGAAAAGTTTCCCGGTTCCGAACCGACTCTGACAACGCAAATGAAGTCAGTAGGAGAGGTAATGGCGATCGGGCGCAGCTTCAACGAATCCTTCCAAAAAGCTCTGCGGGGATTGGAAACAGGCCGCGCAGGTTTCGGGTGCGACAAACCGGAAAAGTTGCCGAGTTTGGAACAAATTCGCGCCGGATTGCGGACGCCAAATCCCGAACGCATTTTTACAGTTCGCCACGCGATGATGATGGGAATGTCGGTGGAAGATATCTTCGAGTTCACAGGAATCGACCCTTGGTTTTTGGATAAAATGCAGGAATTGCTGGAAACTGAGAAGTTCTTGAAACGAACGCGGTTGGAAGAGTTGACAAAAGAGACAATGTTTGAAGTAAAGCAGTTGGGTTTTAGCGATCGCCAAATTGCTTACGCCACCAAAACACCGGAAGATCAAGTCCGCGCTTACCGCAAACAGTTAGGCATAATTCCGGTTTACAAAACAGTCGATACCTGTGCCGCTGAATTTGAAGCGTTTACACCGTATTATTATTCCACCTACGAAGCCGGAGCGGCAATTTGGGAATTGGGCGATGAAGAAAAGAAAGTTTCGCCTGTAGGCCACAGTCTCGCGCCGGAGTCGGAAGTTTTGCCTTCTACCAAACGAAAAGTGATGATTTTAGGTGGCGGGCCGAACCGGATCGGACAGGGAATTGAGTTTGATTACTGCTGCTGTCACGCTTCCTATTCCCTAGGAGAAGACGGCTTTGAGACAATTATGGTCAACTCGAACCCGGAGACGGTTTCGACGGATTACGATACGAGCGATCGCCTGTATTTTGAACCGCTAACAAAAGAAGATGTTCTCAACATCATCGAAGCCGAAAATCCAGAGGGAGTAATTATTCAGTTTGGCGGCCAAACGCCGCTGAAATTAGCGGTTCCTTTACAAACATCTCTGGAAAATCACCCCGATGTACAAACAAAAATCTGGGGAACTTCGCCGGATTCCATTGATACTGCTGAAGACAGGGAGCGATTTGAAAAGATTCTGCGGGAATTGGATATTCAGCAAGCTGCTAACGGTTTAGCCCGCAGTTTTGAGGATGCTTTAATAGTAGCTCAACGGATCGGTTATCCGGTAGTGGTGCGACCGAGTTACGTATTAGGCGGACGAGCCATGGAAATTGTTTATTCCGATACGGAATTGGAACGTTACATGACCTATGCCGTGCTGGTAGAACCGGATCATCCGATTTTAATTGATAAGTTTTTGGAGAATGCGATCGAGGTTGATGTAGATGCGATCGCCGATGTTACTGGCAATGTGACGATCGGCGGTATTATGGAACACATCGAGGAAGCCGGAATCCACTCCGGCGACTCTGCTTGTTCTATCCCTTACCAAACGCTTTCTGACGCAGCTTTGGCAACAATCCGCCGCTGGACTGTAGAATTAGCAAAATCCCTGAAAGTAATCGGGTTGATGAATATTCAATTTGCTGTTCAAGGAGAACAAGTTTTCATCTTGGAAGCTAATCCGCGAGCTTCTCGAACAGTGCCTTTTGTGTCCAAGGCGATCGGAGTTCCCTTAGCAAAAATTGCCTCGCGAGTCATGTCTGGCAAAACTCTAGAAGCTTTGGGTTTTACTGAAGAGATTATACCCACTCATGTTTCGGTAAAAGAAGCTGTATTGCCCTTTGCTAAGTTCCCGGGCGCTGATACCTTGTTAGGGCCAGAAATGCGATCGACTGGCGAAGTAATGGGAATTGACACCGATTTTGGCAAAGCCTTTGCCAAAGCTCAACTCGGCGCGGGACAAATGATGCCGCTGTTGGGAACCGTGCTGGTTTCGATGAGCGATCGGGACAAACTAGCAGTTGTACCCGTTGTCAAGGAATTCTTAGAATTGGGTTTCAGAGTAGTCGCAACTCACGGAACACGCAAAGTTTTGCGAGAGCAAGGTTTAGAGGTAGATTTGGAATTAAAACTGCACGAAGGGCGGCCGAATTTGTTGGATTCGATCAAGAATGAGAAAATTCAACTAATTATTACCACACCTTCCGGCGAAGAATCGCGGGCCGACGGAATCTTTATCCGCCGCACAGCTTTGACTTACAAAATCCCGATTATTACGACAATAGCCGGTGCCAAAGCGACAGCAGCGGGAATTCGATCGCTCAAATCCCACCCGATGGAAGTAAAAGCAATTCAAGACTATTACCCGCAACCCTAGACTGCGAAACACTCGAAGGTAGGGTGTGCACCGCGCACCTTACCCACAATATAGGGTGCACACTACCAAAACCTAAACCTAAGGTGTGCACCACCAAAACCTAATCTGCATCGGAATCCAAAACTCCGTTAGACAGCATCAACCTCGGCCAAACTAACAAGAAAAAACCCATCCAGGCTAATAAAGGAATCGCGACTAAAACAGTTATCCAAACAGTTTTCAATAAAAACCAACTACCGCTAATCAGGCTAGTACCAGTTAAAAGAATCGACCAAGGCTGACACCACCAAGGTTTGTAACTCCAAGGACTAATAGCTTTTTGATCGGAAAGTTTTTTTTCAGAAACAGATTTCATATTTTCAGTGATTTTTTATGTAGAATAGTCTGGCTAGCTGGATTAACTGAAGTTAAACATTCATCACCTCTTCTGCGGTCAGCGCTAATTCGGGAAAAGTCGGCGATACAATTCGTTCGCTGCCTTTAAACGCGCTTCTTTGATAGTTGCCCTCTGCATCCAAAAGGTGAACAAATACAGTTGGCACTTTGGGATTTCCCAGAAATTCCCTGCTACCAATTGCTAAATAATCGACTATCCAATATTCTACAATTCCCAAACGCCGATATTCGTCCAATTTGTCTATATAATCGTCCTCCCAATTTGTTGATGTTACTTCCACTGCCAGTTGAATTGGTTCTCGTAAGGCAGAATAAGCAGAACGGTTCGACCGCCACAAGTCGCGATCTATTACGCTGACATCCGGTCTCCGCCCTTGTTCGATGCCCGCTTTACTTACAGTTCTGATAACGGCGGTATTGTTGACTACATAATTTAAACTTAGCCGTTTAACTTGATCTTTAAATGAGTCCGACGTAAAATCAGCAACATCATCATGATTTCTTGTCGCATTCATCTCTAGAATTTCTCCATTTACCAGTTCATAGCGTCCATCTTCTGGACATTCTACAAGGAATTGGTCAAAGGTTAATTTCTGTGTGGCTGTTGCAATCATAAGATTTATCGTTATTTGGCACTAATACTATTAGTCTATATTACCACAGGCAGGAAGAAATTTGTTTTTTTGACGGCAGACATCCAATTCTCAAATCTAAAATAATATACAATCAAAAATCTACAATCGATTCACGTAAATGGTAAAATGCGATCGCCCTAGCAATTTGCACTTAAATTTGTTACTGACTTGATACAGTAAAGTAACAAACCTAGAAATCGAGCCACTCCCAGGTCAACCCCGAACCATGAGACTAGACGAAGCCGTAGAATTTGCCGAAAACCCAGAGCCGCGCTGTCCCTGCGTCCTCCTGCTGGACACCTCCGGCTCCATGCAAGGCGCACCCATAGATGCCTTGAATGAGGGGCTGGAAATTTTTAGGAATGACCTAATTAAAGACGAACTAGCTAAAAAGCGAGTCGAAGTCGCGATTATTTCATTTGACAATCATATCAAAGTCGTGCAAGACTTCGTGACCGCCGACCAGTTCGAGACACCACTGCTGACAGCTCAAGGACAAACCCACATGGGCGCTGGCATTCAGCTAGCATTAGATACTATTGCGGCTCGCAAATCCGAATACCGCAACAACGGCATTACCTACTACCGCCCGTGGGTATTTATGATTACTGACGGCGAACCTCAAGGTGAATCAGACGATGTTGTGGAAATAGCAGCACAGCGGATTAAAGAGGAAGAAACTAACAAGCGCGTGGCATTTTTTGCAGTCGGAGTGGAAGGTGCTAATATCACCCGTCTGGCGCAAATTGTCGAGCGCACGCCTGTAAAATTGAGAGGACTAGACTTTAGAGAGATGTTCATCTGGCTGTCGGCTAGTATGCAGAGAGTTTCTCACTCAAAAATTGATGAACAAGTAGCACTGCCGCCACCCGGATGGGGAACTGTTTAGGTATTAGTCATTGCTCATTGATCATTGGTCATTAGTAAGTGACCAGCGGTAAGGTGCGGTGTGCATGGAGCCCTACATCATAAGTAAGGTGTGCTGTGCATCGCCCTACCTAATTAGGGATAAATAAACCCGTCCAGACTTTGCATAGTTGTGAATTTACGAAGTTTTGAGTTAAAGAGTTATTAATGCAGAATTCATCCTTTAATTGGCAAGTTGTAGCGGCATCGGTGATAGGTACGAGCCACGAAAAAAGATCGCAGCCTTGTCAAGATGCCCACTGCTGGCGTCTCTTGCCAAACGGTGTTTTAGCGGCAGCGGTTGCCGATGGCGCGGGATCTGCAGCACTCGCAGAAATTGGGGCGAAAATTGCTGTGGAAGCGGTTGTTGAAACGATTTGCCAGCAACAGGAAAAGCTGCCTCAAAATGACGACGAATGGCAGGTATTCTTGACAGCATCACTGCAAGTCGCGCGGGCGCAGGTGGAAGCAGAAGCGGCAGTGCGGGCAGTGGCGCCGAGAGATTTAGCCTGCACTTTAATTGCGGTTGTTGCTACGCCAGAATTAATCGCAGTTGCTCAAATCGGTGACGGTGCGGCGGTAGCAGGTGACAGTGCAGGAAATGCGATCGCCCTGACTGTACCTCCCTGTGGCGAATACATCAACGAAACCGTGTTTTTGATTTCGCCGAATGCGATCGAAACAGCGCAATTTCAGGTACTGCGGGAAAAACTGCGGCACTTAGCAGTTTTTTCGGACGGCTTGCAAATGCTAGCTCTCAAAATCCCAGAAGGCACGCCACACGGGCCGTTTTTTGCGCCTTTGTTTCGGTTTTCTGGTGAGTGGAAAGAAGAGGAAGATGCGAAACAGCAGTTAGAGTCATTTTTGCGATCGCCCCGCGTTTCCGAACGCACCGATGATGACTTAACATTATTGTTAGCAACTTTTTCTAGCCCTGTCTAATCTGTTTAAATCCACGAATAAAGTGTGGTTACAAAATAATGATAGATCAACCAATTAGTGCAATATACTTGTTGCGAGAAACCTTTGCTAAGATGGGATCTATATACGCTCCTCTGTTGATAATCAACTCTCCCACTTTGATAATTATGCTGCTGAATAATTTTGGTTTGGGTTCAGCAGCTATTCCTTTGAATATTATCTACTTGTTCGTGCTAATTCCCTTCTTGTCGGGAGCTATGATTTTCTACAGTTACCGAAGTTTGACAGGAAATCAAGTAACTGTGAGTGAGGCTTTTAATCAAGCAAACAGGAGATTGCTGCAACTCATCTTGGCTTATTTTATTCCTGTAGTTCTTATTTTAGCAGGGATTATAGGGATTATGTTGTTCCATTTGTTTTTGCCAGGCTGGCTTCTACTCATAATAGAAATTCCCGGATGTTATATATTATCTCGTTTAATGTTTTCATCTTACGTTACTGTTATTAATAACTTTACTGTACAGGATAGTCTTAACAGCAGTTGGAAATTAACTCAAGGGCGCTGGTGGTTGTTATTTCGCTCTAATTTTCTGATATCTATTGTGGCTCTTGTGCCAGCAATATTGATTTCTGGACTAATCGGTTCAAGATTGGGAAATTCGCTAGCATCTCAGATGGTGAGTAACCTACTGGGATTCTTAGTCGTACCGTTGATGACTGTTTATATGGTTTTATTGTACAAGGAGCTGCGGGAATCGGCAGCAACTATTGAATAGGCATCTACTCAAATAAAGTCAAGGGCTGGCAGGATACCTGCCCCACAAAAATTTTGGTAGATGTCTAATGAGCGGTGAAAATTTGGTGCGGTTCTATAATAAAATCGAGGTGTCAACAATTCTGCTTTAGTTTGTACAGTAGGTCGTCGTTTGCAAGCACAAGATATTAAGGATAAGCTCAACTCCCTAATTAGCGCAGCAGATCCAATTGATCCGAGTTTGGCGAGAAGATTGGATGAAATCAATCGCTGGGTGAAAGATGTTAAACCCGGTTCGCTAACGGCTAAAAAATTTGTGATGGCTTTTTTGCTGCAGCTTATCCGAGATTCTCAGGTTTGGCTGACAGTTCAATCTCTACCTTCGGAAAGAGAACAGCAAGCCGCGTTTGAGTTAATGACTCCGGGGGAAAGGTATTGGTACAGCTATCTATTTCCTAAATGGCTGAGCGAAAACGATCGCAAATTTTACATCTGGAAACAAAAACTCAAGGCCGGCCAATTCGATCCGGGAGATGATATCGTGATTCGTGCGATCGCAGCCCGAATTGTCGATCGCCAAGGCACTGTTTTGTATCGATATGTTGCAGATCTTTCTATGGCAACCGATTCGATCGTTAGCAGCCGCCAACAGCAGCCCCTCTGCATTCAAGTCACAACTCTTTCGGATGAATTCTCTGAACAAAAATATCAGAATTGGCAACAAACTCTTCAAGATTGGGGGATTGACAGAGGATTATTTTTAAGTTATGATAAAAACGATGCAAATTTCCTGAATCAGTTAGTTAACATTGCATTATATAATAGTGATAATTTGCCCGCCGGTCGTTACCTCAAGTTCCCGTAAATCAAGCATATCTGCTGCTGAGAATAGTTCGACTGCTCCAAACTCTGTGAAAAAAAATTTGACTAACTCACATATTGCACAATTTTAGACAATGCCAAAAACCTAAGCCCCAGCCTGCTTCGGGAAAAGGGAAAACAGACCAAGATTTTTCCTCCCCTTTTCTGTTCCCGAGACGGGTCTGCGAGACGGTGGCAACAGGTGCTTGATAGGAAAGCTAAGCAATGGGAAGATTTACCGCAGCAATCACTCTTATCAAATAATTAGCAACTCTGCCTAAATTGAATTGAGATTTGATTAACTCGCGGTGGACTTGTTGGAAATAAAATCAAATTACATCAAAATCAAATACTATGACTGTACAAGGTACGAGCATCGTTGAAAATAACTTGCAAAAAGTCTGGGAAGAACTGGAAGCAGCCAGAAAAATGCAGGAAGAATGGATGAATTACGGGGTAGATTTTGTAGATTTGTATGTTGAAGATGCGGGCGGTGATTGGTTGGAAAAGTGGGGTAAATGTGAAGAAGAATTAGAGCGAATTAAACATAAAAATGTAGATATTGAAGCAGTCAAAGCAGCGCTCGACATTCCCAGCTTTCAGCAGACAAAACTGCTGGAAATTGCCTTAAATTGCCGTAACTCTACCAGCTATTACTCCGATCGCCCGGAGGAGTCTCCCGCTTGGCAAGACGTTAAGTACAAACGGCTGTCACTCTTAGGCGGAGCGATTTTCGGTGCTGTTGTTACCGATTACCTGTACCGCGAATATCCAGAACTCGATCCAGATGCTATATCAACTTTAAAAACTCGTTTAGCAGACCCGAAAAAACTGGCGGAATTTGCACAAAATTTGAAATTAAACCAACTCGGTTGGCGCGTATGGAATCGGAAAAAAACCGACGAAAGCGAGTACAATAGATTGCTTTCGGAAACTTTTGAGGCTTTGTTTTGCGCGATTTACTTGGAGTTTGAACGGGATTTTTTCCGTGGGGGAAACTGGCTGATCCAGCACTTGATTGAACCAATTGTTAGCCAGCATGGGGATTTAACTCAGCGGCGACAAATAGGGCCAGAAAACGAGGTGAAACGGCGGGAAATCCTGGGTGCGGATATTCTAGATGCGATCGCGATCGACTATTTGTACAACCGCTTTCCCGAACGCCAAGCCAGCCAGCTAACTCGCTGGAAAACTATGTTAGTGGCTAAAAAGATTTTTCCCAAAGACTTTAAGGCAAAATTAGGCAGTCATTACCTAGAGTTGGAGAGCAATTTTTCGCGTACCCGCGACTGGTTGGTGGATAACTTTATCAAAAGCGCAGTTGACGAACTGCTGGAAGAAAGCGACACTCAACCAGAATATGTGATTGACAGTGCCAACCCTGACTCGCTGCCAGAATTAGTCAGCCGAATTACCGACAAAAAGTGGAAAAGTGAATTTGTGAGAGTTGTCAGCCTTTTGCAACCGGCTGACGAACTTTTGCTGCTGATGCAACAAAAATTAGACAGTATGGCGGCTAAAGATGAAACTTTGCAGCAGTTGCTAATCTGGGCAAATCACAAGTGTCAGTTAGTGCAAAGGAATTTCAAACCCGTCGAAATTCGCGCTTTTTATGTAGCCTTAGTTTGCGTCCTAGATTTGGCTTTGACTCGCGTCCTCGATCCGAGTTTGAAGTTTGATAGATCGAAAGTTCGCAAGTTTCGGAATTGTTTGGCAAAAGCTGGAAAAAATGTAGAATTTGCCGATGTTAACGAGTCTCTGAAATTGGCTTTTGATAATGATGTGGCGGGTACTTTGGTTGGCATTTGGGCGCTGGATATTGAACCAGAACTTAAACAACTGCTGGCACAATTTCAGACTGAGATGCCTGATTTGCCAAACTGGAAAAACTGGCGCAAAGAGTGCGGTTGCAGTTGGCTGGCAAAATTCAAAACTGCGATCGGCTACAATCGAGACTTTTGCCCCCAACAGAAAACTTTGCTGAAACAGTATTACTATGCCCACAACTTGCTGGTGGAATGCCTCAACAGCGATAATTGTCAGGTGACACCGGCCGTCAGACAAAAAATTGAGGATAAAATGTTGTTATTGTCGGTGGATTTGAAGCTGGTTCACATTTAATTTGGATAGCGCGGAGGGGCGGGAGGCCCATCCCACTAATGGATGGACGGGCGGGAGGCCCATCCCACCAATGGAAACAGGGCTTACCCACTCCCACCCAAGAAACCGGGTTTTTTACCGAATCTGCGGGCTGCAACGCGTCTTTTGGTGAAAAACCCGGTTTCTCTTCACCGGTGTCTAAGTCATAACAAAGGTAAGATTTAATGGGCAAGTCAAGTTTATTGAGTCATGGCTTCCAAATCCTGTATCCCATAACGGAATTCTATGCAGTTGCAGCGCCAATTTAGCGGACAACTGATTGCGATCGACACCAAAACCGCGATCGCCAGTGGGGGTGAAGGTCGCATCTACCCGATCGCCCAAGACTCGTCCCTTGTAGCAAAAATCTACCACAAACCGACAGACGAAGACGGCGACAAACTCACAGTCATGTTCAGTATGCCGCCGGATGCGCCGATCGCGGAACCCGGGCACGCTTCCATTGCTTGGCCGATCGATTTGCTGCATACTGTGGGCGGGCGAGAAAAAATTGTCGGTTTTGTGATGCCGCGCGTCAACAAAGTGATGCCGGTACACACTTTCTACACTCCCAAAACCAGGCGCGAACAAAAACCGCTATTTAGCTATCTTTACCTCCACCGTACCGCCAGAAATCTCGCCTCGGCTGTAAATGCCCTCCACGTCAGGGGTTACGTCATCGGCGACGTAAACGAGTCGAACATTCTCGTGACGGATACGGCGTTGGTAACACTGGTAGACACGGATTCGTTTCAAGTCCGCGATCCTTATACAGGTTACGTTTATCGGTGTCCCGTGGGGAAACCCGAGTTTACGCCGCCGGAGTTGCAGGGGCAGACTTTCCGCGATATCGATCGAGCTCCAGAGCACGATTTGTTCGGTTTAGCGGTATTAATTTTTCAATTGCTGATGGAAGGTACGCACCCGTTTGCGGGAGTTTATCTCGGTAGCGATGAACCACCGTCTTTGGAAGCGAGAATTCGATCGGGCCATTTCCCCACAGGTACGAAACGGATTCCCTACCGCCCGATGCCCGCTGCGCCTCCTTTCGAGATGCTGCATCCGCGACTGCGGCAGATGTTTATCCGCTGTTTTGAGGAAGGGCACGGCAATCCTGCGGCGCGCCCGGATGCGAAAACTTGGGTGAATGCGATTCGGGAAGCCGAAGATGCTTTGGTTACTTGCAGCAGAAATAGTCAGCATAAATACGGAAATCATCTCAGTCGCTGCCCTTGGTGCGATCGGGCAAAATTCCTGAAAGGGCGCGATCCGTTTCCTTCGCGGCAAGCAATCAGCAACGGATTGCACTTGCAACCCGCGAAAATCAAGCGTAAAAAGCCCCAACCACCGCCCGTCGTGAGGGAGCCCGCAATGCGCCGGCAACAGCCCGCCACGGGGCTGCCCCGCCCCCTCGGTCAGTACGCAGTGCCCTTGCTACCGATGCCGATGTCTCCTCGGAGTCGAACTCCTGCGCCTCGGGTTCCCGTGGGCAAGTTTGAGCGCATTGTTCAGGATGCTGCTTGGGGAGGTGTTTGGGGCAGTTTGTGTTTGGCGGCGATCGGGGGGATTTATTCGGTAATAGCTGAGGGCGGCGGCGCTATTTTGGGGGCGATTTTTGTTGGTACTATTTGGGGCTGTTTTTTTGGGATGATGTGGGGCGTTTTTACTTTGCCACCGAATCAGATTTGGCGGAAGTGGGGCGGAGTTTTTGTGGGGGCGGCTTGGGGGGCTTTTTTGTTGGCGGCGATCGGCGGTGCGGTGTTTGGGGCAATTAATAGCACTCCGGGGATCGGGGAGAGGATTTTGGCTGGGGCGGGAGTTGGTGCTGTCTGGGGCTGTGTTTGGGCGAGTTTTCGGCCTCCTCTGGCGCTGCCGGCGGGGAGGGTGTGGGGCCGGCGGGGAGGGTCTTTGGGGGCTGTCTGGGGCTCGTTTATGGGGACTCTGGCTGGTGTTTTTTTGGGGGCTGGGCTGGTGGTGTGGCAGCAATACGGTGTCCAGATGCGGCCGGTGAATGAGTTTGCGGGTTTGCTGCTGGGTGTGGCGATCGTGGCGGCTGGTGTGGGTTCTGTTGGGGGTGTGGTTTCTGGGGGTTTGTTGGGTTTTTGCGGGTTTGCGCCGAAGCTGCCGATTTCGTTTCAGCCTTCGGGCTTGAAGGGTGGGGCTTTGGGGGCGATTTGGGGCAGTTTTTTGGGGACTTTTGCGGGTGCTGTGTTGGGGGCGGTGGTGTCTGCGATGTTTCCGGCTGTTAGCGCTGGCGTGCCGGTGGAGTTGGGGCCTGTGGCGGGGGCGATCGTGGGGGCTGGTTTGGGGGCGATTTGGGGCGTGGTTTCGGGTACTGTTTGGGGGGCGTTGGGCAAGTGGTGATCGGGTTGATGTCTGTTTTTTGGGTTGAAAATGCGTCTATGAGTAGCTGTAAAAATCGAGGTGTTAAATTTTGGGGCTATAATGTAGATCCTGTAAGGGTTAGAGGCCCTTCAACCAATAATATGGCAGACGCAATCGCTGAAATCTATGCAGGATAAGGGTTTTAGGGCTGTCTAAAAAGTTGAGTATTGACAAGTCGAAGGCTGAAATGGTACTTTTGTTTTAGCTAGACGCAAATGAACCTTGAAAACTAAATACAGCAAGACTTCTGGAACGGGCGGCCGCAATTAACCTAACTCCCTATCAGGGATTGAAACGCAGGCGATCGAGTTGCTTTTAAATACGACCACACTTGCCGCAATTAACCTAACTCCCTATCAGGGATTGAAACAACGATGATTCTGATGATTAATTTATTTTTAGCAGTTCGCCGCAATTAACCTAACTCCCTATCAGGGATTGAAACACGCAAAAGCGGTTGAGCGCATTTTCAACCCTGGAGGCCGCAATTAACCTAACTCCCTATCAGGGATTGAAACATAGTCGCGGAATCCCCGCACTTCGCCAACTTGGCCGCAATTAACCTAACTCCCTATCAGGGATTGAAACGCCTAATATCGCTTACATCTTCCTGAGTCAGTTTAGGCCGCAATTAACCTAACTCCCTATCAGGGATTGAAACAACACAGAAAACACCCAAATTGTGCAGGATCTAGATGCCGCAATTAACCTAACTCCCTATCAGGGATTGAAACTTACGGTGCTTGATATATAAGGTTTTCAAGATTCGTTTGGCCGCAATTAACCTAACTCCCTATCAGGGATTGAAACTTGAGATGCAGCAAGAAAAGTATCAATACCAACACCGCCGCAATTAACCTAACTCCCTATCAGGGATTGAAACAAGCAGGCGTATCCGGGTTAGATCCACATTATCCGCCGCAATTAACCTAACTCCCTATCAGGGATTGAAACCCGCAAAAGGGCGATCGCCGCTGTCAAACTTTCGCGCCGCAATTAACCTAACTCCCTATCAGGGATTGAAACGTCGGACGTAGCGGGTAGAGAACGGCGGCCCCTTATAGTCGCGCCGCAATTAACCTAACTCCCTATCAGGGATTGAAACCGCAAGAAAACACTCTAGGCTGCAACAAAGAGCCAAGCCGCAATTAACCTAACTCCCTATCAGGGATTGAAACGGAAAACCGTTTTCGATGCCAGCACCGCAAATGGCCGCAATTAACCTAACTCCCTATCAGGGATTGAAACTTGAGCGGCAAAGAATTTATTTACTTTTTCTAGTTCGGGCCGCAATTAACCTAACTCCCTATCAGGGATTGAAACTTTACCGCTGCTGCTTGCTGCCTGTGAGAGGCATGGATTCGCCGCAATTAACCTAACTCCCTATCAGGGATTGAAACGTGTGGGAACGATACTTGCAGGCTTTCACCTCTCTGGCCGCAATTAACCTAACTCCCTATCAGGGATTGAAACCCCGAGCAAAACCGGTTTAATCACCGACGAACAGCCGGCCGCAATTAACCTAACTCCCTATCAGGGATTGAAACTTTCTAGTAGAGGTAAAGTATTATCCGCACGTTTTAAGCCGCAATTAACCTAACTCCCTATCAGGGATTGAAACCAGTGGCGAACTCCTTTAAAGTATTTAAATTATCAGGCCGCAATTAACCTAACTCCCTATCAGGGATTGAAACCAAAACAACTCCCGAAGGCTCTCCTTGACCGGGACCAAGCCGCAATTAACCTAACTCCCTATCAGGGATTGAAACGTCAACAATCAATTTGGATTCCGCCATTCCGTCGAGGCCGCAATTAACCTAACTCCCTATCAGGGATTGAAACACAACGGCCATGATTTTACTCATATTCTCGGCAAGCCGCAATTAACCTAACTCCCTATCAGGGATTGAAACGCAGGTTGTCCCAGATGCTCGTAGGGGGGCTGAAGAGCCGCAATTAACCTAACTCCCTATCAGGGATTGAAACTTTCGCAAACAAGTGGATTAATTTCGTTCAACCACGCCGCAATTAACCTAACTCCCTATCAGGGATTGAAACAATTCAGGGGCTACCGATACAGGGCCGTGAGCCCTGCACCTAAGTGCCGCAATTAACCTAACTCCCTATCAGGGATTGAAACCGTTAGAGGTTCGTTACGAGTTCGTTAAAAGTTTGGCCGCAATTAACCTAACTCCCTATCAGGGATTGAAACCCACTGATCGGCCCATTCCGGTCGCAGCGGCCAACACTGGGCCGCAATTAACCTAACTCCCTATCAGGGATTGAAACAGGCATCAGAACAATAGCACTCGTATCGCATGAAGCTTTGCCGCAATTAACCTAACTCCCTATCAGGGATTGAAACTAGATCAAGCAATTTAACATCATAGCTAGGTAAATCGCCGCAATTAACCTAACTCCCTATCAGGGATTGAAACAAGGCATAGTCCAGAAGGGCTTAAAATACTTGTTGAGCCGCAATTAACCTAACTCCCTATCAGGGATTGAAACCAAGCTTACCCGCTGCCTGTAGTGCTAGATACTCGTTTTCAATGCCGCAATTAACCTAACTCCCTATCAGGGATTGAAACCCTCTTCTACTGCCAAGTTGAGCGTATTTAGCATTGCCGCAATTAACCTAACTCCCTATCAGGGATTGAAACCAGGGTGATGTGATTGAAGCAAATGGCAAGATTCACGCCGCAATTAACCTAACTCCCTATCAGGGATTGAAACGTACAAAAAACTCAAGAAATTGGCGAACTAAACGTTGCACTTGCCGCAATTAACCTAACTCCCTATCAGGGATTGAAACGGGACTGCCAACAGGAATTGGGCAATTCAAGCCGGGCCGCAATTAACCTAACTCCCTATCAGGGATTGAAACCCACCAGAATAGATATCAATTTAGAATCCAGGGGTTAAGCCGCAATTAACCTAACTCCCTATCAGGGATTGAAACCCTGCTGATAGCACCAGGTCATAAGTCGATCGCGCCGCAATTAACCTAACTCCCTATCAGGGATTGAAACAAACTGTATTTAGTGGCCAAAAAGTTTCGGGAGGCCGCAATTAACCTAACTCCCTATCAGGGATTGAAACCAAATCTCATAATTGCTACCCTTCCAATAAATCCCGGCCGCAATTAACCTAACTCCCTATCAGGGATTGAAACATTGAATCCATGTGGTTATTGATGTCGTACTTCGGCGCCGCAATTAACCTAACTCCCTATCAGGGATTGAAACCTTATTTACGGAATTCCCGGCAGCGGCAAAACCAGCCGCAATTAACCTAACTCCCTATCAGGGATTGAAACGAAAATAGTCAATCCCAGATCGTGCGGTTTCTAATGCCGCAATTAACCTAACTCCCTATCAGGGATTGAAACTATTTTCAGCATGGACAGGCAATAAAATTAACAGCCGCAATTAACCTAACTCCCTATCAGGGATTGAAACTGGCGCAAAATAGATCCGCCTCCGGCTGCAGCACCCGAGCCGCAATTAACCTAACTCCCTATCAGGGATTGAAACCTGCTGTAACTTAGAAGGAAATAACCAATGAGAAGCCGCAATTAACCTAACTCCCTATCAGGGATTGAAACCTTTTTCCGCCTCAGACCGGGCGATGAGCATAACAGCCGCAATTAACCTAACTCCCTATCAGGGATTGAAACGAAGATTTCTGTGACGAGCGCAAAATCATCAAAGCCGCAATTAACCTAACTCCCTATCAGGGATTGAAACAGGATTCAATTGGCCGCTGGCTAGGATTTGTGCCGCCGCAATTAACCTAACTCCCTATCAGGGATTGAAACCCGAATTAAATCGGCTTGGTTTGCGTAAGCAATTCGCCGCAATTAACCTAACTCCCTATCAGGGATTGAAACACAGAAGCATTAGTCAAACTTACCAATCAATCGCGCCGCAATTAACCTAACTCCCTATCAGGGATTGAAACTCGATCCAATTACCGGAAAACCCACTGGAATCGGGCCGCAATTAACCTAACTCCCTATCAGGGATTGAAACGCTACGGTAGTTTGTCACGATCGCCCTTTTATTCAAGCCGCAATTAACCTAACTCCCTATCAGGGATTGAAACGAAGTTGTTACCGATGTTCCCGGTCAACTCAGAAACGTTACCGCCGCAATTAACCTAACTCCCTATCAGGGATTGAAACAGCTCGATGCCTAACGGCTCGCTCAACTCCATTAAGCCGCAATTAACCTAACTCCCTATCAGGGATTGAAACTCGACTGCTTTACTACTTAAGCTACCTAAGCAATGCCGCAATTAACCTAACTCCCTATCAGGGATTGAAACACGGACTGGATATGCCCCGCTTGATGCTCAAATTGCGCCGCAATTAACCTAACTCCCTATCAGGGATTGAAACGAGAGGGAGATACTAAATGTGTTGATCAGTATGAGCCGCAATTAACCTAACTCCCTATCAGGGATTGAAACACACTGAAGATTACAGAGAAGCAGTGGCAGCAATGCCGCAATTGCCGCAATTAACCTAACTCCCTATCAGGGATTGAAACAAAAATTATAGTTGCAGAAAAAGACGCAGAAATGCCGCAATTAACCTAACTCCCTATCAGGGATTGAAACAATTCCGGCGAGTGTCGCTACAAACCTTTTGGTGGCCCCAATTAACCTAACTCCCTATCAGGGATTGAAACGAATAAAAGAGTAAAAAACAAATTAAGCCACCATAAACCTAAATTCCATCTTCACTTAAGATGACAGTGACAATTCGGCTTTTCAATCAAAGACTCAACCAAAGCATTCAAAGCAACCGCCGCCAACAACCCGCCGCCAAAAGTCCCGACAGTCGTAATATAAGCAACGCCCGATCGCACTAACCGCCGTTTCGCCACCGGAGAATGACTAAAACCGATCGGCATTCCAATTACCAAAGCCGGTTGCAGTTGCCCACTCTCGATCGCCTCGCAAACCGCCATCAGCACAGACGGCGCATATCCTATCACCAATATACATCCTTTTTCGAGTTTCAACAACTTTTCAAACCACTCACCCTGCTGCCAAAATTCCTGTTCCGCTTCCGCCGCAGCATTGATGTGCGGATCGTCAATTAAAGTTGCAATACTTGTTCCCAAATGCGCCAATCTTGTCCCATCCAAAGCGGCAAAAACAGGCGGCACATCAGCCACAATTTGACACTGATTTTTCAAAGCTTCCCGCGCCGATTTAATCGCCGTTTCGCTCAACTTCACAAACGGCAGCAGCGAACAATCACCGCAGGCTAACACCAGTTTAGAAAGCAAGTCTACCTCAATTTCCGAGCGATCGGCCAAATCCGGCAATAACTGCTGCAACGACTCCCCAAAATCCTCCGGGTGAGTGTGCGCCCCCGCATCCCAAGCCTCCCAAAGTTGTTCCAACTCATCCAACCCCCCCTCAGTTTCCGCCTGCAACAGCCTTAATTGCGCCAGGGCGTCCGCTTGCACCGCTTGACAGGAAATATCCCGTCCCAGCAATCCTTCCAGCGCCGAAGCCGTTTCTCTGAGGCGAACAATTTGCTGAATAACCGACAGATATTGCCGTTGCAGAGTCGCCATCAGCGCGTCTGGGGAAGCATCCGCGTCTGTTTCTAATAGTTTGCGGATGTGAGACAGTTGAAAGCCTTGCTGCTTGAGTGCGACTATTCTTTGCAGTCTTTGCACGTCGCTGCGGGTGTACAGTCTGTAGTTAGAAGTCGATCGCACCGCCGGAGATAGCAGCCCCAAAGCGTGATAATGTCGCACCATCCGAGGGGTAATTGTGCCTTTTACCGCTTCTGTAAGTTGTTTGATTGTCAGGTATTGTTGCATGGGATTTTTTAACCGCAGATATGGGCGGATAAACGCGGATGGACGCAGATGGGTATGCAGCGTTATTGAGTTTTGTAATTTTGTTTGGTTTTACTCTTGACATTGACATTAATGTCAAGGTTTAGGCTACAGGAGTCATTCTACCAAATCAATCTTTACAAATGACTTCTAATTCTTTGTCAATTTCTCGCATCTCCCAGTTAGCAGAAGAACATCCAGATGCTGTGACTGCCGCCCTGTGCGGAATTCTAGTAATCTTGGGTTCGCTAGCCCTGCAATTCGGATGGTTGGGTGTAGCCGTTTTAATCTTACCCACAGCTTATGTTATCGGCGGCTATTCCAGCACCCGCGAAGGCTTAACTACGCTTTTTCAAGAACGCGAATTAGATGTAGATTTGTTAATGATTGTCGCTGCTTTGGGCGCGGCCGGTTTGGGGCTGTGGCGGCAAGAATATCATTTAATTGTTGACGGTGCGGTGTTGATTTTAATCTTTGCAATTAGCGGCGCCCTTGAAGGTTATGCTATGCAGCGGACTGAACGCAGCATCCGCAGTTTGATGAGTCTGACTGCGGATACTGCTAGGGTGGTAATGTACGGCGGGGAACGGGAAGTTGCGATCGACAAATTGGAAATTGGCGATTACATTTTAGTCAAGCCCGGAGAAATCATCCCCACAGATGCGATAATTATTGAAGGCTACAGTGCGATCGACCAAGCCTCGATTACCGGCGAGTCGATGCCGGTGGAAAAAACCAGGGGGGATGAAGTCTATGCAGGTACAATTAACGGTGTCGGCGCGCTGAAACTCGAAGTGCATAAAACTCCCGAAAGCAGCTTGATTCAGCGAGTGATTCGGCTGGTCCAAGAAGCGCAAACAGCAGCGCCGCCTTCTCAAATGTTTGTGGAAAAATTCGAGCGCGGTTATGCCAAATTAATTGTCGTTTTAGGCTTGCTTCTGGCAACTTTGCCGCCTTTTGTTTTGGGCTGGAATTGGGAAGAGACAATCTATCGGGCGCTGATTTTCCTAGTAGTCGCGTCCCCCTGCGCGCTGATGGCTTCGATTATGCCGGCGCTGCTTTCGGGAATTGCTAATGGGGCGAGACAGGGGATTTTGTTTAAAAGTGGCGCGCAATTAGAGATGATTGGTAAAGTAAGGGCGATCGCCTTTGACAAAACCGGAACTCTCACCACCGGAAAACCTGAAGTTATCCAAATTGTACCAGCAGCCGGATATACTGAAACAGAAGTTCTGCAATTGGCAGCAGCCCTAGAAGCTCATTCCGAACACGCGATCGCCTCTGCAATTGTCAGCGCCGCCCAGCAGCAACAATTACAATTGTCAACCGCTACCGACGTACAAGCAAAAATCGGTAAAGGAATTGTCGGCAAAGTCAACAATCAAATAATTGCCATTGGTAAAGCCGAATTTGTCGAAGCAACTTCCGAATTGAGTAAAATCAGCCAGCAGTTGCAAGCCGAAGGTAAAACAGTTGTTTGGGTGGCAAAAGGATCTCAACTTTTAGGAATCATTGCAATAGCAGATACCCTCCGCCCCGAAGCAGCAGCAACGGTAAGACGCTTGCAAAAATTAGGCGTAGAACATATAATTATGCTAACCGGCGACAACGAGCAAACAGCTCAACACATCGCCCGTCAATTAGGCATCAATGAAGTCTACGCCGAACTTTTGCCAGAAGACAAAGTGCAGGCAATTAAACAACTGCAAAGCCAGTATCAAACTGTAGCAATGGTGGGAGACGGCATCAACGACGCCCCCGCCCTCGCTCAAGCTTCCGTCGGCATTGCCATGGGAATTTCCGGTAGCGACGTTGCTTTAGAAACTGCTGATATCGTATTAATGGCAGATAAGTTAGAGCAACTAGCTAAAGCAATTAGTTTAGGCCGGCGCGCTCAAAAAGTTGTCAAACAAAACATTGTTTTTGCACTCAGTTGCATTATGCTGTTATTGGCAGCTAATTTTTTCGGAAATATCACCATGCCTTTCGGCGTCATCGGTCACGAAGGCTCTACAGTTTTGGTAACTTTGAGCGGTTTGCGACTCCTGAGAAATTAGACAGTAAAAACTGCTAAAATCGAGGCAGAGCCTCTAGAAATGCGTTCTCAGGCAGAGCCTGGGAACGAAAGTTTTATCTGCGTTCATCTGCATTAATCTGCCTTCATCTGCGGTTAAAAATTCAAAATATTAAGAAAAACTACAATTTATGTTTGCGTCACTCAAAATACGCTAGCGTCAAAAGTATAGAATCATACCAAAATCTGAAATTGCTCGAAACTGCAATAAAAATTAACCTAGAAAAAGTCTAGAAAATGGTATAGAACAGATTGCACCAAGAGCAATGGAAAACAAGTTTTCTGTTGGAGGCAATATGAACGAAAAAGTCCTTGGGGCCACGCGGAACGTTGCAATTGTTGGCCCTTATTTAAGCGGTAAAACCGCACTGCTCGAAAGTTTGCTATCGGTGACAGGGACAATTACTCGCAAAGGAAATGTCAAAGATGGCAACACAATAGGTGATAGTTCGCCGGAAGCGCGCGATCGCCAAATGAGCGTAGAAGTAAACGCCGCCACCGCTGAATATCAAGGCGTCCGCTTCACATTTCTCGACTGTCCGGGCTCGGTAGAATTTGCCCAAGAAACTTACAATGCGCTGATTGGTGTGGATGCGGCGATAATTGTTTGCGAACCCGTTGCCGATCGCACTTTAACCCTCGCACCCCTGTTTAAATTCCTCGACGATTGGGAAATTCCCCACTTAGTTTTTATCAACAAGATCGATCGGGCTTGCACAGACGAAACCACTTGCGGCAGCAACTTCACCGAAGTGATCGAGGCGCTCAAATCCGTTTCCAGCAGACCGATCGTACCTCACCAATATCCGATCGGCAAAAACGAACAAATCATCGGTTTTATCGACTTAGTAACCGAACAAGCTTACCACTACCATCCGGGCGCCGCCGCAGATCCCGTCCCGCTTCCAGAACACCTCAAAGCACAAGAAAGCGCAGCGCGGCAGCAAATGCTCGAAGAATTGGCGAATTTTGACGACCATTTACTCGAAGAATTGCTCGAAGAAATCAATCCCGACGCCGAAGAAATTACCCGCGATTTAAAGATGGAATTAGGCGCAGATTTAATTGTGCCAGTATTCATCGGCATGGCCGAACAAGATTTCGGCGTGCGGCCTCTGCTGCAAGCTTTGCTGAGGGAAGCGCCGACACCGGAAACTACAGCCGATCGCCGCGGCCTTATACTAAGTGAAAACAAAGTTCTGGCTCAAATCCTCAAAACCTATTACACGCCGCAGGGAGGCAAACTATCGTTAGTGAGAATGTGGCGGGGGACGCTGGCAGACGGAGCAATTTTGAACGGCGTTCGAGTTAACGGTTTGTACCGCTTGACCGGCCAGCAAACGCAAAGTTTGCAGTCTGTCAGCGCCGGGGAAATTGTGGCTTTGGGAAGGCTAGAAGGCGTGAAAACAGGCGATACCCTGGCGATTAACCGATCGGAAGAACTGCCAAAAGCCGAAATCATCCCGCCTGTCTACGCACTGGCGATCGTCCCAGAAAAGCGCAACGATGAAGTTAAGCTGAGCTCCGCTTTAGCTAAATTGCTAGAAGAAGACCCATCTTTAGTCTGGGAACAGCACGGCGACACTCACGAAATTATACTTTGGGGTCAAGGCGAAATCCACCTGAAAGTAGCCTTAGACAGGTTGCGCCGCAAGTATAACTTGCCGATGGTAACTCACTTACCGCAAGTGCCGTACAAAGAAACCATCCGCAAACCAGCATCTTCCATCCACGGGCGCTACAAACACCAAAGCGGCGGACACGGACAGTTTGGCGACGTGTACCTCGACATTCAACCGCAGCCTCGCGGAGAAGGTTTCACCTTTAGCGACAAAATAGTCGGCGGCGTCGTCCCAAAACAGTACATTCCCGGCGTGGAAGTGGGAGTGCGTGAGTATTTGGATCGGGGCCCGCTGGGTTTCCCGGTGGTAGACGTAGCGGTGACGCTGACGAACGGTTCCTATCATTCTGTGGACAGTTCCGAACAAGCTTTCAAGCAAGCGGCGCGTTTGGCAATGCAGGAGGGAATGGCCAAGTGCGAACCGGCATTGCTGGAGCCGATCGCCAAAGTTGAAATTTGCGCTCCGAACGAGTGTACATCAAAGGTGTTGCAATTGGTCAGCGGACACCGCGGCCAAATTCTCGGCTACGAAGGTAAAAAAGACTGGAAGGGATGGGATGCAGTTTCTGCTTATTTGCCGATCGCAGAAATGCAGAATTTGATCGTAGAATTGCGATCGCAGACAATGGGAGTCGGATTTTTTAATTGGGAGTTCGATCGATTGCAAGAAGTGCCGGAACCTTTAGCTAAGCGGGTTTTGCTAACAACTGGCGGCAATGGAAACGGCAACGGTAAAAGTTAGTTAGCTGTCTTAAAAAACCCG
The DNA here is from genome assembly GCF_036701505.1 of Microcoleus sp. Pol11C2. Taxonomy (NCBI): domain Bacteria; kingdom Bacillati; phylum Cyanobacteriota; class Cyanophyceae; order Oscillatoriales; family Microcoleaceae; genus Microcoleus; species Microcoleus sp. Pol11C2. The sequence goes on from NZ_JAUBQX010000004.1 coordinate 153,197, forward strand.
GTTTCTTGAAGAAACTGGGTTTTTGCATGAGTTGCCATTAAATTTTATTGGGTTCAATTCCCATTTACCTCACATCTTGCACCATTCTCAAGAACAGGCAAGATGCCTGTTCCACAAAGAGTAAATTTTCTTGTGGAACAGGCATCTTGCCTGTTCACAAAAAGCTTATTGAGAATGGTGCAACATCTCAGATTTACCGGATTATTGAGTTAACTTACTTAACGCTGCAATAATATTCTCGGCTAGCATTAACGCATTTCTCGCTTCTGTTTTTAAGTTAGATATAGTATCTTCATAATCAGCTTTATTCCTCATGTTTCTCAATCGATTTAAATCGTTGCCTATCTCTCTCATTGTCTTGGATTTTGATTTATGGTTTGATTTATGGTGAATAAATTCATCAGCTACATATTTATGGACATTGATACCATAAGTTTTATTGCGCGAGAGTGTGGGATCTTGTTCAATGTCGCGCAAGTAATTCCGTGCTAGGCAAAACGCAGAATAATAGGTTCTACTTACAGCAGAACGCAATTTTGCTTCTTCACTGGTTTCAGCTAGCTCTTTTGCTAAATTAAAGTATTCTGACCAATCGAATTTCATTCCCACCCCAAGTCAATGTTTAGTATATTGTTAGGAATGACAAGACTCGCGTCTAGCCACCAAGTGCGATCGAAATTTTTTAACTTTGCAAAAGCTTCATCGACATCGAGCTTGGTGTAAATGGTAATCCACAGCGATCGCCAGTTAGCAATTTCTGGATCTGTTTTCACTTCCAAGCCTAATCTTTCCGTAGGAAATAGCGCTCGAATGCGATCGTAACCTTCCAGAATCAAAGGTGCGATCGCTTCTTGTTCCATGATGATTTGAAAACTTTCTAGGGGGTTTTCAACCGCGTACAGGCTTTTGATTTTATTAAAAGATGCAATTAAATTGTCAAAGGCTTTAGCTATTTCAGAGGGATTTTCCATTTCTTCAGGCGGCTGAGGAAAGGAAGGGCTTAAATTTGCAGCATCGGTGCTGTAAATGCTGTCACTTGTCGGCTGGTAGCGTTTGTCTTTTGATTTTGCTTCGTACTGATCTTGTAAGTCGAGGCGTTCTGTTCTGTAAATTTCGTTCAGAGTGTTGTTTTGTTGTGCTAATTTTTCTAAAGCCAATATCTCATCAAGACTTATATTCTCTTCCAACTCGCCAAGCTGGACAGATGAACCTAGTTTAGCTAAAGCAGCGCCAAGGGCTTGCAGCCTAATAATATCTGTTTCTTTCATAAGAGTCGAGGGTTTGGAAGTTAGGGATTAACTTTACCAGTAATCGTGAAACCTGCCCAGTGGTAGAGATCGGCATAAGGAGGTTTGTCAGATCCCATTTTAGCATCACGTCTGCGGATTCGGTCAGCTTGGTCTCTCAAGTCTTGACTGCAACCGGAATTGTCTTTCATTATTTCAGACAATTCCAGATACCAGTTGGATAGTTCGCTGTAAGTAATAGTTCGGAGCCATTTTTGCGCTTCTTTGAGGGCTAGTGCCGGATGTAACTTATTGTGGCAACGCTGTTCGTTGAGAATTTGATAGAATCGAATCATCATTAAAGCGCTAGATATCTCATCAACTATCCAGAGGGTGCTGAGGGCGTAAACAGCACCCGCAGCTAAAAAGCTGCTGGCTAAACCGACAAATTCATCTATCAGTTCTTCTTTTCCTGTTATGCCAGTTTCGCAAGCGGAAAGGCAGACTAGATAATAGTTTTTCAAATCGAATTTAGCGATTTCTTGTGAAGTTAGGGGCTGTTTGTTTTTCAGGATTAACGCTGACTGGGACGGCTGTTTTGTGTTGTGGTAGGCGTGACCTGTAAAATGGAATATATCAGCAGCTTGTTGCAGAGCTTCTTTAAGATTGTCTGTGGTAGCTTGTGAACTGGAGATGGTATTGCAGTTAAGGTGAAAATTCGCGATCGCGGGCGCTTCTATTTCAGCAAAAAGTAATGGATCGGGGCTTTCTACCAACAGCAGAGACATTGAAGGTGAGGGTTTTTTGTCTAGTCTGTCTATCCCAACTTGGATGCTGGGCAGATAAGTGATAGTGAAAAGATTATCGGAGAATAAAAAGTGCAGTGGCAGCAGGTGCAAGTCGCGGTGGGGAATTAAGATTAAGTGTTCGATATTGGTGAGGTGCGTACAAATTTCGGGAATTTTGAGGATGTCAGCGAGTTGTTGCAATTGCGCTGTCATTGACTCGCGCCAGGGATGGGATTCTTTGCTTTGCTGTTTGCTGGTAGTTTTGCCGTAATTTTCATAGCTGGTTTTCCAGTTTTTCAGCCATTTTTCTAAACTCTGACTGTTGTCCTTTGGGAATAAGTCGCACAGAGGTGTGCAGATAACTTCAAACATTTCTAGGGTAAGGATAAAAGCAGTCAGGGAAACTGGGCTGAGATGCCAGTAAATAATCGCGGTTTCGGTGTTCTTTGCCAGTAAATCTCGGATTTTTTGGGGATAAGTCGGGCTATCGGTGTGGTTTTGCCAACCTGCGCGCATCCATTGCAGGCAAAAGTTTTTCCGCAATTCGGCTTTTTCCAGTGCATTTACCTTGTCGCCAGACTCGACGAGGGTATCGACTTCTAACTGGTAAAGTCCGGCAAATTTGCGCTTGAGTCGCAGTTTTATGTCCGGGTTGTCATCAATTAATTGTTCTAGCAGGATAGTAGCTTCCTTAAGGTACTCGCTGGCTTTGGCATCTCGCAAGCTGCGGCAGACGGTAATTAAGCCTTGCAATACTTCTAAATAAGTTTCTGGGATGAGGGGTGATTTCAAAAATTCGCGGGCTTGTTCGTAGCTGCCTTTGGCTTTGTGGAAAGATTCCCAATCAGTGGCTGTTTGTTTACCGTGTTCGTAATGTGCCTTGCCTTTTCGCTGGTGCAATTTGCCGCAAGCGAGGCGATAGTCACGGTTACTGCGCTTATATTTCTCTAAGCCTTCATCCCAGTTTTGAATAGCTTCATTGTAGCGATCGGTGTATAAAAATGCCAAACCTCGATAGTCCCACGCTAGCCACAATTGATCGTCTTTAATTTCTAAAGCTTTATCGAAGGATGCGATCGCCTCACTGTAGCACCTCAAATGATTTAGGGCAATGCCCTTCCCGTTCCAAGCCCAGTGAAATTTTGGTTTAATTTCTAAGCATTTATTGAAGACTGTGAGCGCCTCACTGTAGAGCTCCAAATAATTTAGGGCAATGCCCTTCCCGAGCCAAGCCCCGTGGAATTTTGGTTCAATTTCTAAGCATTTCTTGAAGGCTGCGAGCGCCTCACTGTAGCGCTCCAAATAATTTAGGGCAATGCCCTTCCCGTTCCAAGCCCAGTGGAATTTTGGTTTAATTTGTAAGCATTTCTTGAAGGCTGCGAGCGCCTCACTGTATCGCCCCCAATAATTTAGGGTAATGCCCTTCCCGTTCCAGGCGCAGTGGAATTTTGGGTCAATTTCTAAGGCTTTATCGTAGGCTGCTATCGCCTCTTCATACTGCTCTAATTTGGCTAGTTCCAATCCTCGCTTGTACCAATATTTTTCTCTTTTTTGATTGTCTGCTGAATAACTCAAATTTTAGCCTCCTAAAAATGAGTAACAATATTTGCAACCAATGAATTATCCACAAAATTCGGATTTAAAATCTTCCCAGCCAACAAGTGCCTACCAATATTCCCAGCAATCTCACTAATTCTCCCGCAATTCATCTCACCCAGCCGCACCATCAGCCCACCCAATTCTAAATGCGTTTCCGGCGATACCAGCAACCTTTCTCCAAATTATTGCAGCCAGTTTACCCACTCAGCATCATTGATTTTGCTACTGATTAAAAAGCCTTTAATTTCGTCCCGACTCCCGCTTTGTTCAACACACTCTAACAGTGAATTTCTGTTCGTATTCCCCAAAAGAGCGAATCGGAGTTAGCTTGGGCGGTGGGGGTGCTGCTTTGCGGAATCGCCGCTGAATTTGTCGCCACAGGTTGAGGATGCTTTGCCAAATTTGTCGGAACATTGGCTGGCTGGGTGAGATGTTGCTGGAGATTGTAGCAGATTTTGGGGTTGAATGTACGTTGCGGTAGGGGCGGGTTTTACGAATAATATATAACGATGACCCACAATCTATAAAAACCCGCCCCCACCCACGGTAAATCTGAATGTACATTTCGATTGTTTGTTGGGTTGGGCGGGTTTTTGAGATTGTTTTTTTCAGGCGATTATGGTTGGTAAAACCCGCCCTTACGATCGCACAAATTATACGATCGCGGATCAACGAGACATGATATTAGAGAACTCGATAATTCATCAGTGTATCCGTGTCAAAATCCGTGTCGTGCCTTCTTCCTTACCCTAAAAAGAAATAATCAAGTAACCGTTCAGGAACTTAGCACCAGTAACAGACTTCCCAGTTAGCGCCGGAGGCAGCAAAATATTGCGCCGCTGATCGCCCGCTTCGATCGTCACTTCTGGCCCGGATTGAATCAATTTAATTTCTTTCTTGTCAAACCCAGGCAAAAACAAACTAACTTGACGCTGTGCAATGTTTATGTTAATCGGTTTAGGAGCTTTTGCCGCCTCAGAAAAATCGGGTAAAGCATCAATTAGCGGCTGCCAGTTATTGTCACTGTGCGCCGGAACCGAAACAGCCGTCAAAGGCTCAAAATCGGCAGTAATAGCTTCTGTAACCGATGCTTGATTGACAATGACACCGCCCACAGTCAAGCTAACTTGTTGAGAACTTCCCCAAAGATAGCGAGCAGTTGCGATCGCGCTTGCATCTCCAGTCGTCACCAAAAAAGCCGCCGTGCGGTTCGGATCTGCCAGCGCTTCCTTACCCTTATCCAAAAGATTATCCACTTGCTTGGTAGATTGAAAAGCATTGTCCCCCGACATATCCACAGTCAACACGGTACTGACAACCGGTTGAATAAAAGGCGACAAAGCTTTACCCAAATCCGAATCTACCAAAGCTTGGCGGAACCTGCGGATGTACCAACTCAGAATTTCCGGCATTCCCAGCATCCGCAGCGTATCCATGCCGCCATTGCCGTCATAAACGATCACATCGTATTGTTTGCTGTCCTCGTATTCCCGAAGTTCGTTCAACGCCAGCGCGCTGTCCATCCCCGGTAACACCCCTAATTCTTGACCGTAAATCTGTTTGAAAAAGGGAGTGCGGACATATTGAGCTTCTAGTTGTTTAACTTCGTCCCACCTGCGTTCTAGCAGCGGCGCGCTTTGCACCTGAACTGCTTTGAGGTTGGGGGCAATTTCCTGGGGGTTGAGACTCAGAGGAACCCCTAGCAGAATACCCAATGCAGGGCCCGGATCTTGGCCGAGCAGCAGAACTCGCTTGCCTTGAGCCGCGTATTTTTTAGCTGTTGCGATCGCGATCGTACTGCGGCCAGTGCCGCCTTTGCCCAAAAATGTCAAAATCAAAGCCATTTTCTGTCTCACTGCCAAAGCTTACTCTTTAACATTTAAGCGCAACCTTCAGCCAGAGTGGGGGAGGGGGGAGAGTGGAGGAAGAGGAGAGTGGGATAGTGGGATAGTGGGAGAGGGGAAGAATTGGGAAAATTTTTCCTCTTCCTTCTTCCTTCTTCCTTCTTCCTTCTTCCTTCTACATCTGTTAAACGGGTTCTAGCTCATCTTCAAAGAACCAAGTCGCAAAACCGTCAAACTTGACAACCACGCCTACTCCGCTACCGTCAACCATTCTGAATCCGTCAACAGTGCCTACTGGATTCTCCTTTATCTTACCCACTATATTTGCAGGTATCCGATCTCTGAGACGGCGCACCTTAACTCTCTGACCTACTTCTATTGCCACTGAAATTGTTCTCCTGCTCTATATAACCTATATACAACCGTCCATTTTACAGTTTGGCGTCTACTTCGGAACAGCAACACCCGCAGGCGATCGCTCTCTATGATTTTCCATCGAAATTTCCACCAACTTTCCCTAAAAGACGGTATTCTAGTCGGAGTTGGTCGATAGTCTACCCTGAGTCGCTTGGGTTTGCTTCATAATATTCCACAGCCGCAAGCTCCACTGGCAGAGGCTGTTCACCACTTAGATAATTATTTTTTATCGCTTCGTAAAAAGCATCTTTTTATTAATTGCCACAACTACAGGATTTCTCCCCAATTAGTCATCCTTCAGGCAGAAGCCAAAAGGCCTCCACAAGCAGTAATTAATTTTATGTTTGCTATATATAAATCTGGGCTCTCTCACGTTGACATCGGCGAAAGTTGATGCAGCAGAACACTTTGAGTCAGGTTGGCACAAAAATCTGAACGTCAGATTTTAGGAAACTGCCATGTTGTAACAGTTTACTAAAATCTGACAATAAAAAGAAGGTTTAATGCTAAGCTTCCATGCTGAGAAAGTTAATTTTTGCGGCTTTTTTATGGCATAAAAAATGGAACGATTTCCGGATGTATGCCGTCTGATAGAGGAAATGAAGTTGAGGAACTTCAATATGACAAAATTGAAATTATGAATAAAATTTTTACGTGTGGGCGCTCGACCAAAATTCCGCTCCTAAGTTTGTCCTTGGCTGTGCTGGCGAGTCTGTCGCCCTTTCGTGGGACGATCGCCAGTCCGCTCTCTCCATCCACCACACAGCCGTCCAACACTACTAAAATTGTCTCAGTCGATCGACCGCCAGCATTGCCAACCGCCTCCAAATCTCAAACAAATCCGGCAACTGTGGCGGCGAATTCCTCCCCAGCACAGACGATAAACGCCCAGGGAACAGCGGCCGCGCGATCGCTTGAAATAGAAGAAATTCGGGGTACAGTCAGCTTTAAAGGGCGGCCAGCGGTCGTGGGCGATCGGCTACTCGCCCCCGGAGACGAAATCATCACCGGCCCCAATTCCACAGCCCGTTTAGGCATCGACAATAACGTTGGCACCGTGGAAGTTGGCGAAAAAACCGCAGTCAGAATATCCAATTTGTCAAGCAGTGCAGGTGGCGAAAAAGACACAGCCATTTTTGTCAGCAGGGGGCGAGTCAGGTTGTCGATCGGCAAAACTGCTGCGACAACTCCCGCAGCCCACACCTCAACAATTATCCCGCCGAACCACATAGTCGCCCTCAATACCTTCAGCGGACTTGGCAAATCCAGTCAAATTGCCCAACAAAAAAAGTCTGCCAAAACCGCCCCAGTCAGGGTTGAAACCCCAGAAGGCGTTGCTGGAGTTCGCGGCACCTCCTTTGGCGTCAGCGTCGGTGGCGGCAAAACCGCAGTCGAAACAATTGAAGGTGCAGTCGTAGTATCAGACAGCGCCGACTCAGAAGTAATTGTCAACAGCGGCAACTCCACGACAATTTTCCCTCAAACCTCGCCCGTGACGCCCTCAGCGAGCCCTCGCCTAGCTCAACTCAAAGTCCGCAGGTTGTTGAGACTCAGCGCCAATATCTATAGCCTCAGTGGTCAAATTAACCCGATCGACACAGTTTATGTCCACAACGAAGAGATTAAGATCGATCGAAATGGCAACTTCAAAATCCAAGGAATTTTACCTCCAAGTCGCCGCCTCAAAATCGTAGTGCGAGGCCCGTCAGTCACAGAAAGGCATTACAGCTTCGCAGTTCGCTAAACAACCTATCGTCGCGAGTAATGTACGCGGGCAGTCTCTGAGGACGTGAGTTAGATCCTAAGTCCTATCAGGGTTGATTATTTTGTGTAGGTGCGAAGGATTTTGCGGTGAATCTCGGTAGTCAAAATCAATAAATTTTGCCCCCACCCTTCGCCCTTACGGTATTGTAAAACTTCATGACTCTCACTCCTATCGAAGTTCGGACTCGAATGTCAATGATTGCGTCAAATTAATTGCATGAAGTTCAAAGAATGGATTGATCATATCAAACAAAATAAACTGATCGAGTTCCGGCAACATATAACCACAAATCCTCCCTGGATCACAGGCGCAGTAGTAGGTATAATGTCTGTAGCCATGCTACAATTGGGAATGTGGAAACCTCTTGAATATTTGGGATACAAAACGCTATTTCAAATTCGAGAATCGGGAATTTTGCCAAATCCCGGATGGGATCAGCGAATTGTGGTAATTGCTATCGAACGGCATTCCTTGCAGGAATACGGTAAATTTCCTTGGCCTCGTAACCGCTATGCCCAACTGCTAGAAGCACTGAAAAAATCTCCCCCCACAGCCGTTGGTTTTGACATTCTTTTCCTCGATCCAAGTCCGAAAGATGATATTTTAGCCGTTGCAATCGCCGCCAACGGCAAAGTTGTACTCCCTAGAACCCTTAAAGAAGAACCAGTAGCATCTTTAAAAGCAGCCGCCGCAGGTGTCGGCCACATCAGCCAAGAAGCCGATAGCGACGGTATTAGCCGCGAGTCAAAAATCTTTCTCAACGGGATTCCTAATTTCGGTTTAGCAATGACTCACAGGTACAATGCTGCTAATCCCCAAGATCCAGTATTGCTTCCACAGTCCAAAAATAAGCAGGAAAAAAAAGTCTGGGTTAACTGGCCGGGGAAAACTGAAAATCTACCTACCTATGCTTTTGTTGATGTCGTAGAAGGTAGAATTCCCGCAGATGCTCTGACTAATAAGTTAGTTTTAGTGGGCATAGTTGCTACTGGTTTAGACCCGATATCTTCACCTCTCAACAAGACTACGGCTGGAGTTTATTTATATGCAGCATTGGTTGACAATTTGCTCAATCAACGCTTACTGCAGCGGCTGCCGGTACTCCTAGAAATTTTTTTATTGTTGGGGATTGGTCCCCTTACCGCTTTGGTTCTGGGCAACCGAGGTGTGAAAGAGAGAATGGCGATCGCTCTCGGTTTGCCTATAATTTGGATTGGGGCTGCCGCTTTGTTATTTGGCTTCTTTTTTTGGTGGGTTCCGATTGCCGCACCTATCGGCACCCTCGTTTTATCTAGCACTGCTTTGCAACTGCGGGAACAGTACGAAAAGCAGCAGTTGATGAGGTTATTTGAAAAGCACGTCGCTCCGGAGACAGCTCAGCTTATTTGGGAACGCAAAGCTGAGATATTTGAACAGGGAGAACTCGAACCTCAAGAACTTACAGCAACGGTGCTGTTTATGGATATTCGTAGTTTTACTTCGATTTCAGAAAAAATGCCACCGCGAGATTTACTCACCTGGTTGAACAATTATTTGGAAGCGATGACTAACTGTATTATGGATCACGGCGGCGTTGTAGATAAATACATCGGTGATGCAATTATGGCAGTTTTTGGGGTGCCTTTTTGCCATACCGAATATCGAGAAATTCAACAAGATGCTTTGAATGCAGTTGCGGCTTGTATTGCGATGCACGAACGGCTGCACCAACTTAATCAGCAGCTTAGAAGTGAACGCAAACCTTTAATTAAGTTTGGTATCGGTTTGCATACCGGACAGTTAGTTGCGGGCAGTGTGGGCGGTTCCCGGCGTTTGAATTATTCTGTGATCGGCGATGCTGTCAACGTTGCTGCTAGATTGGAGGCGATGAATAAGGAAATTGTTTCTGACAGTCCTTTTAATTTGTTGGTGACGGCGAGGACTTTTGCTTACGTGCGCGATCGCTACGAAGGCCAAAAAGTAGGAGCGATTCAATTGCGCGGCAAAAAAGAACTGACAGTGGTTTATGCTATTTTGGGGGAAAAGCATTAGTCATTAGTTGTGATATTATGTCGGCTTAATTAGACCCCATTACCCTTACCAATCACCAATTATTTAACCCAGTTCGTCTGGAAAATTAAAGGGGCAATTCAAGTGCAATCTCATCTAATCAAATACGCTTAGTCGCAAAGTTTTAGCTATTTTTTCTAACAGAAATAAGCCACCGATAGAATTTCCGTCTTTATCCAAGGGCGGACTGTAAAAGCCGATCGCACCTTCACCCGGAATTACCGAAAGTATTGCGCCGCTAACTCCCGACTTGGCAGGCAGTCCCACCCGCAGCGCCCAGCGACCCGATGCTTCATACAAACCGCAAGTTGCCATCAGCGCTTTGACAGTACGGCAGTTTTCCCCCATTGCTCGATCGCCACTCTTTACCAAAACCATCCCCAGCTTAGCTAAATCCTCCACAGTTCCCGACAAACAGCAGACGCGATTGTAGGTTTCTAAAGCAATTTCTGAGTTTTGAATAGAACCCGATTCTACCATTTTTAAGGCGAGATTCCAATTATTTTGATTGGGATTTTCCTTAACTGAATCGAGCATTAACTCGTCAACAAATAACTGACTGTTTGCCTGTTGATTCAGCCAATCTAGCAAGTTTTGACAGCGCGACACCGCATTTTGACCGGGCATCAAAGACGCTAGGGCGATCGCCCCGCTATTAATCATCGGGTTTCTCGGCTTCCCTTGGTCTATTTCGAGTTGAGTTAGGGAATTGAAAGGTAGTTCCGAAGGCTCACAGCCAACGCAGTCAAAAACCGTTTTTTCGCCCAATTCGCACAGCAAATAAAGCAGCACAAAGGGCTTGACTACACTCATCAGCGGGAATGTTTGAGCAATGCTACCCCAGCTCATAATTTGACCATCTATTGCCCGAATTTGCACGGCAAGCCCTTGTCTATCGGCTTGCGCTAGGAGAGGTATGTACGCAGGGATTTGACCAGATTTACTGCGATTAATTGCCTCTTTTGCCCAAGCTGCCAGTTGTTCCGGTTGCAAGGAAGATAGTTGACTGGTGGATATTTTCACTGTCGATTATTTAGATTATTTGAGATTTTAGATAGGCATTCCTAGGGCGATGTTGAGCCATAAACCCGGTTTATTAACTGAATTGCGTCACTTGGGCTCTCTGCTGGCAGAAACCGGGTTTCTTAGGTGAGATAAGGCAAGCTCATAATTTGATGAAATTTTTGTGTAATGTCCCGCCTGCCCGAAAAATACAACGCAAGATGCGGGACAGCTTATTTAAGGCTGTTGACCTTTGGGCCCGCCGGGAGCAAATAAATTTATTGACAATTTTTCATAAAAAAACCTGTATTTTGCATAAAAACCTCCCCTTCACCCAGATAGGTAATTAGCAGCTTCAAGGCAACCCTGCTAGCCAAAAAAAACAAGCACTAGCTGGAAATGCCTTCAGATGCTTATGTTTAAGCCCCAGTAAGAGGCGGGGTGCATATTTAACTTAATTCTTTCAGAGTTCGCCAAATCCTGTCCGGAAAACCCCCGAACCTTTAAGAATGTACTATCCAACCGAATCTACCAAAATCAGGATAAAAAAATGACAGAAGCGAAAGCAGAAGCACCAAAGCCCGCTCCCATGATTTTTAAGGGTGTGTGCAACGACGGGGTTCTCAAGGGCAAAGAAATTGAAGGCAAACTAGATATCAAAGTCAACGTTGAATCTGTCAAAACCCCTGAAGCAAAGCCCACAAAATCCAAGTGGGAGCCAGTTATTTTTTGGGTTTTGTTTGCATTCATGGCAAACTTGATCGTCGGCGACCCCGCCGGAATGAGAAAAAAATACAGCTCCCCACAAAGGTCTCATTCTCATCAGATTTTAAACCAATCTGGGGAGCAGTCGCTGTTGGCTAAGAAAAACACCAGCAACTTGCCACTTTAGGCCCTGGGAGCCTGCCAGCCGCGCAAATAGTAATAGAAAGACCCGAAATATTCATCGAATACTCGCGTCGTAGTTACCAAAGCTTCTGCACTAGGCAAAAAATCTCCCGCGTCTAAGCGGAGTCTACTGGATCTCCCTCCTGAGGTGGGTTGAAAAGTGTAGAAGTCGGTAGCCCTAGGAATCACCTGGATTCCCATATTCGCAAAAGCGAGGCTGGCACGGCGCATCTGAATCGCAGATGTTACCAGGATTACTTTGCGCGGGGCGCCACGGCTGTCGAGTATCTTTCTCACCTCTTCAGCGCTGGTGCGTATGTTGCTGCCGTTATCGTCAAGAACGATACTGCTGCGCGGCACGCCCATGTTGTTTGCCAGCAAAGTCTCGATATCCTTCGCTTCGCCAACATAACCCTCCAACTCGTCTCTCGGGCCAGCGGTAACGATGACCATCGGTGCGAGTTGTTTTCTGTACAAAACGGCAGCATAGGGCAGGCGATTGCCTGTATCTGTTAGTTGAATCGCTACTCGGTTGGGGATGTGAGGCTGAGTGGTTCCCTTGCCCAGTAGGACGATCGCCGCTGCGGTTTCGTCGCAGCAAACTGTCCGGACGGCTGCGGCGGCGTCCCGTTCTGCTTGCTCCGCGAACCAGTAAGCGACAACTGGCATACTCGAAAGGATCAAAACTAGCAGCGCTGCCAGGATCATTCTCGGCGCCGGGTTGCGGATGCCCCCGTTCGTGATCAGCGCCGATGCAATCACCAGCAGCGTGATTGAAAAACCCAGCGGCTTAAAGAAGAAGGCTATGAGCCCGAAAATCGCTGCTCCGACCGGGGTGTCTGGTGCAAAAAAAGCTAGGATCAAAAGGCTGATCAGCAGCAAAACTCGCAGCCGATCTAATAATGGATTGTCTTTGCCTCCTGACTGATCCCACCACGATTTGATCAGTGAGAACAGGAGGAATAGAAATAGAATGCGAGCTAACAGTTCTGGCATCTTGCAATATTCTGTGTCTTCATAAATTAGTACGGAAGTGTGGAAACGAGCGCGACTTTAGCTGCGGGAGGAAATAGTGGTATCGGTAGGTTTTTAACTTTCGCCAATCACGCAGTCCGATCGCATTTATCCTGATGCTCGATTCCGGTCAGCTATCAACTATTGGTTGCAGGGTGCAAGCCCGCTACTTCCAGTCACAGATTGCTGACAGTTAATTGGTAATTGATAACTGGTAATGGTTGATTGGTAATTGGTAATGGATCGAACACAGGCAGGTAGAATTGACTATTGAAGCCTGCTTTCTTCTGTCTAGTTTTTTCCCCATTACCTGTTACCGATTCACCAATCCCAATTTATCGGCGCTTCAGTTGATTCCGAATTGCCTGCGTTACCGTTTGAATTACTTTAACACGAGCATAATACTTGTTATTGGCCGCAATTAGCGTCCAGGGAGCAGCCGGCGTGCTGGTGCGCTGAATCATTTGATTCACCGCTACTTCATAATAATTCCACTTTTCCCGATTCCGCCAATCTTCCTCGGTGAGTTTGTATTGTTTAAATGGATTGTTTTGCCGCTCTGTAAACCGCTTTAGCTGTTCGTCAGGACTGATGTGCAGCCAGAATTTAACTAAGACACAACCGAAACTGGTGAGTTGCTCCTCAAATTCGTTGATTTCCTGATAAGCTCGGCGCCATTCGGGTTCGGTGGCAAATCCTTCGACTCGCTCGACCAGCACTCTACCATACCAACTTCGATCGCAAATGCTGATTTTACCGGCAGTCGGCAGCCGCCGCCAGAACCGCCACAGGTAGTGGTGCGCTTTTTCTTCGTCTGTCGGGGCCCCAAAGGCATTAACGGTGTAACTGCGGGGGTCTAATACGTCCGTCAAGCGTTTGATAGCTCCTCCTTTACCGGCGGCGTCCCAACCTTCAAACAGCACTAATACGGGGATTTCCTCTTCGTAGATGCTTTGTTGCAGTTGGCCAAAACGGGTTTGTTCCTCGCGAAGTTGCTGTTTGTATTCGTCGGGCGACAGCGATTGAGTTAAATCTACTTGGGCCAGCACGTCGGGTTCGGTGGGTTGCAACCTTTCTTGAGGTGGCAATTTCACGGGTGCAGATTGCATCGGCAGTCTGTCTAAGGCTTCTGTAATTGTCGCGGCCATTTGCGTTAAAACTTTGACTCTCGCCCAGCGTTGACAATCGCCTTCTACTAGCGTCCAAGGTGCGGGGCCCGTGCCGGTTTGGGCTATCATTTCTTCTGCTAAAGTTGTGTATTCTTGGTATTTTTTGGCTTGTTTCCAATCTTCGGGCCGCACTCGCCAAGCTTGTAAGGTGTCGTCTTCTAGTTTTTTGAGCCGGTGCTTGAGTTCTTTTTTGCTCAAGTGAATCCAAAATTTGGCAATTGCGGCGCCGTCATCAACCATCTGCCGCTCGAAGGCGTTGATTTGCCTGATGACTGTGGGTACTTGGGCGTCGGAGACTCGATCGAACAATCGGTCTTCTAAAATGTGAGTGTACCAACTGTGGTAGAAAAAACCAATTTTGCCACGGGCGGGGAGTTTCTGCCAAAACCGCCACAGGAAAGGATAGCCCATTTCTGCATCTGACTGCGGCCAAATCGGGTGGACGGCAAACCCCCGCGGGTCCATGTACCCTACCATTTGTTTGACTAAAGCACCCTTGCCGGCAGCGGCCCAGCCTTCGAGAACGATAATTGCGGGCAATTTTTTTTCCCTGCAGGCCAGTTGGAGCGATCGCAACTGTTGCATTAAAACTTCTATCTTGGCATCGTAGGTTTCTTTATCCAGGGAGATATCTAAATCGAGGTTGTCGAGCATATTTACCTCATATTAATCTGTAAAAAACAGTTTAACTTTAGTTTAACGTTTGGATAAAATTAAATCCTCAACTCAGGGAAAAACGTTATAAAAATTACAGTTACGGCTGGTTAAAAGCCCATCGCTCCGGCAATCAAATGCCAGCCTCGTTAATACTAGCAACAATCCCTCGATTTCAAACTTGCAAAAAAAAACAGCTCAGGTTATAGTTGAAATAGGGAACTTTTAAATAAGTTCAATTTCTCCCCTCCCCCAATCGGGCGAGTTAACAGGAGGAGCCAATAATCCCTGAAACAGGATTTATTGTAAAACAGAGCAAAAGTAAAAATCAACTACCCGGTGGGGGTGACAACTTCTTTACTTAGCTGTAGAAACTTTATTCAAACAATAGTAGTTACTTAAGCACCAAGCTTGGTAACGAAAGAGAGCGCGACTCATCGACATCCAGCCATAAACTCACATACAAAACTAGCCCAAAAGGGCAAACCAATTTTTATGATTGCGCTATGAGATAAAACCTGAAAGCCTGGGTGATATAAACAGGTTTCTGAGTTTTATCGACACCACAATAAATCTGCATTAGATCCGCGTTTATCCGCGTTCATCTGCGGGTAATAATCACAAACTCGGATTTTTGCAAGAAATTCACTGTACTTGTTTGCCAATACCACTTAAGAGGAACAGTCCGAAATTACGGATTGCAAGTTTTTTATGAATATCTTAACAACACGCTCCTACAAGGGCGAAACTGACTGGTGCGCGATCGCAAATTTGATCGATGCTTGCGAAGCAGTCGATCGACTCGGCGAAGAAGTCTCAGCAACTGAACTCAAGCTAATACTTGATGCTCCCAAACTCGACCAAGCCCGCGACGTGCAGTTGTGGGAAGATGGGAATTACAAACTAATCGGTTTGTCACTCCTAGATATGCCCGATTCGCCAGAGGAAATAGACGCTTGTCTCTGGTTTTACGTGCATCCAAAGGTGCGCGGCGCAGGTTTAGAAAAAGATATCATTAAATGGGGCGAAAAGCGGCTACGCGAAGTCGCGAAAGAACGGAATTTGCCTGCAAAATTGCGTACATACAGCCGTGAGGATCAAACCGATGAGATGCGGTTGCTAGCAAAACAGGGCTTTGAGGTCGATCGCTATTTTTGGACAATGGCCCGATCCCTCGCGGAACCGATTCCCACACCTGAATTTCCCGCAGATTTTGCCCTGACACACGTATCCGGAGAACAAGACATCCAACCCTGGGTAGAGATGTTCAACCAGTCATTTATCGATCACTGGAATCACCACGATTTAACTGCGGAAACCGTGCGCTACTGGATGCAAGATCCGAATTATCAGCCGGAATTAGACTTGATTGCTGTTTCGGGCGATCGTAAATTTGCAGCTTTCTGCGACTGTCAAATCAAACCCCAAAAAAACGCCCGCAGCGGCACAAAAGACGGTTGGATTGAATTGTTGGGTACGCGGCGCGATTTTCGGAAAATGGGTTTAGGAAAAGCGATGCTGCTGGCCGGTATGCACTCCTTAAAAGCGGCGGGTGCAAACACAGCTAAACTCAGCGTTGATGCGGACAGTTTGACAGGGGCGACAAAGCTTTACAAATCGGTCGGTTTCCGCCCGATGGAAACTTGGGTGTCGTGGGCTAAGAGTGTGTAGAAAAAGGTTGGGCGTGAAGGCGAGAATCCCGACTGCTTAAAGAAGTCGGGCTTCTCAAGTGCGATCGAATTTGGCGATCGACTTTTGGGTCAAGTGCGATCGCCCTTTTGGATCGAATGGGCGATCGTACTTTTCTTGATTTCCTAAATCAACCGAAAATTCGCCGATGTAATCGCATTGGCACTCACTCCAATCATCACACCTAACTCCTCTCCCGTCAAGACATTTTTGATGAGAGTTCCCTGAGTATTTTGAGTGATTGCTAACTGACCAAAACTCAAACCTCCGCTTAATCCAATCAAGTCTTGACCCAGGGTAAAATCAGCGATGATATCAAATCCTTGACCAGTTGTTAAGACAAAGATATCGTTGCCGCTACCGCCAATCAAACTATCATTCCCCATGCCTCCGTCAAGGATATCGTCGCCTTTCCCACCCGTGAGAGTATCGTTATCTAGGCCTCCGTAAATAGTATCATTACCTTGACTACCAAGGATGATGTCGTTACCTTTGCCTCCATATAAAACGTCATTATCCTTGCCGCCATCGATGAAGTCATTATCCTTGCCGCCATAAAGGATGTCATTGCCTTGGCCGCCATGTAACGAGTCATTGCCTTTGCCTCCGAAGATTAAATCGTTGCCCGACT
The DNA here is from genome assembly GCF_036701505.1 of Microcoleus sp. Pol11C2. Classification (NCBI taxonomy): domain Bacteria; kingdom Bacillati; phylum Cyanobacteriota; class Cyanophyceae; order Oscillatoriales; family Microcoleaceae; genus Microcoleus; species Microcoleus sp. Pol11C2. The sequence goes on from NZ_JAUBQX010000004.1 coordinate 169,932, forward strand.
CGCCAAGAATGATGTCGTTTCCTTCTTCTCCATAGAGGATGTCGTCACCTTTGCCTCCCGTGATGAAGTCGTTGCCTTGATTGCCATTAAAGATGTCGTTGCCGGCACCACCATATAAGTTGTCATCCCCGAATTGGCCATCGAATATATTGCCGTTGTTAGTGCCGAAAAATTCATCGTTTTGGGCAGTGCCTATTTGAATTCCCGATACCCCAAGCATGGTATTTTCAAGTGCATTGGGTTGGTTTAAAGTTGGTGTCGGAGTCGGTGTTCCCGATGGTGTCGGTGTTCCCGATGGCGCGGGTGTGCCGGTTGGTATTACCGCTGTGCCGGTTGGTATTCCCGCGGTACCGGTTGGTATTCCCGCTGTACCCGTTGGTGTTCCCGCGGTACCGGTTGGTATTCCCGCGGTACCCGTTGGTATTCCTGCTGTACCCGTTGGTGTTCCTGCTGTACCCGTTGGTGTTCCTGCTGTACCGGTTGGTGTTCCTGCTGTACCGGTTGGTGTTCCTGCTGTACCCGTTGGTGTATCTGTACCCGTTGGTGTATCTGTACCCGTTGGTGTTCCTGCTGTACCCGTTGGTGTTCCTGCTGTACCCGTTGGTGTATCTGTGCCGGTTGGTGTTCCTGCTGTACCCGTTGGTGTATCTGTACCCGTTGGTGTTCCTGCTGTACCCGTTGGTGTATCTGTGCCCGTTGGTGTTCCTGCTGTACCCGTTGGTGTATCTGTGCCCGTTGGTGTATCTGTGCCGGTTGGTGTATCTGTGCCGATTGGTGTATCTGTGCCGGTTGGTGTTCCTGCTGTACCCGTTGGTGTATCTGTGCCGGTTGGTGTATCTGTGCCGGTTGGTGTATCTGTGCCGGTTGGTGTTCCTGCTGTACCCGTTGGTGTTCCTGCTGTACCCGTTGGTGTTCCTGCTGTACCCGTTGGTGTTCCTGCTGTACCGGTTGGTGTTCCTGCTGTACCCGTTGGTGTTCCTGCTGTACCGGTTGGTGTTCCTGCTGTACCCGTTGGTGTTCCTGCTGTACCCGTTGGTGTATCTGTACCCGTTGGTGTTCCTGCTGTACCCGTTGGTGTATCTGTACCCGTTGGTGTTCCTGCTGTACCCGTTGGTGTA
>NZ_JAUBQX010000004.1:171257-173548 GCF_036701505.1 Microcoleus sp. Pol11C2
CCTGCTGTACCCGTTGGTGTATCTGTGCCCGTTGGTGTTCCTGCTGTACCCGTTGGTGTATCTGTGCCCGTTGGTGTTCCCGCTGTACCCGTTGGTGTATCTGTACCAGTTGGTGTTCCCGCTGTGCCCGTTGGTGTATCTGTACCAGTTGGTGTTCCCGCTGTGCCCGTTGGTGTATCTGTACCAGTTGGTGTTCCTGTTGTACCAGTTGGTGTTCCTGCTGTGCCCGTTGGTGTATCTGTACCCGATGGCGCGGTTGTCGCAACCGATGCCGCAACATTAACGTTAAAAGTCCCTAAACTACCAGCAACAGCAAGATTGCCAAGTCCATCTTTAACCTCACTTCCTTGCAAGTTAACTGTGTAAATTCCATTGTCAGTATTATCCCAACTTCCGCCTGGGGGAACAAAGGAATAAGTGGCTGTCCGAGGCGTACCATTACTATTAGTATCGACACTGACAAACGTAGCAGGAATAGCGCCGCCTGACCAATTTATCAAAACATCAGGACTATCCAAGCTTGAAACATCGAGAACATTATTATCGCTGAAAGTGACAGTCAAAGTTTGACTGGTTCCTCCCGCTATCGTCACATCAGCAACAGCATTTAAACTGCCAGTGGGTGGTGTTTTGTCAATGTCGTAAATTTGTCCCGTTAAATTACCATTGCCAGCAGTTGCACCGCCTAATTCCACTCCCAAGCTATTTTTGATGCTGTCATCATCAACTAAATTTAACCCAATTGTACCGCTGCCCGTACCTGTGTTAACTTCCAGTTGGTAAGTCTTAGCATCAACAGTTGTTAAAGTGCCGATGGATGCACCAGTTACATCATTTGGGACTAAAGTAAAGTCAGAAACGTCAACACCTGTAACATCTTCAGAAAAATTAATAGAGTAGGTAGCAGTAGCCGCAGCAGTGGGAGATGGATCAAGGCGGTTGATAGATGTAACTGTGGGAAAGGTGTTGTTATAAGCAACGGTATTGTCTGTACTTGTACTGGCAGTATTGTTATTGCCTGCTGTATCAGTAACGCCGTTAGCTTTGATGCTGGCAATTACATTACCGTTACCTGCCTGGCCGTTGACGGCAATGTTGTAAACAGAACCACTACCTGTGATTGTTGGTGTTAATGTTCCTGTTGCTGTACTTGCAGTTAAGTCGATATCGCTAGCATCAAAACCTTCGACTGATTTGCTAAATGTGACGGTAAAGTTGATAGGTGAAGTTGCAGTTGGATCTGTTTGTGCTCCTGCTTGATTTATAGTGACTGTGGGTGCAAGAGTGTCAATTACTATTGCTTTATTTGCACCCAAAGAGTTAGCGGCTGCGGGTGCAGGCAAGGTGATTGTCGCATCGGTGCTAGCAGCATCTTTAATCGTGCCACCGTTGAGAGTGAGGGCGGCGGTAGTCAAGTATTCGAGGTCGAGGCTGGTATCTCCCGGTTGAACTGTGTAGTCAAAGGTCAAGATGTTAGTGCCGCTACCACTGACGTAGTTGGCAAGTTGGTCGGTTGTGCCTGTTTCTAGTTGTAGTTGAGGCGTGCCAGTGACAGTGACGGCTTCGGAGAAGGTGGCGGTGATGTTAATAGTAGCGCCAAGGCTATATGTGCCGTCGGGGGTGGTAGCACTCACATTGGTGATGGTGGCGGGTACAAGACTCCACAATTCTATGCCGTTGGTAGCGTCATAGGCTCTGAAATAGAGAGTGTTGTTGAAGTTGAAGATCCCAGAAGGGCCTGAAGGGGTATTCCCCGGTTTAACTAGCACCGTGCCGGAGGCTGTGCCATCACTTTTCCACAATTCTCTGGCGTTGGTACTACCATCATAGGCTCTGAAATAGAGAGTGTTGTTGAAGTTGAAGAAGTCCTCAGGGTTTGAAGGGGTATCCCCCGGATAGATGTCTTTAACCAGCACCGTGCCGGAGGCTGTGCCATCGCTTTTCCACAATTCTCTGCCGTTGGTAGCGTCAGTGGCTGAGAAATAGAGAGTGTTGTCGAAGTTGAAGAAGTTCTCAGGGTTTGAATTGCTACCCCCCGGATAGATGTCTTTAACCAGCACCGTGCCGGAGGCTGTGCCATCGCTTTTCCACAATTCATTGCCGTTGGTACCGTTATTGGCTGAGAAATAGAGAGTGTTGTTGGAGTTGATGAAGCTACCAGGGCTTGAAAAGGAAGCCCCCGGATTGATGTCTTTAACCAGCTCCGTGCCGGAAGCTGTGCCATCGCTTTTCCACAATTCTCTGCCGTTGGTAGCGTCAGTGGCTGAGAAATAGAGAGTGTTGTTGAAGTT
>NZ_JAUBQX010000004.1:173648-237023 GCF_036701505.1 Microcoleus sp. Pol11C2
GCTGTGCCATCGCTTTTCCACAATTCTCTGCCGTTGGTAGCGTCAGTGGCTGAGAAATAGAGAGTGTTGTTGAAGTTGATCAAGCGATAAGGGTTTGAATTGCTACCCCCCGGATTGATGTCTTTAACCAGCTCCGTGCCGGAGGCTGTGCCATCGCTTTTCCACAATTCATCGCCGTTGGTACCGTTATTGGCTGAGAAATAGAGAGTGTTGTTGAAGTTGATGAAGCTACCAGGGTCTGAAGCTGAAGTGTTAGACCCCAGATTGATGTCTTTAACCAGCACCGTGCCGGAGGCTGTGCCATCGCTTTTCCACCATTCATTGCCGTTGGTACCGTTATTGGCTGAGAAATAGAGAGTGTTGTTGAAGTTGATGAAGCTACCAGGGCTTGAACCGATACCCCCCGGCCAGATATCTTTAACCAGCTCCGTGCCGAAGGCTGTGCCATCGCTTTTCCACAATTCTCTGCCGTTGGTACCGTTATCGGCTGAGAAATAGAGAGTGTTGTTGAAGTTGATGAAGCTACCAGGGTATGAAGCGGTAGCCCCCGGATTGATGTCTTTAACCAGCTCCGTGCCGGAGGCTGTGCCATCGCTTTTCCACAATTCACTGCCGTTGGTATCGTCACGGGCTATGAAATAGAGAGTGTTGTTGAAGTTGAAGAAGTTCTCAGGGCTTGAATGGGTAGCCCCCGGATTGATGTCTTTGATGAAGGTTAGGCCTAAGATTCCTTGGTAGTTGGTCATTGCTAGGGGGCCCAATGGCAGGAGAGCCTGAATTTTCCCGGTTTTTACTTCTAAGTTCCAGTCGCCTCCTAGTTCTGCATTGCCTGTAATGTTATTCGATGCTGCTACATCGGCTAAAGTTAATTCGCTCAGTTCTTTTACAAATTTGATTCCTGTTTCTCCTGCTGCTACATCGCAGCCGTAGAGCTGGATATCGCCATTTTCTGTTAAGGCATTTCCCCACTGTTTGATCTGAGTGCTGAAAGTTTTTATCTCTTTGTCATTGAGGGTGTCTGCACCGAGTTTTAAACTACCTGGGCTGCCGTGTGAAAGGATGTGTACGGCTTCAATGCCTCTTTCACTAGCTAGTGCTTGGGTAATTTGTTCAATGCCACTACGCTTGTTATCTAAAATGACTATTTTAGCGTTAGCATCGGCGCCCTCTATCAAGTTTTGATAATTCTGTACAGAAGAGTCTACGAAAATAATTTGCTTGTGGGCGGTAGATGAGTTCATAATTACTGAAATCCTTGATATCTATGGTTTACATCCAAGTTTCGCTCCCCCTCGCATCTCCCTTAAAAAGGGAGACTTTGAACGCTCTTCCCCCTTTTTAAGGGGGGTTAGGGGGAATCTAGAGGCTAATGTTTTGCGGCTTATTGAGTTTTCGCTACAATCGCACTAGCACGACTATTTGTTGAATCTGTCCAAAAGGATAAGCCATCAAATCGCTCAAACAAGTCGGGAGGTAAAATCGTTTTTCTCGGTTTAAATTCAACTTGAGCTCGCACTTGATGTAACCCTTGTGTTTTCAGCTTATTATCAAATTCCGGTTCTTGATATTCAACATTATCAAAATCATGCTCAAAAGGCTCTTCGCCGAGAAATTGATAAATCAGCGACATTGTTTTAGCCGGCCCTTTGGTTAATAAATCGTAATCTACCAGTAGAAGGGCTCCACTCTGCTCGCTATAAAATGCTTCTTTAAGAGCGTTATAAGCATAACCCACTAAACGGGAACTTTGACTTAATGCCTCCGTGCGATTATAAACTGTAGCCCGTTCCACTGGATTATTAAATAACCTGGAAACCTCAAAGGCATTGCGCCGAATTAGTAGCTCAATGCTATCCATAATCCAAGCAATGTTTCTGACGCAGCAGATGACTTTTGCTTCGGGAAAGAGTTCCAGAATTAATGGCAACTTGCTGCACCAAAGACGATTGGTGTCAAAAATCACTTCTTTTTCAGCTTGCGGGTGGTAATAGGCTGAAAAGATGCTCATAATCAGTGCCCGTTTTTGTTCAGAGGAAATGAACACGGAAAACTCATTATCTTCGCTCAGGGCTTCCAACATTCGCTCCACTAAACCCCCGACGGGGGAGGTCATAGCAGCGTGAAATCGCGGATTTTGCCGGAGTAATGCTGCGAGTAAAGTAGAACCAGATCGGGGTAGTCCTGATATGAAGTGAGCTTTCACTGGCTTCGCGCTGGAATGGGTTTGTACAATTTAGATGCAAGCTCAGGGTATCATCATAATGACATATCTTTTATAAGATAGTTTTATTTAATATTTCATTTCGCAACACAACATCAAGGTTTACGATATCTTTACAATCTAGACATCGTAACTTTACTTTTGCTATCTGTATCATGGCTTAGGGCCCCTGTCAGTCGGAAAAGTCGGCTCTTTGCCATGATTACAGAATTACTCTGGAATTTTTGACCGCAGATGGTGGCGGATGTAGGCGGATGAACGCAGATTAGGATACAGTTTGTTTAGTTACTTCGACATAAATATGTTCTAACCGCACCGGATACCGAGCGATTGAATCAATAGAAATCCCATCAAAACGCAAAATAATCTCTTTTAATTCTAAACGTTCCGGCAGCCAAAAAGCCAAATCGCTACCGTAGCGGCGGGGAATGAAACTGTATTGTTTAGCGCGGGCGATGACTTCAGCTTCTTCGTCGGTTTTTACCACGATAATTTCTTGAGCCGGAATCAGTTTTTGCAACTCTTCCAAACTGCCCTCAGCGACAATACTGCCATTTTTCAGAATTCCGATTTTCTGACAAAGACGCTCAGCTTCATCCAACAAGTGAGTTGTCAGCAAAATTGTAATTCCTTCCGATTGCAAGCGCTGAATTAACTCCCAAATTTCATAGCGAGCCTCAATATCTAAACCCGTTGTCGGTTCATCTAAAATTACTAATTTAGGCTGATGTACCAAAGCCACCGCAATATTCAAACGGCGTTGCATTCCTCCGCTCAAAGTTTCTACTGGGCTTGTAGCTCTATCTGTCAAATTTACTGCTTTCAAACAGTGTCTTACTTGATAGCGACGCTGTTTGCGCTCTAAGCCGTAAATTTGAGCAAAAAAGTTGAGGTTTTCTTCGCAGCTAAGGCTTTTGTAAAGCAAATTTTCTTGTGGCGCTACACCTATTAAGGATTTTGTAGAGTCAGAAACAGGTTCGCCATTAATAGAAACTTGACCGCTGTCGGCATTTAGCAAATTGCATAAAATATTGATAGTTGTAGTTTTTCCCGCCCCGTTTGGCCCGAGCAAACCGTAAATTTCTCCAGCTTGGATGTGCAGTGTTAAATCTTTAAGCACTGAACGCTCGCCATAGGACTTATTTAGCTTTTCAATTTGCAGCACTGCTTTAATTCTCCGTATTATTTTATATATTTACGGGTGTTTCTGAACGATTAAACCGCAGAGAACGCAGAGGGCGCTGAGTCTCCAGAAGAGAGAGATGAATAATTACGACATAATGAGATAGTTTTAAAGTCTTCTTTCTACTCTCAGCATTCGGCGGTAAGAAAGCCATCCACCTGCAATCATGGCAATAGAAAATATGAATAAATACCAAAAGTGTTTGGCAATATCAGCCAAATCTTTGCCGTCAGCCCACACGCCCATCAGCGCTTCGTTCATGTGATAAATTGGATTGTACTGGGCGAGTTCCAGCAGACTTTGGGGAAAGAGCGAAGTAGGCAAAAATGCGCCTCCTAAAATCAACAAAGGAACGCCGAAAGCTGCTACTAGGGAGTTGACATCTTCAGTGCGCCTCGCAAACTGGGTGCCGAGAATAAAGCCTACACCTACATAAGATACAATACTGAGCAGAATAATCGCACATCCTAGCAGAATAGACCCTTGGAATTGTGCTCCTAAACAAGAGGCGATCGTGTATACTAAAATTACCTGACCGATGCCGATGCAACTATGAGCCAGGAAAATTCCTAAAAAGTAGGAAGTGCCGCTCAGCGGGGAAATAAACAAGCGTTTGAGGGTATGCTGTTCTCGCTCTGCTACTACTGTTGCTACGCTACCACCGAGACAGCTAAAAAATAAAGCTGCTCCTACTAAGCTTGCAGGTGCAGCAACTTCAAAGGCTTTTGCTGTGCTGAGATTAGCGCGTTCTTTTAAAATTAAACCGTTAATTACCAAGATAGAAACTGGAAAAATACTCCACAATACTAAGCTGCGTCGCCGCCTCCCCAATTCAATTAAAATCCGCTGGGCTACTGCGAGCGTTTCGTACCAGTATTTCATAGCAAATATATTAGTATTGTTAGAATTGGGAATTGGCGATCGCGCCACCGGATATCATACCATAGAGGTGCAAATAAGTTTAACTCTCAATAAAAAACCCGCCGACGCGGGTTTTGTGATTGTAGGGGGATAGGTTTTAACACCAGTAAAAAAAAGCATGGAACTGTAACAAATTCCAAATCCATATCTAATCAGTTATTCCCTATCGAAAATCGAAAATCGTATAACTTGTCGCCCTCTGTCGCTGCTCTCAATTAATACTAAAGTTTTTACCTCTGTAGCATCCTTGAAAGGAAGTTAAATTCGTGCGGTTTCTCTGTTCCAATTTAGTCACGAGGGAAGAAGTATTGGTACTTTCCGCGGTAGCACCCCACTTGTAGATAAAGTCGCCGAGATTGTCTCTGGTTTCTTCGTAGCTGTGCTCTTCAATTGGAATTCCCGAAACTCCTGAAACAGTTTGGTTGTGGTATCCGTTAACGATGATTTTTTCGATAACTGCGCCCGGTTCTGCGGTAATGTTCCATTGCACCGGTTCGTAGGCTGAAAGCGCGAGAATTATTGGCTTGTTTCGGCGTTCTACTTTGACTTCGATCGCACTTTTTGATAAATCTCGGTTCTTGTGATCCGCATTGGCTTCGTAAACGCCTATTAAATGAAGTTCTTTATTTCCGCTTGACGAACCGATATAAGCTGAAAAATCGTCGGAACCGCCCAGCCCGCAGTTAGCGCCAGAACTAATTGGAGAAATAAAAGCCGCTTTTTCGGCTATTTTCTGCTGCACCGCCGGCACTACCCACAATCCGGTTCCGATGCCTAAAGCACCTATTAAAGCGGCTGCGATACCGAAAGGAAGGACATTTGTCAGGTTGCGAATAACTGGTTTGGCTGTTAGTTGAGATAGGGTTTGCTGCCAATTTTCACCAGTTTGTCGATCGGCATTCCCGCCATCGAGACAGGCCAATAAACCTAAACTTTCCGGCTGTTCGAGCAGACTTTGAACTGTTTTCCCTTCACCGACGTAGAGATTTCTAGTTTCGGTGTCTAAAAGCAGCCAGTAGCGATCGCCCTCGCCGAGGTTGTACTCTTGTAGCGCAGGATCGACTAAATCGTGCTGCAAAAACACCAGCCAAGCCATATTATTGCCAGTGCCGACTGTTTTGCCGTCGCTGGAAATAAGTTGGTCGATTTCGGGTTCCCAGCGCCAAGCTACCCAGCGACTCTCTCCTCGATAGCCGAGGGATTTTTCTAGTTGCGGATGAGCGGTTATTTCTAAGCGTTGAACTAAGTTTGACACTAGATGTCCTCCTCAAGTGCGATCGCCACTTCAATGTCTTAGCATAACTCATCCCCGGCAGTTCAAGGAGTGCCCGTGCCGTTGCCAGTTGTACTGTTGGGAGACAAATTGTTGCTGGGAGTGGTATAGGGCGAACTTCCCGGATTGAGATTATTCTGATTGGTATTCGGCGAAGTTCCCGGATTGGCATTATTGGGACTGGTACTCGGTGAACTTCCCGGATTGAGATTATTCTGATTGGTATTCGGCGAAGTTTCCGGAGTGGGATTATTGGGAGTGATATAGGGCGAACTTCCCGGATTGAGATTATTGGGATTGGTAGTCGGTGAAGTTCCCGGATTGGCATTGGGAGTACCTGCGGGCGAAGTTCCCGGATTGACATTGGGAGTACCTGCGGGCGAAGTTCCCGGATTGACATTGGGAGTACCTGCGGGCGAAGTTCCCGGATTGGCATTGGGAGTACCTGCGGGCGAAGTTCCCGGATTGGCATTGTTGGGATTGTTGGGATTTGCCGTGCCTGTAGGAGTAGTTATCGGGGTGCCGACACCATCTCTGGTGATGGCGTTGGGGTTCGGGGGAGGAGGCGGAGGAGTGCCTGCATTAGGGTTATTTGCAGGAGCATTGGCGGGGTTGCCCGCAACCGGAGCAGGGTTTTGGGGAGCAGCGTTGCTGCCGCACAAGCTGACTAAATCAAAAGTTGTGCCGCCTCGAGTTTCGATAAAGCAAACCGGCACATTTACTTCGGGGTTTGAGGCTCTGGGAAAATCGGCTGTTCCCGGCATGGGACGGCTAAAGGCAGCTTCAGCCATCAGTGGGGTCAAGGCCGCCGATAGAGCGGCGATTGTTCGCAATAATCTCATCAGCGTTTCCTCAAATGTTGAAGTTTATTTTCTCCAGTATTGCCCATAAATTGCCAAGTGTCGTCACTCTAAAAGCCGATCGATCTTTTGGACAACTGCTTCTACAGGGCCACCGCTGGCTGAAATATCTGGCGCAGGCAGAAAGTACAGGTAGAACAAGCCTAGAGTGCCACAGTCGCGCATCCGTTGCCCTTCTTCCTTGATATTTTTAGTACCGAATTCGCGGGTCAACGTAAGCGTTCAAAATATCAATTACAATGCTGGCAATTACGACAATTGCCGCAAAAAACACCACAATACCTTGAACAGTTGGATAATCCCGCAAGCTAATCGCTTCGTAAAGGCGATTTGCCAACCCCGGCCAAGAAAAAGTAACCTCTGTTAAAATAGCACCGCCCAACAGTGCAGCAAAAGTCAATCCTAAGACAGTAATCACCGGAATTAGTGCATTTTTCAGAGCGTGAGCCCATAAAATCTGGAATTCGGGAATGCCTCTAGCTCTAGCTGCTTCGACATAATCTGCTTGCAAAGTTTGCTTGAGATTCACTCTGACAATGCGCTCGAAAATGCCGCTCAAAAGAATCCCCAATGTCAAACTCGGAAGTGCCAAATAATGTAAAGATGTGAGAAACTGAGCAGGGTTAGCGCTCAGGAGACTGTCAATAGTGTATAGTCCTGTGTAGCCTTCGGGGGCTGGGAATGTCACGGGAAAGCGAGTTCCCAAGGGAAACCATCCCAACTGCACCGCGAAAATTAATTGCAAAACCATGCCGGCCCAAAAAGCGGGCAGCGAGTAAGTGATAATGCCAAACAAACGTCCCGCAGCATCGAAAATAGTGTTGGGGCGGGATGCTGCCAGGGAACCGATACTGATGCCGACAATTAAAGCTATGGCCATGCTACAAACTGCTAATTCCACTGTAGCGGGGAAATAATCTCCGATAATTTGCCACACGGTTTGTCCGCGAGTGGTGATGGAGGTTCCCAAGTCGAAGCTCAACAAGTCTTTCATGTATTTGAGATATTGCTGCCACAGGGGTGCGTCCAGGCCGAGTTGAGTTCGCATTGCTTCTTTGGCTGCTGCAGGAGCTCGTGAGCCGAGAATGGCATCTATGGGGTCGCCCGGAGTGGCCCGCAACAATAAAAATACTGCTGTGGTGATTGTCCACAACATTAGGGGTGCGAGAAGCAAGCGGAGAAAAATATAAGATTGCAGGGCTTTGGAACGAGACATAATATTTGGGAATTGCCAATTGCGAAGTCATTAGACATTAATCAGATGTGGAAGGCATCAGGCAGATGGAAGGTAGAAGATGGAAGAAACAGATATTATTGTATATCTGCGACTTCCGTGCCGCGAATCAGGGAAATTGAGCATTGCTAAGAGACAGTTGAGTTGATTTTTGCGAAAAAGTCGATCGACTTTTTCGCAATTGGCGATTTTCCTATTCGCCCAGCAGCGATTCAAAGGCGGCTTGTAAAGACTTGATATCGCCTACTCTGGCTACTAACAAGTTTTCGCTGCCGGCATCTTCCAGCCTGTGTCTCCAATACTGGATGCTATCGGAGTTGTTCATCCAGAAACTAATCACGGTGTCTACAACTCGATCGACATCCCAGCCCCGGTAAGGAGAAACTGTCTCCACAGATGCGACAAACGCATCGAGAGTACACTTCCAGTTTCCCAAGTATTCTACACCCGATGGCTCCTGTTGTTTCAGCAATTCCTGCTGCTGGTTAAAAAATGTTAAAGTTGGAGATACGCCCAGGATTTCAAATGTATAGTTCATGTCATCCTCCAGAAGTATTATTTTGCCAAAATATTGAGCGTCAAAAAAAGCCAAAAACGCTTTAATTTGCTGCTTTTGATGGAATGCAGATGCTTCAATTATCCTCTTGGTACTCGATGGCTTACGCCCGCTACGCTAAGGGATTTTGGCGGCTTATCTTATTAATAGCAAATTTTTTAACACCCGATTGTCACAGAATTTACATTTGTCCTGGCACGGTAGAAAAAAATCAAATCAAATTTTTATTAACTAGGCGTAAGGAAGACAATGCCCACCCGGACAAAGTGACACCTTTTAGATTTAAAAGTTGAGATTAAAAATTTGAATAATTGGCAATGACTGATGACAACCACAGTGTAGAGCACAGGCCTAAAGTTGCTTTTTTTTACGGAGTGTGACTTTTTGACCGCGAGTCCCTAGAGCGATCGCCACATTCAGGCAAGTAGTGGCATGATTAATATTACAAGTTTTTACAGTAGCGGTGGAAACCTCAGCCCCGTTTTGAGCGGCTGGTCGCTGCACTTCACTATGTGTGTAGAACATTGTAACTTATATCGAGGGGCTTTTTTAAGCGGCAAACGATACGCAAACTCGGTAGGTGTCAGAATATTGATGTTATTGAAAAATCTGAGCAGTTGTCTGATGAAAAGCTCGCCCAAGATGTCACTGAGCCTAGTTTTGTTGATACCGCTGGTGGTACAAATCTCCGTAGCAGTCGGCGTGACTGGATGGCTTTCGTTTCGCAATGGCCAGAAAGCCGTCAATGACCTGGCTACGAGGTTAAGCTTGGAAGTTGCAGCGAGGACGAAAGAAAATTTCCGCAGTTTTGGGGATGTGTCTCATTTATTTCTGCAAATGAATACTGCTGCGATCGCCTCTGGAAACTTAGATCCGGAAGACTTCCCCAACTTAGAGCGCTATTTGTGGAACCAGACCAAGCTGAGCGATCGAAATACAACGATCTACTACGGCGACGAACAGGGCAGATTCCTTTTGCTCAAGCGAGAAGCAGAAAACTTAGTATACATCAGAGACGAGTCAACCGCTCCAAACCGCCAAATTTATCGTCTAGATAGCCAAGGAAATCGCACCGAGCTAATCAAAACCGTTGCCTATGACCCCCGTACTAGACCGTGGTACCAAGCTGCCAAACGGTCAGGCAAAGCCACTTGGTCTCCAATCTACGTCTTTGCAGCACCGCCAGTGCTCGGCATTACGCCGGTGATGCCTATTTACAATGAAACAGGAAACCTGCGGGGGGTATTGGCAATTGACCTGACTCTTTCTCAAATCAGCGATTTTCTCAAAAGCATCAAAATTAGCCCGTCAGGACAAGTTTTTGCGATCGAACGCAGCGGGGAAATAGTCGCCAGTTCCACAGATGAACTGCCCTTTGTCACCGACAAAGACGGACAACAAAAACGGCTGTTGGGGACACAGAGCAAAAATTTGCTAATTCGATCGGCGTCCACATACTTGCAAAAACGATTTGGTAGTTTTGAACAAATTGACAGCAAAGGACAGTTTACCTTCGAGATAGACGGCAAACGTCAATTCATTACCGTTGCTCCCCTGCAAGACGGCCGTGGCCTCGATTGGCTGATTGTAGTCGCAATCCCGGAAGCAGACTTTATGGAGCAAATTAACGCCAACACTCGCACAACTATCTTATTGTGCTTTTTTGCCTTCATACTGGCGATCGCACTCGGAATATTTACCTCTCGCTGGGTTGTCAAACCGATTACCAGATTGCTGGAAGCTTCCAAAGCTTTAACAAAAATGTCTGAGTCATCCGACTTCACCTCCGCAGAATTAGACGGCGAAGTCGAAGTGAAAGGTGTCAACGAACTCGGTCTTCTAGCTCAGTCTTTCAATCAAATGGCCCGACAATTGCGATCGTCTTTTGTTGCCCTAGAACAAACCAACTCTAGTTTAGAACAGCGAGTAGCAGAGCGGACTGCCGAACTCAAAGCCGCAGAAGCAGAATTGCGGGCTTTGTTTGCAGCCATGAACGAATTAATTATAGTTGTGGACTCCAATGGTCGCTACTTAAAAATCGCGCCTACAAATATTTCCCTGCTCTACAAACCAGCCGAAGAATTAGTTGGCAAAACAGTCAAAGAGGTGTTTCCGCAAGCTACAGCCGACAATTTTATCCACCACATCCGAGCCGCTTTAGATACTCAGCAAACTGTCAGCATCGAGTACGATTTAACCATTAACGACCGCGAACTTTGTTTTGCAGCCAGCATTTCACCGCTTTCAGAACAATCCGTCATTGTGGTGGCCCGCGATATTACCGAACAGAAGCGAGCCGAATCGGCGCGACGCCAAAGGCAAAAACAATTGCTCAAACAAAATACGGTTTTGGTAGAATTGGCAAGAAATAAAGCGCTATATCGAGGCGATTTGCAAGTAGCTTTGAGGCAAATCACCGAAGCGGCCGCTCATACCCTAGATGCAGAACGAGCCGGAGCATGGTTGTACGATGAAAGCCGATCGAAACTGCAATGTCTCGACCAATTTTACCGCAGCAACCACCAGCATTCCCAAGGTAATGAACTCGCAGCAGCAGACTATCCAGCTTATTTTCAAGCTTTGGAAGAACACCGGACGATCGCAGCCGAGGACGCTCTCTCAGATATTAGAACTAGAGAATTTGCCGAATCTTACTTTTCACAAGCTGGCACTACTTCTACCTTAGACGCGCCAGTGCGCCTCGGCGGACAAACAGTCGGAGTCATCTGTATCGAACAAGTGGGAACTACTCGCAACTGGACATTAGAAGAACAAAATTTTGCTGCTTCCCTGGCAGATTTGGTATCATTGGCGATCGAAGCCAGCGAGCGCGATCGTACACAAAACGCTTTGCGTCAAGCAGAACAAAAATATCGTAGCATTTTTGAAAATGCTGTCGAAGGCATTTTTCAAAGAACCCCCGAAGGCCACTTCTTGAGCGTAAATCCAGCTTTAGCCCGCATCTATGGCTACGCCACTCCCGAAGAATTAACATCAAATCTCACCAACATCAGGCAGCAAGCTTACGTCAATCCTCAGCAGGGCGAAAAGTTTATGCGGGTGATGGAAGAATTCGGAGAAGTTTCGGGGTTTGAGTCACAAGTTTACCGCGTTGATGGCAAGGTAATTTGGATTTCCGAAAGCGCGCGTGCAGTGTGCGACGCCAACGGCGAGATACTTTATTATGAAGGCAGCGTCGAGGATATTAGCGATCGTAAAGTCTTTGAATCCGCCTTGCAACTCGCCCTAGAAGCAGCCGAAGCTGCTTCCACCGCAAAAAGCGCATTTTTAGCAAACATGAGCCACGAACTGCGAACACCTCTGAATGCGATCATCGGCTACAGCGAAATGCTCCAAGAAGAAACCGCAGAATTGGGTTACGATGAACTCACCCCAGATTTAGACAAAATTCGCACTTCCGGCCGACACTTGCTATCGCTAATTAACGACATTCTCGACATTTCTAAAATCGAAGCCGGCCGCATGGATCTTTACTTAGAAACCTTCGACATCGCCGCCTTGATTGAAGATGTCGCCTCCACCGCCGCGCCGCTAATTGAGAAAAACGGCAACACTCTAAACCTGCATCAAATTACGAATATCGGCACTATGCACGGTGACATTACCAAAGTGCAGCAGATTTTATTAAATTTGCTGAGCAATGCCGCCAAATTCACTCAAAACGGTACAATTACCCTCACAGCCAGCCGAGAAATGATTGCGGGCGACAGCAGCGAAGCAAAACAAGAAAACACTTCTGAACAGGCGGCAAGTTCTCAATCTTCAATTGCTAGTAAAGAATTTTTAGTTGTTAATTGTACAGATACAGGAATTGGGATGACTCCCGACCAGTTGCAGCACATTTTCCAACCCTTTACCCAAGCAGACGCTTCCACCACCCGCAAATACGGCGGCACTGGTTTGGGATTAGCAATCAGCCAGCGTTTTTGCCTAATGATGAGTGGCAATATTTCAGTAAAAAGTCAGGAGGGTGTTGGTTCTACTTTTACGATCCGCTTGCCGGTTAATCCGCCCAATTAGGGTGCATCACACACGCAGCACTCAATTTCCGGAAAAAATAATGCTGGCACACCTTATAAGGGAAGTTCCCCTAAAAAAGGGGGACTTCAAAGCAAGTAGGGAAACTAAAAGTAAAAAGAACATTCTTTTTATTTTTTATTTTTTACTTTTATCTTACTCATCACGGCTGTGTACTTGGCTTAGATTCTCCATCTACCACCCCCTTCGTATTTATAAGATCAGCGATATCTTTTTTTCCATTTTCAATAAACCATTGATACTGAGCGAGCATTTCGGGACGACCATGTTGTAGACACTTCTGTTTCAAGTCCGATTCCTCTTTTGTATCTAGTTTATTTTCGAGAATAGCTGCAAGGAAGCAATAAGCCATCCCTCCACCGATCTGGTTTTTGATAACTTTTTTGTCGAAAGAAATTGCTTTTTTGAGTTCTTTTTCAGCCTCTTGGTTTTGTTTTTGTTTGAGCAGTACCCAGCCCAAGTTTAGATGCAGTTCATAGTTGAGTTGAAACTCTTTTTCTTCTTTAGGTTCTTTAGGAGCCCGTTGTAATCCCATTCGCAGTAAAGATTCACCGGGAATCAGTTTGTTTTGGCTAATATAAACGCGACCTAAATTATTAAAAGCGCGGGCATCTCCTTGCTGTAAAACTTTTTTATACTCATTGCTAGCTTGATCGAGATCACCCAAAGATTCGTAGATTTTCCCCAAGGCAATTTGAATGTCCAAATTCTCGGGATTTATTTTTGCCGCTTGCTCGTATTTCGCTTTTGCTTTTACCAGTAAACCTTTTTCATATAGTTTTTGTCCGTCTTGATAATTCCGTTCCCCAATCCGAGGCAAAGATTGAGAGACTCCCACAGATGCCAACAATAACATTGCGGTAATTCCCAAGGTTGCTTGACTGTGAAACTGGGGAGAAATATTGAGTTTTGTGAGCATATTTTTAATCTTATCTTGTCCTGTGTTCTGCAAGGTGCGGATTACCGTGAGAAGTAACCCTCCTTGTCCCAGCAGGCCTAAGGTCTCCAAGAAACCGAATCCTCCCGTGGAAAAGAGTTGAACGAAGTTTGTCATATAGGCCGCTACCACCGTCAATCCAGCGATAGTCAGCCCGTTGAACAACGGCTCGAGGGGATGTGAGTGGGAAACTTCCTCCTCGGAGGTGGGTGCGAGGAACCACCACCAAGCTTCTGTGGAGGGGTGAAATGTCGATCGCCATTCTGCCAAATTTGCTCCTCTGGCGATCGCATCGGCTTGTTGTTTCAGGAAGTTGTCCAATTCGAGTAGTTTAGCCAAACTTTCCAAAGAAATCTGGGTTTTATCGCTGAGTGCTTCTTTGATGGCATCGCGAGCAACTAAAATCTGGATAATTTTTATTTCTGAGGGTTCAGACTTTGCCAATTTTAGGTTAGTGAGAGCATCAGTATATTGAGCTAAGGCCTGTTCTAATTTCACGAGCCGACTGGAATAATTAGATTACTGAAAAAATTTTACAGCAAATTGCAGGTATATACTTGAAGATAATTGTAGCCCACAGTTGCAGCACATTTTCCAACCCTTTACCCAAGCAGACGCTTCCACCACCCGCAAGTACGGCGGCATCGGTTTGGAATTAGCAATCAGCCAGCGTTTTTGCCTCATGATGGGCGGCAATATTTCAGTAAAAAGTCAGGAGGGTGTTGGTTCTACTTTTACCATTTCCTTACCTGTTAATCCGCCCAATTAGAGGGAGTAACTGTTACACCGACTCTGCCTGGAAACTAGAAATTACTAACTTCCAATTACCTTTGAATGCTGCGCGGATCGAGAGCATCCCGCAACCCATCCCCCAATAAATTAAACGCCAAGACAGTCAAAATAATCAGTATCGCCGGAGGCCAAACCAACCACGGCTGCAACACTAAAATCGAAGCATTAGTAGAGAGGGATAGTAAATTTCCCCAAGAAGGATCGGGCTGTTGAATTCCCAAGCCAATTAAACTCAAAACCGACTCCGCCACAATAAAACCCGGAACAGACAAAGTAGCAGAAATAATTACATAAGTAGCAGTTTGTGGCAAAACGTGGCGGACAATAATATAAATTGGGTTGGCGCCCATTGCCCGCGCCGCTTGCACGAATTCTAGCTGTTTAATTGACAGTACCTGACCGCGAATCACCCGCGCTAAACTCGCCCAACTGATAAATGAAGTAATCAGCACAATCAATATAAATCGCTGAGCACTTGTCAATCCCGGTGGCAATACTGCTGCTAGCGCTACTAATAAATAAAGACCGGGAATCGTCATCAATACTTCGGCAAAACGCATTAAAATACTATCAATCCAACTGCCGAAATAACCAGATATGCCTCCGATAAACAATCCCAAGGGAAAAGAAATTGCTATTCCTACTAAACCGATGCTGAGGCTAATTCTGCTGCCATGTACTAAGCGACTGAATTGATCGCGAGCTTGTTCATCCGTGCCTAAAAGATTAATTTGGCCTTCTCCTGTAGTGCCAAACAGGTGCCTGTCGAAAGGCAAAAATCCTAAAAATTTATAGGGGGAAGCTTTGACAAACAAACCAACAGCAGATGGTTTTTGCCAGTCTACAATTACCTCACGAGCGCCCGTATTCGCATCCACCGGGCCCTGAGTAGTCGGATAAACGTGGGGGCCGATAAAGCGCCCGTCTTGGGTGCTTAAATAAATCTGAGTCGGTGGCAGCAAGGAACCGTTTAATTGAGAGTCGTAGGGGTCGTAAGGTGCCACAAATTCGGCTAAAAGCGCGACTGTATAAAAAATTAACAGTAGCACGGCTCCCAACCGAGCTAGAGGATTGTCTCTAAGATTTTGCCACCAGTTCATAAGTTTTTAGGTTTGAGATTTTAAGTTGGTTAGTAATAAAGACTAAAGTTCTTTGTAGAGACTTTAGTCTGTTCTTAATGGACTCAGCAGCCAAAAGTAAATTCCAGACGTATAAAAGTTTTCATAACTGAATTACTTACTACAAAAATTAGACTACTTTTGTTCATCTCCGACCAAGATTATTCGAGTTTCCTCTTCTGGTATTTTCCCCAATTCCTCGCCGCTAAAAGGATTGTAGAAAAACGAGCCTGTTTGGGGCGGCAATTTGGGATTGAGTACAATTTCTACTATACTTTTTACAACCCCAGTGAGCGGAATTGCCAGGATAACTCCCAACAATCCTCCCACTCTACCTCCTAAAAGCAAAGCTGTGAAAATAATTACCGGACTCAATCCGGTGAGATTCCCCATGATTCGGGGAGCTACTAAATTATCCTTGACTTGCTGGAGACCGATCGCCACTACCAAGACTTGCAGCGCCAGCCACCAATCAATAAACGCTACAATTATACTAACAGTGCCAATTCCCAAAGTGGCTCCAATAAACGGAATTATTTCCGTCAATCCTATAAAGACGGCAAACAACAGAAAAAACGGAACTTGCAGCCACCAAAAAGCCAGAGTTAGCGAAATGGCCATAAATAGTCCCAGCAATAACTGTCCCGATACAAATCGCTGGAGGTTTCGCTCCAAAGTCTCTGTTAAAACATAGCGAATGTCTGGGGAAAAAATGCTAGTCAAACCCTGCCACACTCTTTGCCCGTCTAGGAGCATATAAAAGGAAATCACGACAATAAAAATTAAGTCCAAAAACCAATTAAAAGTACCGACAACTAAGCCTAAACCCGTACCGGCGATCGCTTGGACTTGTCCTTGGACTCTAGCTGACAGTTGCTGCTCTAATATTTGCACGTCAAACGGTAAATTGCGCTCCGCACTCCACGCTTGAAATTCAGCTAGCTGCAGCCGCCCCGACTCCAGCAATTCCGGGAACCTCACCCCCAACTGCCTCGCTTGGCTGAACACCGGCGGCACAATAGTTACACCGATTACTACTAATATCACACCCGCAGTTAAATAAACCAGCCCCGCAGCGACTCCCCGGGGCAAAAATACTTGCAGTCTTTTTACTGCATAATTTAATAAAAATGCAATCAGTCCCGCTGTTACTAAAATGCTGACCAGTTCCCCAACATAACTGACTGCTGTCAGGGTAAACCATCCCGTCACTAGCACTAGCAGCCAAGTAATTAGAAACTGTTGGAGGGGAGAAAAGAGACTATTCATTTTGATTTTTTTTAAATAAAGTGGCACAATTTTTTTAGCAGATGTGCCGTATTATACAATAAACACATTAGAGTATAAGTTAGGAAGAATCAGTTCAAGATTAAACAGACTTTTCTCCGCATTTATACGTTGGTGAGGGCCAAACCACTTGGGGAGAGACAATGACAGCCCGATCGACCCCACGATCGCCCATCGCGCTAATATTCAGTATGCCCCAGAGGCAGATCAAATTAAATGTCGATCGCACAAACTCCGATCTATTCGCCATTGTAAGGTGAAACGACGCCACACTCACCCAAAAGGGGGACGCGGGATTGCTGAGGCTATCCGCTAAAATGAATCCAATATAAAAACCGCAATCTTTCTTTACAATAAAAAAACCAAAGGCTAATAGCGGCGAGAGGAACTACCGTGACCAATCAAGTTTTTTCAGAAGCGGAAGAAAAGCAACCCCTTCCCCCCGTGGAGAGCGGGCGCGACAGGAACTCAGCAGTGGATGTAGCTGAAAGTGAAGTCTCAGACAACTCTCGCTGGCAATTCTCCGGTGAGGAAGATGAACGAGAAGTTGCCCTGGAAGCTCCAGAAATGGAAGGGGAACAGGTTTGGGAACCAGAAGCAACTGAAGTTGGGCCGCGCAAAGAAATCAGGTGGCCTGCTTTGTTGGCGGGCGCAGGGGTTGGCGTCGCTGCAACGCTGCTAGCAGTAAACTTGACTGGGGGCAAGCAGAGTTCGCCTCCGGCAGCTCCAATTCCATCGGTAAACCAGCAGGCGACGGCTGCGACGGTGACAGTGGCACCTGTGGAATCTGCCCAGGTGGGTGAAACTTTGGAAGCGACAGGCACCGTGGCAGCCTACGACTTGCTGCCGGTACTGCCACAGGCCAATGGTTTGCAAATCAAGCAGGTGTTGGTGAATGAAGGAGATGCGGTAGAAAAAGGTCAGACGATGGCGGTTTTGGACGATTCGGTATTACGATCGCAAATTGCCGAAGCGCTGGCGGGAGTACAATCGGCCAATTCTACGGTAGAACAAGCCGAAGCTCAGGTACAGCAAGCCGAGTCAGCCCAACAAGAAGCCCAAGCCGGCGTCGCTCAAGCGCAAGCTGGCGTTGAAAAAGCCATCGCTGACGCAGCGCAAGCCAAAACAGGCGTCGGCCAGGCAAGAGCCGGTGTAGAACAAGCTAAAGCTGGTGTCACCCAAGCTAAAGCAGGCATTGCCTCCGCCCAGGCTAAATTAGATCAAGCTCAAAGAGAAGTAAATCGCACCCAAGATTTGGCTTCTCAGGGAGTAATTAGTCAGCAAGATTTAGAAAGACGCAAGACAGAGCGGCAGACTGCTGTTCAAGACTTGAACAAAGCTAAAGCTGACTTGAATACAGCTTTGGAAGAACAGAATAAAGCAGCGGAAGAAGTGCGATCGGCTATTGCTAAAGTAGCTACTGCTGAAGCTAATATCAGTACGGCTAGAGCAGCCCTCGCCAGCGCTCGTGCAAAAGTAAATACGGCCGGAGCGAGTGTCAGCAGTGCGAGAGCAAATGTCGGAAATAACGCAGCAAGTGTCCGCAGTAATGATGCCCAAGTCAAACAGTTACAAACTCAACTAGAACAAACAATTGTTCGAGCGCCGGATAGTGGCACTGTGGCTGAAAGAATTGGTCGAGTTGGGGATGTTTCTTCGGGAAGTCAAAAACTCTTTTCGATTATTCGCGGCAACAAGCTGGAACTGCAATTGAAAGTGCCGGAAACTCAGGTTGCCCAAGTACGGCCGGGAACAGCAGTGCAAATTACTTCGGATTCTGACAAGCGGATTAAGTTGTCAGGAACTGTGCGAGATATTTCGCCGCTAGTTGACCCGCAAAATCGTCAAGCTACGGTGAAGATTGATTTGCCAGCAAGCGAGTTGTTGCGATCGGGAATGTTTTTGCGCGCATCAATTGCGACGGCAACGGCTCAAGGTTTGAAAGTCCCCGCTAAAGCTATTGTGCCGCAACCTGACGGCAGTTCTATTGTTTATAAACTTGTCGGCGCGGACAAAGTGCAGGCTCAACCTGTGGAACTTGGGGAAATTTCCGGGGGTGCTGTGGGGGATTTGACTGCTGCCAAGGTGGAGGTTAAAAAGGGTTTGAAGGTGGGCGATCGGGTGGTTGTTACTGGGGCTGGTTTTCTTAAGGATGGCGCTGAGGTTAAGGTTGGTAAATAGTTATTGGTTAGGTTTATTGAGAGATTATTGCCTTTTTTTACCGCCGATAACGCAGATAACCACTGCCAATATTTCGATGACGCACGTCTACAGGTATTGCAGAATTAAAGCCTTGATATTGAGGTTAATCAGCCCCTGATAGTGCATCTACTGATAATCAATTGTGGCGATAGAACTCAGTTTGGGTTCTTAGCGGAGGAGATATGATTAGAAATAATATCAATTCTGGTTGTGCCGGAATGATATCAAATCCGGGCTTCATCCTCCTGATCAAGTCGTATCAAGCTGCAAACAAATATAGCCAAATTTTCAGTTGTTTGGACTCACAGTCAACAGTCAACAATCACGGATGGTACAACCGAAAACGATATCAATTATGTCTTTGGTAAATATTAGCGTCTAACTTTGTGGGATATCTGTTCGTAGCGGCAACTTCACGGTAAACGTTGCCCCTTGTCCCTCACCTGAACTTTCTGCACTAACAGTACCGGCGTGGAGTTCTACTAAATGACGGACGATCGAGAGTCCTAGCCCCAATCCAGCGTCTCTGCGAGAGTAGCTACTATCCGCCTGACGGAAGCGATCGAACACATAGGGGAGAAAATTAGGGTGAATGCCCTTACCAGTATCGCTAACTTGGATTTGAGCCATGCCATCAATGTAGTCTAATGCGATTTCAATTTTTCCTCCGGCTGGGGTGAATTTAATCGCGTTTGAAAGTAGATTCCACACTATCTGTTGTAAACGGCTTGGATCGCCCAATACTTTTAGTGTTAAAGGAGTTAGCCTGGATTCCATTTGAAGATTTTTGGCTTCTGCTGCCAAACGAACCACCTCCATCGCATTTTCAACCAGTGGAGTCAGCTCAGTTTCCAAAGCATTGAGCCGAAACTGGCCTGTGGTAATTCGCGAAACGTCTAATATGTCATCGATGAGCTGGTTTTGTGATTTGGCGGCGCGCTCGATCGTTTTTAGCGCCTCCTCGGTTTTAGCCTGGTCAAATTTTTTCAGGCGCAGCAACTGTGTCCAGCCAATCATCGCATTGAGCGGCGTCCGCAGTTCGTGAGAGAGGACGGACAAAAACTCATCTTTGATGCGGTTGGCCTCCTCAGCAGCCGCACGAGCCAACTGTTCTTGAATCCGAAGGCTGCGTTCTGTCTCCAACTGTTTTTGCTCCGTGATATCCTCGATCGCCAACAGAATCATCTGTGTATCGCCGATGGGAGGCATTTTGCGGCCATTGAGCCGCATTATTTTATGCCCGATGTGTTCAAAGTCATGCTCGACATCAAAATCGTGAAACTCGGTCTTTCCTGCCAGAATTTCTTGAAGGAGCGATCGCAAATTGGGAATATTCCACTGTCTGTTACCGAGATCGAAGATCGAGTGTTGCTCAGTGTGGATCGGCAGCACCTGAAACGTCTCGTAGAAAGAACGATTGGCGGTGATCGCCCGCAGGTCGAGATCTAAAACTAGCAAGGGTTCCCGCACGGTTTCTACGATCGTTTCGGCGTAATTTTTCGATTCCATCAACTGCTGGGCGCTGACTTTAAGATCGTGGATATCCACCAACATCACCACAGCCCCATCAATCTTGTGGTCGATCGTCCGATACGGTCGAATATGCAGATCGTACCAATGACCCTCTCGATCTTGAACCTCCTGAACTTTCAAATTGAGGGTGCGAATCACCTCTACAATCATTTGCTCTAACTCCGGCAGTATCAACTTGTGAGTGATGTCGCTCAAACAGCGCCCGACATCGCTAGAAATCAAGTTGAAGATGCTTTCGATTGCGGGAGTAAACCGGCGGATTTGCAGGTCGCCTCCCACCATCAGAATCGGAATATTGATGGTGCTGAGCAGATTCTGTAAATCGTTACTCACCTGAGTTGATTCAACATTGCGCCGCTGCAATTCGTCATTAATTGTGTTTAGTTCTTCATTGGTTGCCTGAATCTCTTCTTTTGCGGTTTCGAGTTCCTCATTTGTACTTTGCAACTCTTCGTTGTTCGACAAAATCTCCTCGTTGGCGGCTCTCAAATCTTGGTTAGCGGCTTGATGTTCTTGGACGATCGTTTGCAGGTGGTCTTTTGTAATTTTGAGTTCTTCTACCAGCCTCGCCATCTCCAAACTTTCACCCTCTAAAGCATCGGAGTTGACTCTACGAGAGTTTACAGGGGCAGGCATTACACGGCTCGGCGGCTCGTCTTGAAACAAAACTAAAAAATAGTTTTTTGATACAGCGTCTGTTGGGAATGGAATCACATTAATTTTCACGAGGCGGATGCGATCGCTTTCTCTAATTTGCAAGCCTTCGCGCGCGATCGGCAACTGGTGTTCGGAGGCCTGTTCAATTGCATTGCGGAGTTCGGCGCGCAATCCTTCTTTTGCCATTCTCAGCAAATTCAAGCTAGCCCTACCGGGAGACGGTTCTAGGTAGGCATTCGTCTGTCCTCGAAATTGCAGAATCTCCCTGGCTGTGTTAATTACGACGCCGACAGGCGCATAGTGATTCAAAACAATGCGATCGGCCTGTTTCTCGATTTCGATTTCGTTTAAGCTTTCCGTCGCCAGCGGTGGGTTGAGGAGTGTCCCAGGGTTGCTAGCAGTTAAATCCAGGCTTAGCCAATGCGACAGCGGTTTTTTAGTATAAATTTTGTTCTTTTTGTCTAATAGCGTAAACAATTCTGAAAAGTCACCAACCGTTTCCGAAGTGCCTAACAGCATAAAGCCCGTGGGCCGAAGCCCATAGTGGAAAATTGGCAGCAGCCTTTTCTGCAAAGGCGGGCCCAGATAGATCAGCACGTTCCGACAGGTGATCAAATCCATCCGGGAAAAGGGCGGATCGCTGATCAGGTTTTGTTTAGCAAAGACGCAGACTTCGCGCACTGGCTGAGCGATTTGGTATCCGCCCTCGATTTGCACAAAGAACCGATGCAGGCGTTGGGGTGAAATATCCGCGACTTGGGCTGGCGTATAAAAGCCACGGCGCGCATGGGCGATCGCATTTTCGCTGATGTCTGTCGCATAAATCTGAATCGGCAGATCAGTACCTCGATCTGCTAAAAACTCGAACAAGCAGATGGCGATCGAGTAAGCTTCTTCACCGGTTGAACAGCCGGCCACCCAAATTCGGATCGGTATTTTCGACGATTTATCTTTAACGATTTCGGGAAAAACTGTGCTGCTTAAAGCCTCAAAGCTTTCGAGATCGCGGAAAAAGCTGGTGACATGAATGAAGATATCGTGATAAAGCGCCGTTACTTCTGTCGGAGTGTTTTGGAGATATTCGGCATAATCCTCCAGCCGTTCCAGCTTGTACAGCAACATCCGTCGCTGCATCCGCCGCTTCAAGGTGGTTTGTTTGTAGTGAGTAAAATCAACTCCTGTAGCGGCGCGCAGCAAACTGTAGATGGTGGTGATCGCATCTTTAGATGCGATCGCATCTTTAGATGCGATCGCATCTTCACTGGTGGTCGATGCTTCCGCAGACTCAGTGGCCATGTAGGGATGACGGCTGAGCTCTGCTATTTTCTGGGCAATTTTTTCCGGTGTCAAGATAAAGTCTACCTGACCCGTAGCCACCGCAGTGTTCGGCATACTGCTGACTTGTGCCGAGCCTTCACATTGGGCCAAAGTAATACCGCCTGCAGCCTTAATCGCTTTAAATCCTTGGGCACCATCGCCGTCGCCCCCGGACAAAACGACGCCGATGGCTTGGTTCCGGCGTTCTGCGGCGAGGGAAACCAGAAAAATATCGACGGTCATAAATACCCCGTGTGTTCTGCCGCGAGGCGTTAGCTTTAGCACCCCTCGATCGATGGTCATGCTGAAATTCGGGGGAATGACGTATACCTGATTCGGTTCTATGGGCATCCCCTCTGTTACCTCATGCACGGGCATCTGGGTCGATCGAGCCAGAATCTCTCTCAACACACTGTCCTGAGTCGGCAACATATGCTGAATTATTACAAACGCCATGCCGGTATCGATCGGCAAATGGCTGAGTAATTTGGTAAAGGCTTCCAATCCACCGGCAGAGGCTCCTATTCCGACGACTGGAAATAACTCGTTTTGATTGTTTTGTTGCTTTACTTCAGCATTCATATCAGCTTGAGGTTTAGATTTTTTAGAAAACTTATTTCGACTCATTTTTTATACCAGATAGCTTGCTGCCAGCGTATTATCGTTATATTGTATTTAATATATATATATATATATATATATATATTAAAATGAATAATAAGTCATCTACCTACCGATATAATATCTAGGCAAGGCCGCCTGTGTTCTCAAGCGATTTTAAAATCATTATTTTGGAGTTCCCCCTTTCCTAGCGGGGGACAAGATTGAGACAGGAAATTCCTCAAAAATTATACTCTTAAAAGTTAAGAATTAGTTAATTTTCCCGATTCTGCCAGCGTAGGAATTCTATTAAGGTTTGCGAGCGACTGGAGTTCTCCTCAATGCCCCAACTCATCAATAAAATTCCAACCAGAATTTTGTCCGCCCTTATCAAGCAGTGGGACTCTGGAGAATCTCTGGGGAACGAAAACAGTACAATAGTAGATTAACTCAAAAAAACAGCATACTCTATAGAACCGCAATTAATCTCATTTTGAGGAAGGTTGTTGCGAGCGCCAATTGGCTACCACCCGGCCGATATAAACTATCTCGGGATAATTTTATAAGTGTCTCATCACGACTTGTTGGGCCATTTGTACCTTTTTAGTCATTTCCCAGGTATCGTCGATCTGCTGTTGCCAATATTGCTTGAACTCAGCAATTACTTCCTGAACTTTTTGTGGTGTTGAAGTTTGAGGCTGTTAATTTGCCGACCTAATATAATAACTAAATTTTTTTTAAATCTTCCCAAAATCCGGCAATCCTAGCTAAAGTCGTAAAGAAAAGTAACAAAAATATTTTAATTGGCTTAGGGAAATTACCGAAATCCCAGCAGCGCTGCAAAGTTCGGATTCTCAAGACAGGCCGCGGGGGATAACGGTTCACAGAAAGTGCGATTCTGCGGTGGCGCTACCGATGTGGCTGAGCAAAGTGAAGGATACCGAGTTGATGGTGCGATCGTTCCTGGCGATGCGATGGCGGCATAGTTAAACAGTGGACTCAATGGCTGCGCTGTTAAAAATGATGCAGTTCGATCGCGCGATCCGAATGTGCGCGCAGAAGCCGCTAACTCTTTGTCAAGGTTCGGAACCGAGGCGATTGCTCATTTAGTGGCAGCTTTTGGCCGCGAGGACAATTGGCTCGTCTGCCACAGTATCATGGCTCGGCTGTGCGATCGGCGATCGCCCAAAATTGATTGTCAAAATGCTATACTCAAAATCAGAAAATAGTTGTACAATATTTTTCTAGTCGTTTTTTACCGATCAGCCTCCACAGTGAAAGAAGGTGAAAGCAAGTAAAAAACACTAAGCGCGGGCGTAATTCAGTGGTAGAATGTCAGCTTCCCATGCTGAACGTCGTGGGTTCGAGTCCCACCGTCCGCTTTGACTGAATTTTCATAGAAGTATGAAAATTAATTAGTGCTATAAATTCAATCTATGGCTTATTTCTTAACCGCTGCTTTATATAAGTTCGTTGAACTACCTGATTTTGCTGAGCTGAAAGCACCCCTAATCGATTGTTGCAACAACAACAACGTCAAAGGCACTATTTTACTCGCCCAAGAAGGCATCAATGGCACGATCGCAGGCTCATCCGAAGGCGTACACGCAGTGCTGGCATTCTTGCGTAGTGACCCCCGTTTGGCGGATCTCGTACACAAGGAATCTTTTTCGGAAAAAGCACCTTTTTACCGCCTGAAAATACGCTTGAAGCGCGAAATCGTCACGATGGGAGTACCAGACATTAATCCCCGCCTCATGGCTGGCAAATATGTTAAGCCGGAGGAGTGGAATAAGCTGCTTGACGATCCCGATGTTGTCGTGGTTGATGTGCGTAACGACTTCGAGGTATCTATGGGTACTTTTGAAGGTGCTATTAATCCAAAAACAAAAAGCTTTTCTGAGTTACCTGAATGGGCGCTGCGGGAAACTGCTTTACGCAATAAACCCAAGGTGGCAATGTTTTGCACGGGTGGTATTCGCTGC
Source organism: Microcoleus sp. Pol11C2 (assembly GCF_036701505.1). NCBI lineage: Bacteria > Bacillati > Cyanobacteriota > Cyanophyceae > Oscillatoriales > Microcoleaceae > Microcoleus > Microcoleus sp. Pol11C2. Next base: position 198,384 of record NZ_JAUBQX010000004.1, read on the forward strand.
GAAAAATCTACTGCTTTTTTGCGTACTCAAGGTTTTGATGAAGTCTATCATCTCGAAGGCGGAATTTTAAAATATTTGGAAACGGTGCCGGAAGCAGAAAGTCGTTGGGAAGGCGAATGTTTTGTCTTTGATGAACGGGTTTCTGTTGGTCAGGGGTTAAAGCCGGGAAATTATGAACTTTGTCGCGGTTGTCGTCACCCGATTAGTCAGGAAGATAAGGCTTCTGAATTATTTGTACTTGGTGTGAGTTGTCCTCATTGTCATGATTCAAAAACTGAAACCAAAAAACAAGCCTTATCTGAACGTCAACGTCAGATTGAGCTTGCTAAGCGTCGCAACCAAGTACATATAGGCGCGCGCTACAATGCGAAGGAAAAAGTAGATCCGGCGATCGACTAATATTATTATTCACTAAGCTTAAAGAAACCCCGTTTCTACGAAAAATCTTGTTTGGCGACAAGAAATCTACGAAGGAACGGGGTTTCTGAACCGAAAGACCAGATCGTGCGATCGACTAATTATATGTCAGCAACATACCCGATTTTGTATTCCTTCCGCCGCTGTCCCTATGCTATGCGCGCGCGCTTGGCCTTAATGGTTAGCAATCGGGTGTGTGAGTTGCGGGAAGTTGTTTTGCGAGACAAACCACAAGAGATGTTGGAGGTATCTGCCAAAGGTACAGTACCAATATTAATTGATGTTGACGGGCGGGTACTCGATCAAAGTATCGATATCATGTTGTGGGCATTGAGACAACACGATCCTGAAAAATGGTTGATGCCACAGCAAGGTTCGGTTACAGAAATGCTGGAACTAATCGCTCTATTTGATGATAAATTTAAATATCATCTTGACCGTTATAAGTACCCCGATCGCTATCCCGGTGTTGATGCCCAAGTACATCGCTATGAAGGTTCTTTATTCCTGGACAACCTCAATTCACAGTTAAGTGCCACTAAATATTTATTTGGTAATAATGTAGCATTGGCTGATATGGCGATCGCACCTTTTGTTCGTCAATTTGCTCATACCGATCAAACTTGGTTTCACGAACAGCCTTGGCCACAGCTACAAGCTTGGTTAGCAGGGTTTACAGAGTCGGAAATTTATACCAGTGTTATGCAGAAATACCCGAAATGGGAATCCGGTAATGCAGGCGTTGTTTTTCCTTCATCGTAAGTAGGTATTCTTATTTGCGTCCAGCATATTTATTGAATACCAAAATGTTAGTTACCATGCTAAACTTATTGTTTTCCGAATAGCAGATTGACTGTCATTTGACTAGAAAAGTGACGCAGGCGAAAATCGCATCTTGCTAATTTTTTGAAGGTGAAAGGATTTACTGTATTGTAGTAAGTATTGTCAGGCTAAAACTATGATTGATGTTGGTTCGTTAGTTCGATCGCCCAGAAACGATTTGGGAGTCGGAAAAGTTGTCGAGGTATCGCGTACTGATGCTGAAGTTGAATATTTTTGCTCAGTTAAAAACCGCATCCGCAAAACTGTGCCTTTGGGTTTGCTGCAAGAAGCGAGACTTCAGCGCCAAACCCGCTGCTACCTCTGGAGTACCACTCAGGAAAGATGGATAATTGGGCGAGTTTATGACTGGGATGAAGATAAATTAGAGTACGAAATTGACCTCCCCGACAGCCAAAGTTTGCAAGCTGTTGAAAGCGAACTTTACGTTCGCTGCAATATCCCGATCGCCGATCCGATCGACATTTTAGCAGTCAAAGGCCAAGAAACGCCGTATTTTCACGATCGCCGATTGGCATTCGTTCAATCTGCGATCGAACAGCGGGCCGTCAGCCGCGGCATGACGGGTTTAATTTCTGCTAACATAGACCTCTATCCGCACCAAGTTGAAGTCGTCCGGCGCGTCCTAGAAGACCCAATCGTGCGCTATTTATTAGCAGACGAACCAGGACTAGGAAAAACAGTAGAAGCTGGCACAATTCTCCGCCAATTTCTGCTAGATGAACCTAACGGACGCGCTGTGGTACTGGTTCCGAAATACCTGCTCGAACAGTGGCGGCAGGAGTTGGAAAATAAATTCTATTTGTCTCATTTTGCTGACAGAGTGCAGCTTGTTGCTGTTAGCGACATTAATCAAATTAGCCGCAACGCTAACCTGGATTTTCTGATTGTTGATGAAGCGCATGATGTGGCAGCAATGGCACATTCGAGCGATCGCGCTCAGCAGCAGTCGTTTGAACTCTGTCAGAAACTAGCTCAGAAAAGCAAAAATGTATTGTTATTATCTGCAACGCCAGTTATTGGCCGCGAGCAAGATTTTCTAACGATGCTGCACTTGCTAGATCCCACAACTTACCGTCTTGATGACTTGGAAAGCTTCAAAGAACAGGTGCGAAACCGTCAAGAAATCGGTGGCGCTTTGCTGGATTTCCGAGAAAATGCCAAGCCTGCTGTTTTGCAAACAAAACTCGCTCAACTTCGCACTATTTTTGCCAAAGATGATTACTTAATCGGATTAGCAACAGAGTTAGAAAGTTGTTTGAAAACTAAAGAAACCGCAGAACAGGCTCGGCTTGTCCGAACTATTCGCACTCACGTTAGCGATACCTACCGCCTGCACCGCCGCATCCTTCGCAACCGCCGCGATGCAGTTGAAGATGTGATTTTCGATCGAGATGCTGTCCCCAAAACTGAGTACGATCTGAATGATGAACAGTGGTCGGAAATTCAAACCGTACTCGATAAGTGGCGCACAGTCGCTCCCAAGTCGAGCGAATATCAGAGAATTTTTCTGCTGTTTTTCCGCGCTTCCGGTACTTGGCTGAATGTTTTAGAACGGGTGGTCAAAGCTCGTTTGCAGAAAAAATCGACTCCAGAACTCGATCGCGAATTTGGACAAAATGACACGGCAATTTTGACGAAAACTGCGCTGTTTCCCGAAGAAAGGGAAATGCTGGAAACCTTGCTCAATACCCTGGAAAAGCCCCAGGAAGGACTCGATCGACTGAGTTTGTTGCGAATCGCGATTCTCCGATTTCTGGCAGTTGCTTTGAAGGTTCCGCGCGAGTATCACAGCAAACCTCGCGATTTGCTGTCGAGAATTCAACAGCAAATTAAACGACCGATTCCGGGCGAACGTTTTCCGAAAATTGTGATTTTTACCAGTTTTACGGCAACTTGTAAAGAGATTGCGGAAAATTTAGCGAAAATCTTTGGTAAAAATGCGATCGCCAGCCATGAGACGAGCAAATCGGCTGATGATGTTGAGGCTAGTCTCAAGCGGTTTAAGACTGAACCGCATTGTTTTATCTTAGTGTGCGATCGATCGGCGGAAGTAGGGGTAAATCTACAAGTGACAGATTGGTTAGTTCACTTCGATTTGCCGTGGTTTCCCAACCAGTTAGAACAAAGACTCGGCAGAGTCGATCGCATTGGCAGCAAAATGGGAGTGCAATTTTGTTTGTTTGCAGGCCCGGATTTGCCGGAGAGTCCCCACGAAGCTTGGTTTCAAGTTTTAAAAGATGGGTTTGATATCTTCCACAAATCTATTGCCAGCCTTCAGTTTTATGCTGAGGAAAAACTTCTCAAACTTGAAGAAAAGTTTTTTGCTGAGGGAGGCAAGGGCTTATCCAGCGAAATTGAAGCGATTAAAACTGAAATCGAACAAGAGAAAATCAAAATAGACGAACAGTACGTTCTCGATGAAATTGATACTCTTGATGACAGCGCATCTCAGTATTTTGAATCTCTCGATAACTGCGATGCTAAGCATAAAGAAATGCAGCGGGCTACTGAAGGTTGGTTGTGTCAAGCTCTTCACTTCAAACAAATCGAACATCCGAGTATATCGGGGTTACTGCGCTATCAACCTACTCAAAAAACGTTGATTCCGTCGAACGATTTGAGAACCAGATTGATTCCTTATTGCCAGCAATATGGTAGTTACAATCGCCGCATTGCTTATCAGAATGCGGATGTCGCTCTTTACCGAATTGGTGAGGGATTGATCGATGCACTTGGCTCTTATATTCGCTGGGACGATCGCGGTCAAGCTTTTGCCATGTGGCGGCATGATGAAAGTTGGGATGCTGCGCCTGGGAAGGAGTGGTTTGGCTTTCAGTTTAACTATTCAATCCAGACTGATGTGCAGCCGGCCGAGCAAGTTTTGCAAGCACAAAACATCGAAAATTACAACTTGAAAGCTTTGCAGCGCCGCGCTGATGCTCTGTTTCTCCCAACTTTTGAAACTGTGTTTGTAGAGGCTCGCAGCGAAGAAATGTCTCTGGTAGAGGATGCAGAACTTTTGGCAATTTTGCAGCGGGCTTATAAGGGGAAAGGCGGGCCGAATCGGGATTACAATTTGTCAAAGAATCGCACGTCGCTGCTTGACAGTTTTGTCGATCCGCTAGAATGGGATGATTTTTGCCAAAAGGGGCGGGTGGTATCGGAGGAATTGCTGCGCGGGCGATCGGCTTTTGTGGAAATGTGCGATCGATCTGCTGTCACTGCTGCTATCCAACTCGAAAACCGGGTGAATCAATTGCAATTGCGATTGAATCGGCTTTCTAAATCCGAACAACTTTTAGAATCGGTTTTGGCTGATGAAATCAATACCGAAAGTTTGTTGAGTCAAGCGGTGTTAGATGGTATTCGCCGCCCAAACCTGACTCTCGAATCTGTGGGATTTATTGTGATTTCTGGGCGTCCTCCTGTAAAGTCGGAGGATGAGGGGTAATTTGTTTGGGAGGGCGATCGCTCTTTTTGGGGGCGATCCCCTACCCTTCGGGAACGCTTCGCCAACGGGATAGCTTCGGTTCACGCTTTTTTTGAACCGCAGATGCAGGCGGATAAACGCGGATGGACGCAGATGGATGAAAGGGCGATCCGGTTTATCTAAACTGCGGAAGTGACAGCAATTTTTAAGTGATGAGACTGCAAAAAGGGTAAGATAAAAGCAGTAGTAACGACTACCACTGATTTACTTAAAAGCAACGCTTCGACCTGACATCAAAGCGCGTCGATCGCATGGAAATTGCACCGCACAGCCAAAATGAAGAAGTCTCCGATAAAAATTCTGCTAGTAGAGGACGATGGATGGCTGAGTACAACACTGGCTAAGGTGTGGGAAGCAAATCATTACGGGTTCGATCGGGCAAATGATGGACAAGTGAGCCTAGACTTGGCAGCAGCAATTGAGTATGACCTGATTTTGTTAGACGTGCAGGTTCCCAAACTAGATGGAATGAGTCTATGTCGGCAACTGCGATCGCAAGGCTACCACAAACCGATCCTGTTAATGACGGCAAAGGATTCAGATGCGGAGGTGGTGGCTCTTTTCGATGCGGGAGCCGATGATTACATCAGCAAGCCTTTTGCTACGGAAGTATTACTGGCCAGGATACGAACTTTATTGCGACGCAGTAAAGCACTTTCCCCAGGAGGTTCTACTCAGAATTCAGCGGCTAATACATTGACTTGGGGAGATCTTTGTTTAGATTTAGAGTCTGGTAGAGTGACATTTGGCGAACAAATAATTTCACTGACAGCGACAGAATATAATCTGCTGGAATTATTACTGCGAAATCCCGATCGCATCTTTAGCCGCAGTGCTATTTTGGATCGTCTGTGGGGATTTGATGAGGCACCAACCGATCGCGCCATTATCACTCATATTAAGGATGTCAGAAAGAAACTGAAGGCAGGCGGCTTAACTGAAGAAATCATCGAAACAGTTTATGGCATGGGCTATCGACTGAAAGCGTACCCCCAATCTGCGCCTTTTAAATTCAACAATTCTGTCACAAAGAGTACCCAAAAACATCAATCTCGCGGGGTAGATAAGTCCGAAAGCGACAAAGTGTTAGAGCGGTTTCGGGGAGGCTTCAACCAACAAATTTCTGTATTGGAACGGGCCAAAACTGCTCTATTAGCAGGAAACTTAGAAACAGAGTTACAGCAAGCGGCAAAACATGAAGCTCATAAATTAGCCGGCTCTCTGGGATCTTTTGGTTATCCCGAAGGCTCGAAATTGGCACGCTCAGCAGAGCATTTGCTAATAAATGATCGCTCTTTGAATGCTGAGGAAATTACTCGCTTCTCGGAATTGGTGACAGGATTACAGCAGGAATTAGCCACCACACCGATTACATCAACTGCTGTACCAGTTTCTACTATTTCAAATTTTAACTATCGGGTTTTGGTAGTTGATGATGATGCTGGATTAACGGAGCGATTGAAAGTAGAATCCGAAGCTTGGGGATTTCGCATGAAAATTGCGCCGAATATTACTGCTGCCCGATCGCGTCTTGCGCTGTCAATACCCGATGTGATGTTACTAGATTTAAGCTTTGCAGAGACAGAGGAAGATGGATTGACGCTACTGCGAGAACTGACCGAGCGATCGCCTAATCTTCCTATAATCGTTTTTACCGGACGAGATAGCCTTGCCGATCGCTTGGCTGTATCGCGCTTAGGTGCTAAGCAATTTCTCCACAAACCTGCAACCACCGATCAAATTTTTCGAGCGATCGCCCGTGTTCTACCCAGTCCCAAAACTTCAGAAGCCAAAGTCTTAATGGTAGATGATGACCCTGTGATGCTGGTTAAATTATCAGCGTTACTGACTCCTTGGGGACTTGAGGTGACAAATCTCAAAGAACCACAGCAATTTTGGGAGGTGTTAATTAGCACTGAACCCGATTTAGTAGTGCTGGATCTAGAAATGCCGATCGTCAGTGGCTTAGAATTGTGTCAGGTCGTCCGACAAGATATCCAATGGGAAAATTTACCGATTTTAGTGGTGACAGCCCATACCGATCCAGCATTTTTGCAACAAGCCTTTGCAGCGGGAGCCGATGATTTTATTACCAAGCCGATACTAGGGCCTGAATTAGTCACGCGGGTACTCAGCCGAATTAAGCGCACTCGTCCTTTACTTACGCCTGGAAATACTTAAATAGAACTTACGCACGAAGGCTAAAAACCCGGTTTCTGCCTCAATCTAAAAAATGTAATTAATTAAGTAGATTAATGAGAGAACATACTGATGAAGATTATGGGAAATGGCAACAACAGCCACAGCCAATCCTGGCTAAAACAGCACTTTCTCTCTCCGAATCCCTCACACTAGAAGATATTCTCAACACTACGGTAACTGACCTCAGAAACGTTCTGCAATGCGATCGCGTAATTATCTTCCAATTTGCTCCCGACTGGAGCGGAAAAGTGGTGGTAGAGTCCGTTGGTTCAGAATGGACAGCAATCTTATCCACTCAGATACACGATCCTTGCTTGGGTGAAAGCTATATCGAACCCTTCAAACAAGGCTTATTCACCTCTAAATCTGATATTTATACTGCCGGAATTGATACTTGTCACCGGGAATTCCTAGCCTATTTTCAAGTGAGAGCTAACCTGGTTGTTCCTATCCTTGAGGGAGAAGAACTTTGGGGATTATTGATTGCCCATCACTGTGCAGAACCTCGCGAATGGCAATCCTCAGAAATTGAACTCATGCGACAGCTAGCAACTCAAGCGGGAATTGCTATTCAGCAAGCTGATTTATTTGAGCGAGTACAAACGGAACTGAGGGAGCGGCAACAAGCAGAAATTGCCCTACAACAACTCAATACTGAACTCGAACAACGAGTCCTAGAACGGACGGCAGAACTCACTGAAGTCAACCATAGCTTGCAACAATATATCCATCAAGTTGAAGACCTCTATAATAATGCTCCCTGTGGCTATCATTCCGTAGATGCAGAAGGAACAATAATTATGATTAATGATACGGAACTGAAGTGGTTAGGCTATACCCGCGATGAAATTGTGCATAAAAAGAAATTTGTTGATTTAATTACACTTGAAAGTCACAATATTTTTTATCAAAACTTTGGCTTATTTAAAAAACAAGGCTGCATCAACAATTTAGAGTTTCAGCTCTTGAATAAAAACGGAACACCCATTTGGGTCAACTTAAATGCTACAGCAATTTATGATGAAGCAGGTAACTTCATGATGAGTCGTTCTAGCGTATTTGATATCACCGAGCGCAAACGTACTGAAGAAGCCTTCCGCCAATATGAACGCATCGTATTCAATACAACAGATGGGATTGCGCTGATGAATATTAACTATATTTATCAAATAGCCAATCAAGGTTATTTGACTTGGTGCAACAAATCCCAAAGCGAAGTTATAGGAAATTCTGTTAGGAATATTTGGGGTGCAGAGTTGTTTGATAACTTCATCCAACCTCGCTTAGATAGATGTTTGGCTGGAGAAACAATTCAGTATGAAAAGTGGTTTGACTCTCCCTATTTAGGAGCGCAATTTTTGAGCGTTACCTATACGCCTTTCCGTGATGCAGGTGAAAATATTTCAGGCGTTATTGTCAGTCTGCGCGATCTGACTCAACTCAAACAAACAGAACAAATGCTGGATCTTCAGGCTGTCATTACCCGCAACATGGCGGAAGGCATTTGTTTAGTAAGAGCAGATAATGGAGTTATTGTCTATGCCAATCCTAAATTTGAGCAGATGTTTGGCTATGACTTTGGCGAACTCAACGGTCCGCACGTTTCTATTCTCTACTATGCCACCGAATCGGTCAGTCCTGAAGATGTCAATCAAGCCATTCGGTCTGCGGTTTTACAAAACAGTGAATTCAGCTATGAAGTCCACAATGTCAAGAAAGATGGGACTCCCTTTTGGTGCAGTGCCACTTGCTCTGTATTCAAGCACTCAGACTACGGCGATGTTCTGGTGGCAGTTCATCAAGATATCACAGTAGCGAAGCACCTCGAAGAAGTTCGACAAGAGGCGGAAGCAGCCTTACTACAGAAATCCCGAAAGGAAAATTTGCTCTGGAGGATTACTCAAGGGATTCGCCAATCTTTGGATCTGAATGCCGTTCTAAATACTGCTGTTACTGAAATTAGGGAGACATTACAAACCGATCGCACTGCCATTTACCGATTTAATCCTGATTGGAGTGGTGATTTTATTTTCGAGTCAGTTGGTGAGGGTTGGGTAAAACTGATAGGCAGCGATAGTCAAAAAAATTGTGCAGATACCTATCTGCAAGAAACTCGCGGCGGTCGATTCCGCAATCATGAAAATATTATTGTTAATAATATTTACAGCGCTGAACTTCCACCCTGTCATATCGAGCTAGGGGAACAATTTCAAGCAAAAAGTTATGCAGTTTTCCCGATATTTTTGAGAGAAAATCTCTGGGGTTTGTTAGCTATCTACCAAAATACTGCACCTCGTCAATGGCAATCGTGGGAAATAGAATTACTTGAACAGATTGCCAGCCAATTGTCGATCGCCATTCAGCAATCCGAACTCTACCGACAACTTCAGCTAGAACTGCAAGAACGCCAGCAAGCCGAAGCCACGATCCGAGAAGCCGAACGACGCTGGCGATCTCTCTTGGATAACGTGCAGTTGATTGTTGTCGGACTTGATATAGAGGGAAATGTCAATTACGTTAATCCTTTTTTCTTAAAAATCACAGGATATACTCACCCAGAAGTCATCGGAAAAAATTGGTTTGAAAACTTCTTACCCCCTTCTCTTCAAGAATCGCTTAAAGTTATTTTTTCGGAAGTTTTAGACCAGGAATATCATTCCTATTATCAAAATTCCATCTTGACCCAATCTGGTGAAGAACGGTTCATTGCGTGGAACAATACCATGCTGCAAGATTCAGAGGGCAACATCATTGGAACTATCAGCATTGGGGAAGATATTACCGAACGACAAAAGCTCGAACAGATTAAAAATGAGTTCATTGGCATTGTCAGCCATGAACTTCGCACTCCTTTGACAGGAATTAAAATGTCATTGGGACTAATAAAAAGTGGGGTTTATGATAAAAAGCCCGAAAAATCTAGACGCATGATTGAAATTGCCCTCCTCAATACCAATCGATTAGTGAACCTGGTTAATGATATTTTAGATTTGGAGCGCCTAGACTCCGGGCGGGCAATTGTCGATAAAACCGTTTGCAAAGCTGCCGATTTGATGCAGCAAGCAGTAGAGAGCATCCAGGCGCTGGCTACTCAACAGCAGATCTCATTAATCGTTAACCCCACAGATGCAGAAGTCTGGGCAACAGGAGATGCGATCGTCCAAACTTTAACAAATTTGCTCAGTAATGCGATTAAATTCTCACCTGCAGATTCCACAATTCATCTGAGTGCTGAAAATCAGACAGACTTTGTGCTGTTCCAAGTTAGCGATCGCGGACGAGGCATTCCTGCAGATAAACTAGAACTCATTTTTGGGCGATTTCAGCAAGTCGATGCCTCTGACTCCCGTGAAAAAGGAGGCACCGGTTTAGGTTTAGCAATCTGTCGCAGTATTGTTGAGCGGCATGGCGGCAAAATCTGGGCGGAAAGTATCTTAGGTGAAGGCAGCACATTTTGCTTCACCCTACCCTTACCCACCATTTAATAACGCTTAGATTAATCTGTACCATCAATCCCAAATCCAAAATCTCCAATCCAAACTCCCATGACAGACAGACAAATTCTAGTGGTTGACGATGAAGAACACCTTCGGGAACTTGTGCAGGCCTGCTTAGAAGATTTAGGCGGATGGGAAACAGTGGGGGCAGGATCGGGAGAGGAATGTTTACAAATACTGCAAATAGAACAACCCAACGCTATTTTGCTAGATGTATCTATGCCGGGAATGGATGGGTTTGCCGTGTACGAGATGCTTCAGTCCGATCCGATTACCCGATCGATTCCAGTGATTCTGCTGACAGCGAAAGTTTTGCCCAGCGATCGCGCTAAATTTGCCCAAATGGGTGTTGCTGGGGTAATTGCCAAACCGATCGAACCCATCACCCTGACGGAAGAAGTAGCAGAGATTTTGGGATGGGTTGAATAACTTTCACCATTTTTGTGAAGTTTTGTAACAATAACGGCATCTTTACCAATTCCTTACCGTTGCTATTTAGTCTCCTGTTATGCAGCTAAAAGTTCTTTGCATTACGAGGAGACTCAATGAATGCTTTTCAGGCTTTGAATGATCTAAATCAGGATCTCGCAGGTTCATTTTCCGGTTTGCCCACTGGTTGTCAGCAATCCACACTTTGGATTGCTCATACAGAGGAAACACCGATCGCAGGTATTAAAATTCAAGGAAAGGATGTGACACTTATCCTTAAAGTTCACATTTATGACATTCATCTTGTCAAATTGAATCTCCAAATCACTCCAGAAACTGTTTTAATTCAAGGTCAACCTACCGAAGTGGCTGGAGTAGAAGGTTATTTCCTTCCTAGTGAATTTCAAAGTCTCATCCCGTTGCCCCACCGCGTACATCCTGAAATCTATGGGACTGAAATACACTCGGATGGTTTAACAATTCAGCTTGCTAAAGAATTGAGATTTCCGCCATCCCAAGTTCGGATTCCACTCTCAACTGCAAATTTGAGCGATGGCTCAAAGATGTGTATTTGAGACCAAATTGGCAACCGAAAAATTAATTTGTAATCAACCCAAATAAAATGAACACTTTGCAAGTAGCTAATTATGATGGCACTCTCCTGCCCGAAAACAAGATAATAGGGAAACAAATTCTCATCGTTGATGACCAAGAACACCTCCGCGAACTGATACAGTTGTGCCTGGAAGACCTAGCGGGATGGAACACCCTGGTGGCCAAATCAGGACAAGAATGTTTACAAATCCTACAAACACAACGACCTAACGCTATTTTGCTGGATGTATCAATGCCGGGAATGGATGGGTTTGCTGTGTGCCAGATCCTCCAATCCGATCCCATAACTCGATCGATTCCAGTGATTCTGGTGACAGCAAGAGTTTTGTCAACCGATATGGCTGAATTTGCCAAAATTGGTGTTGCTGGGCTAATTTGCAAACCATTTGAAGCCACCACCCTGCCGGGAAAAGTGGCAGAGATATTGGGATGGAAGGATTGACACTCCCCGGTATGGCATACTCCGTATTCTTAAGACTTTACCAGAAAGAATTGGTTTAAAGCCCCAAGCCCGATCGGGAGAAATTAAAAGAAGACTATTCATTACTCCAATCCTCTTCCTTCCAGGTAGAGGTAGCCCCGCGTGCGGTCAACTGTCAACTGTCAACTGAAGACAAGCAATTGTCTGTCAGCCAGATGCGCTTATTTGGGAGGTTTCTATGGGCGAAATAGATGGATTGCTATTTCTCAAACAACTAAAAACGCGACCAGAAACCCAAGGGATTCCGGTTCTGCTGCTAACTCTCAAAGCCACATGGTCAGATTGACAACAGAGTTGGTTCCACAAATCTCAACTTGCAGCAGCGAGTGTCAATCCTCTCCAACCAACTATGCTTGCCGTTGAGATTGCGAAGGTGTTGAGTTGGGATTTAGACTGAGTATCCTCTCTGGGAACCTGGGGATTGTTGGATACAATTTCTCTCAGTTATTGCTATTTTTACGAAATATTTCGATTTGCATCAATTCCTTAACAACCTTGTATTCTTTACCAAATCTTTATTTATTACCTCTACATTCATAGAGTTGCTGCTTCAACCCAGCTTACAGCACTTGGCAACAAAAGACAAATACACTTTCGTCGGTAAAAAAGAGGTTTTTATGACAAGCTGTCCTTGCTGCACGACTCCAATGCTGCGTCACCTTAGCCACAGCCGAGTATACTGGTTTTGCCGTCAGTGTTGGCAAGAAATGCCTGTTTACCCTCTTAACAGCTACGGTTCATCGCTATCTATAAATGTAGTTAGAGAGTTAAGGGTTAAGAAGCAACTTTCTTTAGAGGCGGTAGTTTTAAGGTGAAATTCCATCGCACAGGCGTGACGCCCGTGCCACAATGGACGCGGATGAATGAAAGGGATCTCGCACTTACCGACTAAACCTCTTCAAAAATTGCCCCTCGCTGCTGTAAATTCACCTGCATCTCCTCATCCATTCCTGAATTGTTCCCAAACCTCGCTGACTCGACATTCGCACCGCTGAAATTAGTATTTGTTAAGTTCACTTCCAGCAGATTTGCGCCCCTCAAATTGGCACCGCTGAGGTTAGCTAAAGCTAGACTTGCTTTGTGCAAATCTGCACCGCTTAAATCAGCATTTCCTAAGAAAGCGCCGCTCAAATCTGCACCGCCGAATTTGGCGTTTTTCAGGTTGGCGTCGCTGAAATCAGCATCGTTTAAGTTGGCACCCCGGAAATTTACCCGATCGAGATTTGCGCTGCTAAAATCCACTGCACTTAAAGTCGTTCCGCGCAAGCTGCTACCCGCGAAATCTAGTGCTGGATTGAGATTGGCGATTTTTGCCAACTCCACAAAGTTGTCGGTTTCAGCGGAGATAATGCGATCGACCATTTCCTGCAATTCCGATTCAGCTTCGGGGACAATTTCCACTTCGCGCGGTTCAACCGGAGGTAAATTGTAGGAAAATAGCGCCCAACTGAGGGCAGGTTGGAGTTTATGTTCTTGCAAGTATATAGTCAGGATTCTTTCTAAAACCGAATGTTGATTTGGCGTGATATCGTGCGGCCACAAACCCTCCGCATCTGTGAGATTAATATCTTCTTTAGCAACTTCAAAAGCCGCTGCCATCCGAAATTCTTTGCCAGCTAATTCTCCCAGCTTAGCACTTTTTAGCAAACCTTTTAATACTGATTTGCGTTGTTCTACTGAAAAAATCCAGGCTGGCATTGTATCATCACTGATTGTGGAAACGTGACAAAATATGCTCTCTGTTTCCTTAGCTTTTTCCGCCTTCTCCCCGCCCTGAACTCCCCGCTGACCTTCGGTTACTAAAATTTCTGCACTGCTTTGAATAGCAAGCGTTTCTTTAATTGGCAAAAGCTTGAAAGAACCGACTAACTGACGTGAGGCTACGGGTATTTCGCAGTTTTCTAGATAGAGTTTGAGCGTCCCGCCTTGCAGACCAAATTTGACGCGACCACCTAGCAGGGGTTCCCAATGCTCGTTAAAATTCAGGCTCAAGTGAATGTCGAGCTGCTGGGTTTGGGGTGCAACCGATGGAACTGGAATTGCTTCTAATTGCATCCACAAGCAATCTGGGTATTTGTTGTGAGACTCTAGCGATCGCATATCGGGTAGAATTGCTGGCACTACCAGCCTGTAATTGATATTTAAATTAGTTTATCATCTCTATTTTATCACAATACAGCTTTTTTTTGTGGAGACAATTGTAAATTTTGTTTAATTTTATCCGCAACTCATTGGTCTTGGTGAATTTGGCTTTTTACCCAATTCCGAAATGCTTTTACTAATTCCAAATAGTCCATTGTTTCTGCTTGTTCCAAAAATCTGACAATCTCTAATATCGGTAAGCTAGGAAATGCTAAACTTATCTCGCCCTCAACGTATTCTCCATTTTCTAATCTGTTGATTCTGAGTCGCGATCCATTATAAATCCAAACTTCCGGCACTCCCAGATCCGCATAAACCTGCAAGGTATTTTCCGAACGGCTGGTAATGTCAATTTCCACTACTAAATCCGGCGGCGGATCTTGAGTCAGGTCGATTCTTTTTTTGCCTTTAACTGCACTAATATTCTGGATGTAAAAACATTTATCTGGTTCTGCACCGCTAAGTTCAGGACGTTTGAATGTCGTAGAACCCAGAGGCTCAATTCTCACATCTAATTCTTCAGCTAAGGTTTCAACAAATCGACCCAATACTTCTTTGAAACGTTCGTGTTCGGGAGAAGGTAGCATAATTTTCAAATTGCCACGATTATATGTCAATCGGAGTTGTCTATCCCCTAGTTCGAGCAGCAAAGTTTCGTAAGTTTGCCAACTGATACCCGATAGCTGGACAATTTGTTCCGGTGGAGCGAGAGTTTTAGCTGTCATAGTGCTACTTTGGTGAAGAGTTCGTAAGCCGGGGCCGGGGCGTAGCCATCGCACTTTTGCATTATATCATCGAAGGAAGCCTAGGCTGGAAATACCAAAGACAAATCTAGAGACAACTCTGGAAAACCAGGAATTACCACCGTCTGATTTGGCAAAACAACTCGTTGCAATTGATAACTATAACTCCCGTTTTGTTTCTGATAAGGTTCGCTTTGCATTTCCAGTTCATTATTAACCAAATTAAATATCCAATAATTAGAAATACCAGTCTCAGCATAGAGAGAAAACTTCGTTCTGCGATTGTACTTCAACGTAGAATCGGAAACCTCAATTACCAACAAAATATCAGCAGGCTCCGGGTGAGAAGATAAATAATTATCAGAACGATTGCGGGCAATCACAACATCGGGTTCTGGTTCGCTATCATCCGTCAAAGTAATCGGCTCTTGTGCGCGCACAAGAGCGCGTCTTGCCAGTAAAATGATTAACTCCTGAACTAAAAGACTGTTACAAAAAGAGTGCAGCCTACCTTTAGCAGCCATAATGATAGTTTCTCCGCGAATCAATTCAACTCGCTCATCGGGGGCGAAAAATCCCAGTTCTCCCAAACGGTGATATTCGGCGATCGAGAATCGTTTTGCAGTTACGGCAGTCATAGCTTTTGTTACCCTCTACAATTACCAACCTTTCCAATAAATTCTACTCAAAAATCCCCCCCCCTACCATCAATTCAACCTTCACGGCTTCCGAAATTCCCACACAACCAGAAAAATTCGCATTTTTAACCACCGTATTTTTCAAATCAGCGCGGCTCAAATCAGCACCGTTTAAATTCGCACCACTCAAATTAACACCACTTAAATCAGCATTTTTGAAATCAGTATTTGTCAAATTTGCATTTACTAAAATCGCATTCGGTAAATAAGCACTGCTCAAATTGGCGCCGGTTAAATTTGCACCGCTCAAATTCGCACGGGGCAGCTTTGTCCGCAAATCAGCACCGCTCAAATTGGCGCTGCTGAGTTCAGCATCCCGCAAATTAGCATTGCACAAATTAGCATCAATTAAAATAGCAGCGCTCAGCAAAGCACCGCTGAGATCGGCCAAAGTCAAATCTGCGCCTCGGAGGTTGGTTTCGCGCAAATCCGCACCGTTAAAATCAGCGTAGTGCAAGTCAAAACCGCTTAAATTAGCCCCAGCAAAATCCTCAATCGGATTCAAACCAACTGTTTCTGCAAGTTGTACAAAACTCTTATTTTTATCAATTAAAAACAGTTCCCGGACGATCGCCAATTGCTCCTGTCGGTACTGGTTAGCCTTCTCGTAATCGGCTAAATACTTGTAACCCAGCTTCAAATACTTGAGAGCATTGCGCTCAATGCGATCGTCCTTGCTGATGCGCGCGAGCGACAACTGCTGGTGATAGCATTCGATCGCACCAGGCAAATCTCCCTTAGCATCGTAAGCTAGCGCCAAATTGCCCAAAGTTTCCAGCTCAGAGCGCCAGTCGCCAGTGTCCCGCGCGATTGCCAAACGCTGCTGCTGGTAATCAATAGCACTAGAAAAATCCTCAAGAGCACAGCAAGCATTGCCCAGATTTCCCAAAGCATTTGCCTCACCCCGGCGATCGCGAATTTCCCGCGCTAACACCAAATGCTGCTGGTAGCAGTCGATCGCCTGAGCATAATTTCCCAGCGCTTCATAAGCTACGCCCATATTACCCAGCGCCGCACCCGATCGGCGCTTATCGTCCATTGAGCGATACAGCGCCAGCGCTTCCTGCCAACAAACCAGCGCCGCCTCAAATTGACGCGCCTGATATTGCGAAATCCCCTGCTTGATTAGCTGGCTAGCTTGTTCGCTCATAATGTCAAAATTAGTTAATAACTAAAGTTGATATTAATCGACTCAAAGCGGTAATTGCTAATCGGTAATCGGTAATCGGGGATCGGTATGGTTAATCCCCCTCTCCCATCCGTATTTTCACGTCCGTGAAAAAAAAAAGACAAAAAAAAGAGAGAGCTACCTAAGTAACTCTCTCTGCCATCAGGGTGCATCTACATAACACAATATAACACGGTCGGGATGAGGGGTGTCACCCCCAAACGTGAAGATGTTGTAAAGAAATGTAGATTAATTATAAAGTTACGATCCAGGGATCGCAGCGAGCTCGGGAAAAACCGATCGCCCGCCGCTGTATCTGCTACACGACCCCCTTAATTTGCTTAGCTTGCACCGTTAAGCTTCGTCGCCAGCAGCTCATTGGTCAGTTTGGGATCGGCCCGGCCGCCCGTTTCCTTCATCACCTTGCCGACAAAAAAGCCCAGCAGCTTAGTTTTACCGGCTCGGTACTGTTCGAGCTCCTTGGGATTGGCTGCCAACACGGCATCGATCGCTCGATCAATCGCCCCAGTATCCGAAATTTGAATCAAACCCTTGCTCTCAACAAACTTCTGAGGCGAACCACCGTTTGCCAGCAACTCCGGCAAAATATCCTTAGCGATTTTGCCACTGATCGTACCGGCATCAATTAGCCCCAACAGTTCGGCTAAATCCTGCGGTTGGAAAGGAATTTCTCCGATCGCCAGTTTTTCATTTTTCAGATAAGCAGTAATATCGCCCATCACCCAATTCGCAGCTTGTTTAGCCACAGCACCGGCGGCGATCGAGTTTTCAAAATACTCCGCCACCGCTTTGTCGTCAGTCAGCACCCGCGCATCGTAGGGAGAAAGACCGAGCTCAGTTTCGTAGCGATTGCGCTTCATTGCCGGCAATTCCGGCAGTTGAGCTTTCCAATCCTGCAATTGCTCAGCCGAAACTTTGATCGGAGGCAAATCGGGTTCCGGGAAATACCGATAATCGCTTGCACCTTCCTTAACCCGCATACTGAAAGTACACTGCTTGTTTTCATCCCACAGCCGGGTTTCTTGGACGATGGTTTCGCCATTTTCCACAGCTTGAATTTGCCGCTCGATCTCATAATCGATCGCCCGTTCGATCGCATTAAAAGAGTTCATATTTTTAATTTCCACCTTCGTGCCGAACTCTTTTCTGCCAACGGGCCGCACCGAAATGTTCACGTCGCACCGGAGCGAACCTTCCTGCATATTCCCGTCGCCAACACCGATGTAGCGCACGATCCGGCGCAATTCTTGACCGTATTCGGCAGCTTCCGCGCCCGATCGCAAATCCGGTTCCGAAACAATTTCGATTAGAGGCACACCGGCGCGGTTGTAATCCACCATTGAATAAGTTGAACCGCTGAGCCGATCGCTGCCACCGTGAACCAATTTTCCGGCATCTTCCTCCATGTGTAAGCGAGTGATCCCGATTTTTTTTCTAGTAGAATTTCCCGTCTCATCCACCAGTTCAATTTCTAGCCAACCGTTAGTAGCGATCGGCAAATCGAACTGAGAAATTTGATAATTTTTAGGCAAATCGGGATAGAAATATTGCTTGCGGTCAAACTTACTGTAAGGTGCGATTTCGCAGTTGAGAGCCAGCCCTGCTTTCACCGCATACTCCAGCACTTTTTGATTTAATACTGGCAATACTCCCGGCATTCCCATACAAATTGGGTCAATGTTAGTATTTGGGGCATTGCCAAATTCTGTAGAAGAACTGGAGAAAATTTTAGTATTCGTACTCAATTGACAATGAGTTTCGAGACCGATAATGGCTTCGTACTGAGTTTGGTTTTTTATCGAAGAGGGTGCAGCAGCAGTCATAAGCGATTTAAAAGACTGAATAACTTTAGATTTTATTTTAGCTTTTTATTGACCAAAGTGATTGGAGAGTATTTGTAGGTAGCGGCGGTTTCATTGGTTTCTACAAGCGCGTCAAACCCTGAGTTCGGCAGGTTTAAACCCCTGCCGGACTTGGATAAAGCGTGTTTAGTTGAGACAAATGGGGATCTGCATAGGCAACGCCGTGCTACAGATTCGCGATCGACCCAAGCCCGCAGCCACGCCGATCTCCTTTTGATCGCCTCCAAACAACCACTCTGTGCAAAAATATACTTAGCGCCTGCTCCTGCCCGCACCCTTCCCTTACCCAGGAGAGTTTTAGATCGATCCACCACAATTGCTGATCAATGTACACCCCAAATCCTTTTACTGGCAGTATTTAATAACGCCCGCCGCCTCCAACGATCGGCTCCACGCACAGACTAAAAATTAAAAATGTATAATTTAACAGGAAATTACATATTTTTAATTTTTAAGCTTTAATTTTGAATTCTAAAAGTAACACTTGCCTAAGTGTAAAAACTATGCCTGAAATTCCAGTAGAAAGTGCCACACTGTTTCAGAACAGCATCACTGAGCTAGAGCAGGCGGAATCAGCCCTCGAACTCGCTTGGAACGAACTCGAAAAACAAACAGCAGAAACCATTGCTCACATTGCCAACGCCGGCTCAGCAAACACACAGGAAATTAGCGATCGCTTGGCCGGCGCGAAGCAACTCCGGCAGCAACTTCAAACTCAAATAAAAAAAGCCAACTCGCGGCGGGAATTTCATCTAGAAAACTCGCCCCTGGCAGTTGTAGAGTGGGACAGCGAATTTCGGGTAATGCGGTGGTCGCCAATGGCAGAACAACTATTTGGCTGGAGTGCAGCAGAAGTAATCGGCAAATACTGGCACGAATGGTCAATAGTTCATCAAGAAGACTTCCAGCGAGTGTGCGGCGTCACAAATCAACTGTTACACAGCAGAGAAACCCGCAACATTTGCCGCAACCGCAACTATACCAAAGATGGCTCGGTAATTTACTGCGAATGGTACAATTCTGCACTCATCGATGAATCGGGAAGAGTAGTTTCTATTCTCTCTTTTGGCAGAGACATAACCGATTGCCACCGCATTCAAGAAGAACTGCACCGGCGCGAACAAGCTTTCAGCACCCTAGCGGAAAATGCGACCGATATCATCGCCAGGTTTGATAGAGAATTCCGCCACCTTTACATCAATCACGCAGTAGAATTAGCAACCGGAAAACCCCCCGCCGAATTAATTGGCAAGAGCAACAGAGAATCAGGAATGCCACCACACTTGTGCGACCTGTGGGAGGACACTTTTTTAAAAGTTTTTGGCACCGGAAAACAAGAAACCATAGAATTTGAGTTTCCCACTCCAGAGGGCATAAAACATTACCACTGTCGAGTTATTCCCGAGTTTACTGAAGACAATTCAGTAGAAACAGTTTTATCCATAGCCCGGGACATTACTGAACTAAAACAAGTGGAATCCCAGTTGCGACAAAGCGAATTTAAATTTAGAACAATAGTTGATTCTAACATGATCGGTCTAATCTTTTGGGACATTAATGGTCCCATTATAGATGCCAACGCCGCTTTTTTAAACACGGTAAAATATACCCGGGACGATTTGCTGGCCGGAAGAATTAACTGGCAAGAAATGACACCGCCAGAATACGTGCGTTTAGACACAGAAAAAGTTGCCGAACTGAGGGCTAGAAATACCGTTATTCCCTTTGAAAAAGAATTTATGCGCTCCGATGGGAGCCGCGTTCCGGTGATGCTGGGCAGCACATTTTTAGAACGAACGCAGCAGTTAGGGGTCAGTTTTGTGCTGGATTTAAGCGAGCGCAAGCAGGCAGAATTAGAACTGCAAAAACATCAGCAACTTTTAGAGAGTATTGTTACAACTATACCTAACTTTCTCTACATTTACGATGCAGTAGAAAACAAAAATATTTATGCCAATGAATCGGTCACAGCCATGCTGGGATACACTCCCCAAGAATTGCAAGATTTGGGTACAGACGCTGTGGCTAAGTTGGTTCATCCCGATGATTTGTTAGAGCTAATTACAGGTAGGGAGCGGCTCAAACACAGCAGCAATACCCATGAAACGCATGACATAGACTACAGAATAAAACACAAAAATGGGAAATGGCGCTGGGTGCACGATCGCTCTAAAATTTTTAAAAGAACCCCAGACGGACAAATTGTACAATTTATCGGTTCCGTACTCGACATCAGCGATCGCAAACAAGCCGAAGAATCATTAAAACAGCAAAAAGAACTGCTGCAAACTATATTCGACAACGTGCCGGTCATGCTCGCATTCTTGGGAAGCAGCGGTGAAGTAAACTGGGTAAACCGCCACT
Organism: Microcoleus sp. Pol11C2; assembly: GCF_036701505.1. Lineage (NCBI taxonomy): Bacteria > Bacillati > Cyanobacteriota > Cyanophyceae > Oscillatoriales > Microcoleaceae > Microcoleus > Microcoleus sp. Pol11C2. The sequence goes on from NZ_JAUBQX010000004.1 coordinate 219,356, forward strand.
GGGAACAAGTGCTCGGCTGGAGTTTGGCGGAAACCAAAGACCGCGATATCTTGGCGGAATTTTATCCGCAGCCAGAATACCGTCAATACGTTTTGGATGAAATCCAAGCAGCAAATCAGAACTGGAGCGACTTCAAAACACAAGTTAGAGACGGGCGCATTATCGACACTTCTTGGGCCAATGTTCGTCTTTCCGACGGCAGGTGTATCGGCATTGGTCAAGATATCACCGAACGCAAACGAGTAGAATCTGAACTTAAAGAACTCAACGAAACTTTAGAAGCTCAAGTTGCCCAGCGTACCGCAGAATTAGAGACTTTTTTTGATGCTTTGCCGGACTACATTTATGTTGTAGAACGGGACAATATGCGCTTGTCTTTTGTCAACCATCCCCTTGTAGAATTTTCCGGCTTCTACAGCAGGCAGCAGATGCAGGGCAAAACTATTTTTGAGTGCTATCCCAGCGAACTCACAGAACGATTTAGGCGGGAAAATTTGCACGTATTTGAATCGGGTAAAACTCTCCACTACCAGGAAAAGTTTGTGAGACCGGGTGGCAATGCTTACTTCGACACGTTTAAAATTCCGCTGAGAAATCTCAACGGCGAGGTTTATGCTTTAATTGGCACGGCTCGCGATATCAGTGAGTTGGTAGAGACAAAACAAGCTTTGTCAGAACGCACAGAGCAATTAGAAGCTGCTAATCAAGAATTAGAATCTTTTTCTTACTCAGTTTCCCACGACTTGCGCGCACCTTTGCGACACATTTCAGGTTTTGTAGAAGCGTTGAAGCAGCGGCTAGAATTAACTGAGGCTTTGAGCGATCGTAAAATAGTTCACTATATGGAAGTAATTGAAGAAAGCAGCCAAAAAATGAGCCTGTTGATTGACGGTTTGCTTGCCCTGTCGCGGGTGACTCGCACCGAGTTGAGGCAAATTCCGATCGATCTGAGCCGTTTGGTACAAAATGCGATTAAATTGACTAAACCACCAACTGTCGCAGATCCGGCCCAAACTCCCCACAGCGTTGAATTTGCCGTCGGAGATTTGCCAACTGTAATGGGAGATCCAACCTTGCTGCAACAGGTGTTCAGCAACTTGATTAGCAACGCCGTCAAGTTCAGTCGCGGACGCACTCCAGCTACAATAGTTATTGAGGGTTTACCGGATGGGACGATTTTTGTCAAGGATAACGGGGTGGGTTTTCCAATGGAATATGCCGATCGTCTGTTTGGAGCCTTTCAGAGGCTGCACTCCCAGAGAGAATTTGAAGGTACGGGCATCGGTTTGGCGATCGTCCAGCGGATTATTCACCGCCACGGTGGCACGGTTTGGGCCGAAAGCCTACCTAGTCAAGGAGCCACGTTTTACTTTAAACTAGGGCAAACAATCTCAAACGGTAGTATAGATTCGTAACTTAAGTGTATAAGAGTTTTAAATTCAAAATTTAAAACTCTTATACACTTAAATAAGTCACAATCGGTGAGAGCATCATAATTTTGGTATGACAGGAGTGTTCACTGTTAGGGATGGAAGCGAAAGATCTAGGCTAGGCTATCCAAGATGCTCGTACTCCTAAAAAACGCTCTTTTAAAAATGGGGAGGCTCCCCAATCGGTTCAGTCAGCCCTCGACTGCCGGTGCTAAATCAAGGTCTGGCGAGTAGAGTAGATAATTGATTTTGCTAAAAATATAGAGATAAAATTAACAACAAAACTCAGTCTAAAAAATTACTAGCAAAAACACGAATAACCATTTGAAAACCTCCCAAATACATTATGTTAGATATAAATCAGACCAACTATCTACTAAAAATGGTTGCGGAATCAACATTAAACTTGTTGATTATCGAAGACATGGCAGAAGATATGGAATTAATAGTGCTCGCCTTAGAATCGGGGGGGGTAAATTTTAAGTGTGACACTGCCGAAACAGCAACAGAGTGCAGAAAACTGCTCGAAAATTACAAGTACGATGCTGTACTCTCCGATTACCGCCTCCCCGGATTCAACGGTTTAGAAGTGTTGAAATTAATGCAGGAATTAGGGCAAGACATACCCTTGATTTTAGTAACGGGAAGTTTGGGAGAAGAAGCGGCAGTTGAGTGCCTCAAAGCCGGAATGACCGATTACGTATTAAAAGGGCGACTGTTTAGGTTGCCAACAGTCTTAGAACGATCGCTCCAAGAATACAAAATGCGGCGCCAGCAACAAGAAGCGATCAGCCAAATTCAGCGGCAAGCTCAGCGAGAAGCGATCATCAACCGCATCCTCCAAGCCATGCGCTTCACCCTTGTACTCGACGAAGTGCTGCAAACCACCGCAGATCAACTGCACGAAGCTCTAGACATCAGCGCCTGCGCCATCTTGCAGCCAGATGCTGAAGGCGGCATCAGAGTTCGCTACATCAGCAAAGCATCCGACCGAGAAGGGTTTGTTGGGCTAAATTGCAAAGTAGCCGAGCACTACAGATCGGGACTCGCGGCCGGGGAAACCCTGATTATCGACGAGTTATCGACACTGTGCCCGTCCCTGCAAGAATCAGCAGGGTTGGTAGGGTTTCGCTCCGTCGCGATCGCGCCACTGCTCTACCAGCAGTCATTTTTGGGAGGAATTAGCCTCTATCAGTGCGATCGGGCGCGCTCTTGGAGCGCAGAAGAACTGTCGCTACTCAAAGCCATAGCCGATCAGTGCGCGATCGCGATCCACCAAGCCGAACTCTACCAACAAGCCCAAACCGAACTTGCAGAACGCAAGCGCGCCGAAGCAGCAGTCTGTGGCATCCAGCAGCAGCTAGCCACAATGGCAGCCAACATTCCCGGCTCAGTCTACCGCACGGTGCTGCATCCAGATGGCACAATGTCCCTGCCCTACATCAGTCCGGGCGTGCGCGAAGTTACTGGGTTCGGGGCCGAAGAAGTGATTTCGCACCCAGAACTCTTGACCGAAATCATCCATCCAGAGGACAAAAGTTCGTGTGACAGCAGGGTAGCAGCATCGAGAGCGAGTCTTTTGCCGTGCGATCGCCAGTACCGCATCGTTCTGAGATCTGGGGAGATCAAGTGGGTGCAAGACAGCGCTAAATTTTCCAAAAACGAAAACGGCGACGTAATTATAGACGGAGTAGCCCTCGACATCAGCGATCGCAAACAAGCAGAATCAGCCCTGCGCCAAAGCGAACAGCGATTTCGCTCGCTGATTGAAAACGCCACAGACATCACGATCATTCTCGACGCCGAAGGAATCTTCCGCTACATCAGCCCTTCCGTCAAGCGAATTTTAGGATACGCGCCCCACCAGGCGATCGGGCGCAGCGCCTTAGAAATAGTTCACCCCGACGACTGCGCCACGATCGCCGAAACCCTCCACAAAGCTATAAAAAACCCCAAAAGAAGCCAGTGTCCAGTTGAGTACCGAGTCCGCCACCGCAACGGTTCCTGGTGTTATGTAGAAGCTGTAGCCACCAACTTGCTGTACGATCCCGCAGTCGAGGGAATCGTGATTAACTGTCACGACATCACTCAGCGCAAACTCGCCGAAGAACAACTGCTGCACGATGCTTTTCACGACGCCCTCACCGGATTGCCGAACCGATCACTATTTACCGATCGGCTGGAACACGCTCTGAGGCTGGCAAAACGGCGCAAAGACTACTTGTTTGCCGTACTGTTTCTCGATTTAGATAGATTTAAAGTAGTCAACGATTCCCTCGGCCACGCCATCGGCGATCAACTGCTAGTATCGATCGCGCGGCGTCTGGAAGCTTGTCTGAGGGTCGGAGATACAGTGGCCCGCCTCGGAGGTGACGAGTTTGTGCTGTTGCTAGAAGACATCGAGGGCATCAATGAAGCTACCACCATTGTCAACCGCCTGCAAAAGAAAATCACATCCCCTATCCTTCTAGACGGACACGAAGTATTTATCACCGCCAGCATCGGCATAGCTTTGAGTTCTGGCGAATACCTGGAACCGACAACCCTGCTGCGCGACGCCGACACAGCAATGTACCGCGCCAAAGAACTTGGCAGAGCCCGACACGAAGTTTTCAACAGTTCCATGCACGCCCACGCTTTGCGCTTGTTGCAGCTAGAAAACGACCTACGGCGGGCGATCGAATCAATTAAAGAGTCGGTCAGAGAAGAAGACTTTCCCTCATCCCCCGAATCAGCCTTACCTCCCTTATCCGCAGCGCCCCAGTTTATTATTCACTACCAGCCGATCGTGTCGATCGCCAGTAACACAATTACCAGTTTTGAGGCCCTAGTGCGCTGGCAGCATCCAGAACGCGGTTTAGTTTCCCCCGGCGAATTCATCACCATCGCCGAAGAAACCGGCTTGATCGTACCCCTCGGCCGCTGGGTACTCCGCACAGCTTGCCACCAAATCCGCCAGTGGCAGCAGCTATTTCCCAGCAACCCCCCCTTGAGCGTTAGCGTCAACATTTCTGTCAAACAGTTTTCTCAACCAGACTTAATCGAATACATCGACCAAGTTCTCGAAGAAACTCACCTCGACGGCAGCAGTTTAAAACTAGAAATTACCGAAAGCGTACTCATAGAAAATTCCGAATCAGTAACAGCAATGCTGGTTCAGCTCAGAACCCGAAACATACATTTGTGCATTGACGACTTCGGCACCGGCTATTCCTCTCTCTCCTACCTGCACCGCTTCCCCACCAATACCTTAAAAATAGACCGCTCTTTTGTTAGCAGGATGGGAGGTGAGTTCGATTTCAGTAAAGGAGGGATTGACCCGACCGAAATTGTGCGGTCGATCGTTACTTTGTCCCACAATTTAGGCATGGATGTAGTAGCCGAAGGAGTCGAAGAAGCGTCGCAACTATCTATACTAAAAGGGTTAAAATGTGAGTACGCCCAGGGATTCTTTTTCTCAAAAGCAGTAGACTCTCAAACAGCAGCAGCCTTAATCCGACAGCAAGCAGAAAATCAGAATTTGCTGACATTTAGTTTGTTAGAGAAAGGCTATTAAAAAAACACGGCATTTTGTGAGTCCCGTTTCAGCATAAAATCTTAAAATATTTTAAAGCTGTGCCTAACTGGCGTCAGTTAATAACTACGGCATCCCAATCACTGTCAACGACCCGGGTCTCAGGACACGCTTGCTTCGGGCCTAAGACTTAAACCATAGTTGACCAGAGGCGTACCTGCGTACTACGTTAACGGTAAGAGTTAAAGACCTACTAGGGAATGCTCTCGCTAGTTCCTTGCCAAGCGAAATTTAGGATTAAACAGACTTATTGGGTTAAATCAGTTTCCTAGATATAGTACCGGCTGTTAACGAAGGCGCAAGCTAACATTACCCCTCTCATAGAGGCTCATAAAGGAGCGAACATTATGCGATCGCGGGTTGCGAGGTTGGAAGTGGTAATTGTCCCACTGAAAGTACATTACAAAAGTACACTCACATCTAGCAATCCTCGTGTAATGGAAAGATTTACGGCGGTTCAAACCGCCGACCCGTTTCCCTCTCAGCCCTAAAGACGCTGAGTTTCCCACTTACCGAATTTTTTTATGACTATTGGCTACCTCGCCCTCGTTCTCCACGCCCACTTGCCTTTTGTCCGCCACCCCGAAAGCGACTACGTTTTAGAAGAAGAATGGCTGTTTGAGGCGATCGCGGAAACCTATATTCCCCTGCTGCAAGTCTTTGAAGGGCTCAAGCGCGACGGGATCGACTTTAAAATTACCATGAGCATGACGCCACCCTTGGTGGCAATGCTGCGCGACCCCTTGCTGCAAGACCGTTTCGACGACCACTTGGCTAAACTCGAAGAATTAGCCGATCTCGAAATCGAACACAACAGCGGAAACGGTCACCTCCGGTATTTAGCAGAACATTACGCCGCTCATTTCTCTCAAGTCCGCAACTTTTGGGAAAAGTACGATCGAGATTTAGTCAAAGCCTTCAAAGAACACCAAGATACCAACAACCTGGAAATCATCACCTGCGGTGCCACCCACGGCTACCTACCGCTGATGAAAATGTACCCCGAAGCAGTTTGGGCACAAATTCAAGTAGCTTGCGACAACTACGAAGCAAACTTCGGCCGCCGACCAAAAGGCATTTGGCTGCCCGAATGCGCCTACTATGAAGGCTTAGAGCGAATGTTAGCCGACGCCGGCCTCCGCTACTTTCTCACAGACGGTCACGGCATCCTCTACGCCCGCCCCCGTCCCCGCTACGGCAGCTACGCCCCAATTTTCACCGAATGCGGAGTCGCAGCCTTCGGCCGGGATCACGAATCCTCACAGCAGGTTTGGTCTTCGGAAGTCGGCTATCCAGGCGCCGCCGAATACCGCGAATTCTACAAAGATTTGGGCTGGGAAGCTGACTACGATTACATTAAGCCCTACATCATGCCCAACGGCCAGCGGAAAAATACCGGCATTAAATATCACAAAATCACCGGTCGTGGATTGGGTTTAGGCGATAAACAGTTATACGATCCGTACTGGGCACGGGAAAAAGCAGCCGAACACGCCAGCAACTTTGCTTTCAACCGGGAACGCCAAGTCGAGCACCTGAACGGCATTATGCAGCGTCCGCCGATTATTGTTTCGCCTTACGACGCCGAACTTTTCGGTCACTGGTGGTACGAAGGGCCTTGGTTCTTAGATTACCTGTTCCGCAAGAGTTGGTACGACCAAAATACCTACGAGATGACGCACTTAGCCGATTATTTGCGGGGAAATCCGACTCAGCAAGTGTGCCGCCCGTCTCAGTCGAGTTGGGGTTTCCGGGGTTTCCACGAATATTGGCTCAACGATACCAATGCTTGGATTTACCCGCACTTGCACAAAGCTGCGGAACGGATGATTGAGTTGGGAAGCATGGAACCTGCGGATGAATTGCAGTGGCGGGCTTTGAACCAGGCGGCGCGGGAAGTGCTGCTAGCTCAATCTTCTGACTGGGCATTTATCATGCGTACAGGAACGATGGTGCCCTATGCAGTGCGACGGACTCGATCGCACTTAATGCGCTTTCACAAGCTTTACGATGAAGTGAAAGAAGGGAAAGTTGATTCGGGTTGGTTGGAGAAGGTTGAGGAGATTGATAATATTTTCCCTGAAATTAACTATCGCGTTTATCGATCGCTTTAAGCAAACTGCGAGCAAATCCCGACAGTTCCAAACCACTTGCGACACAAAAAAAACCCGCCTACGCGGGTTTTTTTTCATACAGTTGTTCAAGACTTGGGCAGAACATCTATATTGCAGGTTTGCAGTGGGCGCCTTACCCCGATAAGTAGCGCGTCAAACCTATTCAGGACTTAGGCAACTGTCCCAAGTGAGCCTCGCACCATGCACCAAACCATTAGACAATAAACATATGAGCATTGGGACGTTTTAGTTAACAAATTAAATAACTTGACAGCACTAGAGTGTTTAATTTGATAAATTGTTTGACCCGATTGATCGGCTAAACTTGTTAGCGCACAGCCTACACGAGTAAAGCGCAAGAAGCAAAATGAGTTATTTTAATCCGAGCTTTACGGCACTGCCAAGACTATATCCTTGTTAATTGCTTGAAGTCTCTGAAATTAGTTGTTATTCCAACGAATGGCACACACTTTGTCTAGATCACTTGTTGTAGATTGATTCTTGTCCGTAGTTGCGACATATCCATTTTTTCACAAGTACGGGAAATAATTTAATTTATTGAATAGGGGAAAATTTTTAATTTTAATAATTGTCCCTCATTTGAGTTCGTTTGAGAACCCACTTAAATATCCAACAGATTTATAATATTCTTGACATAAGGTATCGTCAACCAATCGGTTATTGTTTAAGGGGCAATAATATATTTAGCCAAGACTGATACAAAACATTGTATTCGTAAATAAATGGCATTGCCATGTCCTTTAGCAAAATCGAAGGGAATACAATTAATCAAACAAAAAACCGGGTTTCTGCTCAAACCCGGTCACCTACCATGAAAACAAGCAATGTTAACACGGCTAAAACCTCAATTTTTTAATAACTTCATCCCCATTTTCACCTTGTCCAAAATAGTCTTTTGTGAGACACAAGTAATCAGACAAAGCTTGCCGCAATTCAAAGTATCGCGACGGACTTCCTGAGCTTTTTCGCCGTACCAAATGTCGCGGGCGCTGGCATTTTTTACATTACCAATTACCGGGAACTCATCGCACAATTTCACATCGCCGCGCGTATCAATCCAGTAATTGCGGAGTCCTACGCGACAAGGACGAGTTGAATCAGGAGCTTTTTCTTCGGCAAAGTGAGGAATCATCAATCGCAACACTTCATCGCTGTTCATAATCGGAGCACCGTTGTTCTTCATTTCAATTAGGCGTTCGATTACTTGTGAAAATTCCTCGATGTCTTCTTTTTCAATCCACAATTCCTCGTATGTTTCTGGCGTCCAGCGGTTGACTGGTTGGAAGTTCACCGTCGTCGCGCCAATTCCCTGAGCCCAGGTGACTATTTCCGGGAGGTGGCGGAAATTGAGTCGGTTCATTGTCGGTTTGATGTTAATCGGAAACAGGACGTTCTGTTTTTCTTGTTCTTCGCGCAGATAACCGATTCCTTTAGAAAGCCGATCAAATAATCCCGGTTGACCTCGCAAATAATCGTGCAGTTCTGCATTCGGCCCGTCAACTGAGATATTCACATTAAAAGGACGAGCGGCCACAGTTTTGGCTGCGTTTTCCCTGGTCATGCAATAGCCGTTTGTGGTCACGCCGGCGTGAATGCCATTTTTATTCGCAAAGGCCAGCAAGTCTAGAAAACCTTTTTTAATATAAGGTTCGCCGCCGCTAAAGTTGATTGAAAATTCGCCCACAAATTCTTTGACGCTCAAGAGGGCATTTTGCCATTCTTCGATCGTCATTTCGTCTTTATATTCTTTGAGCCGCCAATACTCGCACTGCCGGCATTTTACATTGCAGCGCTCGTTGACAATCCCGTAAAAAGTGACGGGGCTTGTCACGTCGTATCCTGTATTGATTCGCAGCGATTCGGCCACTGCACTTTTGGTGTGCTTGACGCCCAGTCTCGATAATGTTAAAGCATCCATGTCTTTTTTTCCTTACGTGTTGTTAGCTAGGTCAATTTCCCGATCCCTATTTTGTACGTATAATTACGCATTGCTGATTACGTATTGCTTTTGAATACGTATGCCCCATCCTAAGTGTTGCGTTTAGGTATGGCTAGATGTTTGTCAAATATTTATATTATTAAGAGTTGTAACATATTAAGATTTCTAATCAATCAAGCGATGCTTTGTGTAAAAACATGAACCCGGTTTAATAATTCCCCAACTATATGGGCTTAAGATTGACTTAATTTAATAATTGTACTTTTTGTTTAAAATTTGTTAAATAACTTAATACTGCCTGTCAATAAAACTACTTAAGTAAGCGGTCTAAATAATTTAAAATTATAGTGAAATAAGCAGCCGTACAGCAGTTAACTTCACACAAGTTTTACAATAGGATGAAATCTAAATATTTCAACGGCAAAAAATGGCGACAAACATGGGACGATATTTGCACGTACTGAAATTGTTCTGGGGTGCGGCGATCGCAGCGGAACTAGAATACCGAATCAACTTTGTCCTCGCGGCCATCAGCAGCCTCGGAAATCTTGCGGGCAGCTTGTTTGGGCTGTTTTTGTTCTACCGTACCGGTTACACGTTTTCTGGGTGGAAATGGGAAGAGGCTTTAGTTGTACTCGGTATTTTCACGATTTTGCAGGGGTTTTCGTCAACGTTTCTAGCACCTAATCTCAGCCGTATTGTCGATCGAGTGCAGCAAGGTACTCTCGATTTCGTACTCCTCAAACCCATCAGTTCCCAATTCTGGCTATCTGCAAACACAGTTTCGCCTTGGGGAATCCCAGATTTAATCTTCGGCACCGTATTGCTGCTGTATGCTGCTAACAAGTTGGGAGTAGGAATCGGCAACTATTTTTTAACAGCAATACCGCTGTTATTCGGAACTATTACTCTTTACAGTATATGGTTTATGTTAGGGGCAACCAGCATTTGGTTTGTCAAAATTTACAATGTTACCGAAGTTCTCAAAGGATTGTTAGAAGCGGGTAGATTTCCAATGGCAGCTTATCCTGCAGCTTATCGATTTTTCTTCACTTTCGTAGTTCCCGTTGCCTTCTTGACGACTGTGCCAGCAGAAGCCATGCTGGGGAGAGGTGAAATCGTGTGGATCGCAGGGGCGGGAATATTGGCGATCGGGCTGTTATTTTTCTCCCGCTACTTCTGGCAATTTGCACTCCGCTTTTACACCAGTGCTTCCAGCTAGTTAATTAGGTAGGTAAGCTGCTGCACATCTAGATTGTCTCTTATGTTGGAGACGGAGAAGATTTGACACGTGGGGAATAGGGAATTGAAATATACCTTTTAAAGGCCCAACAGCTTATCTAATTTTTTTGTCTACTTACTTAGATAGTTAAATAAATGTAAGACTTAAACTTATCCTTGAAAGGTAAACTGGAAATAAACGACGCAAACGAAGGCAAACCAATGAAAAGAAAAAAACTGGGTAACAGTAATTTTACTATCAGCGCGATCGGTCTTGGAGGTATGCCAATGTCCTTAAGCAGCCGGCCGCCAGAATCGCAATCAATTGCGGTAATTCACCGCGCCCTCGATTTGGGTGTCACCCTAATTGACACCGCAGATTCCTACTGCCAAGATGAATCCGACAAACACCACAACGAACAACTGATTGCCAAAGCTTTGGAACAGTACACCGGAGATACTCGGGCCGTTACTGTCGCCACTAAAGGCGGCTTAATGCGGCCTCAAGGTGCATGGACGCGCAACGGCAATCCCCATCATTTGCGCCAGACAATTCGCGAAAGTTTTGAAGCATTGGGCGGCGAGAAACCGATCGACCTTTGGCAATATCACTCGCCAGATCCCGCTTATACCATCGAAGCAGCCCTAGCACCCGCAAAAGAAGCAGTAGAAGCAGGAATGATTCGATTTATTGGAGTTTCCAACTTTTCTGTAGAGCAGATCAAACGCGCCCGCGATACAGTAGAAATTGTCTCTGTACAGAATCAGTACAATCCGTGGCACAGACAGCCGGAATCAGACGGCGTTCTGGAATATTGCGAAACCGAAAAACTGACATTTTTTCCCTGGAGTCCTTTGGGAGGAAGCCGCCGCGTCACCAGCTTGCAAGATATACCCGCGATCGCCAAATTAGCCGCAGAAAAAAACGTTTCAGTTTACTGTATAGTATTAGCTTGGTTGATGGCTCAATCGCCCTGCGTCGTTCCGATTCCCGGTGCGACCAAAGTATCGAGTATTGAGGACTCTGTGGGGGCGCTCGAAGTTAAATTGACTGACCAGGAATTGCAACAAATTGCCGCAAGTTAAGTATATAAGGGCGAAAAAAACAATAGAACAGGCTTTCCGGCCTGTTCCACAAACAGAACTTTATTGTGGGGTGGGCCGGAAAGCCCGCCCCTGAAAGTGGGATTGAATGAGTAAAGTTGACCTTTTTTGAGGAATTGGGTTTTATGGAAGCTAATCAAGTGAATGCCGATCGAGACGTAGCAATTGAACATCAAAACGTACCAGTCGCCCATGAAGGACTGCACAACTTTTTATACAGTTCCGACTCTGAACACAGCGCAGCCGCCGCTATTTCTGAATTAGAAAATGACGGCACGCAAGTAATGTCGATCGATACATGGCGCGATTTGGCAACTAACGCAAAAGTCGCGGGCGTTTACGCTGTAATGGACACTTCCGGCAACACTCAGTTTATCGGTTATTCGCGAAATATCCTGCTTTCAATCAACGGTCACATCGCCCAAAATGGCGCAGAAAATTGTGCTTTCCTGCGCGTGCAAACTTTCAAATTTCCGAAGCGGGAAGAAATGGAAAGTTTGCGGGATGCTTGGATAGCAGAAATTGGCAGCATTCCACCTGGAAACGATGCTGAAAGCGAAATGTGGGCGGCTACGGTAGGCCAAGCAGCGCGATCGGCAATGTCTGCGGAAGAACAAAAAGCTTATGAGGAAAAGAAGCTAAAATTACGCAAAGCAATGGCAGATTCCAGTCTTACCAAAGAATTAGAAACTGCCGCCCAAACTGACGGCGAACGTGCTAAGGATTTGGAAGCTGCTGTTAATAATGATGACTGGAGTGCGGTGATTCAATCGCAAACCCAGGAAACAAAGTCCGGCGACTAAAATTCGCAAATACATAAACTTTTGTCCGCCCTAAATGGGGGCGGGTTTATGTAGATTATGGGTGGAAATTAAAGAGTGCTTGTGAACCAGCTCATACTAATCAATGACTAACTTTGCGTTCAGTAACTAAAGTCAAACTTACCCATTCACCCCGCTCATTGTAACTGCGAATCATCCGAAACCGCAAGTCAGTTTCTACCAACCAACCGGCCTCTAAAAAGAGAGATTTTCTCAATTCAATCTTGACAGGTAAAGTGCAAGAACCGCCGTCAGGAAGCAGCACAACTTGCACGGGCGAAGCACCTTCGTTAAAGTGCAGAACTGAACCGTCAATGCTGGCGCTAGAACTGATAACAGTAGCATTACTGCCAAAAGTAATTTTCTGCACTAGGCGATCGCTACTTTCTAAATGCAATTGCAGTTGGGTAGAATAAAAGTCAGGAGAACGCGAATCTGGATACATTGTCACCGCCTCGCCCTGCCATTCTCCCAGCAAAGCCTCAACAGTTAAAGGCGGACGTTCGGGGACATTTTTATCCGGCTGTTTTTCCCGAATTAAGGTAAGGTTTGATAAATAGCCGTCGGTATTGTATAGCTGAACGAAGCGCAACCGGCGATAATTGTAGATAAAACCAAACTCGGCACCAGACTCAGAATAAGGCGCTAGTTGAATAGTACCCTGAGAAAAAGCTCCATTCTCAAAAAATAGGATATCTCGTCCCAAAGCTTGATATTCTCTAACAAGTTCGCTCACTTCCGGTTCGCCGACACAGCTAGGATTTGGGGAAAACCGACGGAGTTTCAATCGCACAGTTTTGTTGTCATTGAAACCTTCGAGAGAAATAATGCTAGGAGTATCTTGAAGTACCTCTCCTCGCGTTGATAGATGAGTGAAGGAACCGTGCCATTCTCCCAAGTTTTGCAGAAAATTTTCCCACTGCGCTACCATATTCTTACCTTTGGATATATGTCTAAAAATAGAATTATAACTCTACTGACGGATTTTGGATTAAGCGATGTTTATGTGGGAGTGATGAAAGGTGCGATCGCCCAAATTAACCCGCAGTTAAAAGTCATTGACATTACGCACCAAATACCTTCTCAAAATATAGCAGCGGGGAGGTTTTGTTTGATGACTGCTTTTGCTTATTTTCCGCCGGAAACCGTACACGTTGCTGTCGTCGATCCGGGTGTGGGAAGCAAGAGACGGGGGGTTGCGGTTAAATGTGCTAATTGCTTTCTTGTCGGGCCGGATAACGGGTTGTTTAGCGGGGTGTTGAGTCGGGAAAGTGCGATCGCTTCTGTCGAACTCACGAATTCGCAATACTGGCGCACACCTCAACCCAGCAGCACTTTTCACGGTCGCGATATTTTCGCTGCTGCGGGCGCTCACTTGGCGAACGGGGTGGCTTTGGAAGAGTTGGGGGAGACGATCGACCCTGCAAGTTTAGTGCAGTTAGATATACCAAATTGTGCCGTTACAGCCACAGGTGCAACAGGCTGCATTCAATATGTCGATCGCTTCGGCAACCTAATTACTAATATCCCCAATAATTGCATTATAGGTAAAAATTGGTCATTGACAATTAGCAATAGCTCTGATGCAATTCGCATCCCCAGCGGTAAAACCTACAGCGACAGCGAACCGGGCGATTTAATTGCAATAACTGGTTCTGACGGTTGGGTAGAAATTGCCGTTAATGGCGGCAGCGCTCAATCAGTATTAAAATTGGAATGCGGAGCGATCGTGCAATTGCTTTTTGAAACTAACAATTAAATAGGACTTAAACATGAGTGCTCAGAAACCGGTTTTTTTACAAAAATACTTTGTTATAATCAGCAGATTCCCTAAAAAACCCGGTTTCTTTGGCGGAGTGCGTAAGTCATAGTACGAAAATTTTTAGATTAATCATTTTTCGACTGGCTAATTTTTAACTGCAAGTATTAAAAACCCGGTTTATTGAAGAAACCGGGTTTCTCATCTTTATCCAGCTACCACGAAATTAACCAACTTTCCAGGCACCACAATTACCTTTTTAATTTCCTTACCTTCCAAGTGACGCTTGGCTAATTCCGACTCGCGAGCAAACTTTTCCAAAGCAGCTTTATCAGCACCAGAAGGCACTTGAATTGTGCCGCGAGTTTTGCCCATAACTTGAATTACCAGCGTAATTTCATCGGTAATTAAGGCAGAAGCATCTACAGTAGGCCAAGTTTGCATATGCACCGATTCACTGTTACCAGTATTGTGCCACAATTCATCAGCAATATGCGGCGCAAAAGGCGCTAACAAGCGAATCAAAGTGTTGATTCCTTCGGCATAAATTGGCGAGTCTTTACACTTAGCATCATTCAAAGCATTGCTGAGTTTCATCATTTCAGAAACAGCAGTATTGAACTGATAATCGCCCTCCAAATCTTCGCTCACTTCCTTAATTGCAGTGTGAATTGCCCGCCGTAAATCCTTCTCAATTTTACTTAATTCAGCATTTTCTATCCCTTGACAGGGGGTAGCAGGGGGGCGTGCAGCAAACTCTGTCACCACGCGCCAAACGCGATTTAAAAAGCGAAATTGCCCTTCTACATCAGCATCATCCCACTCCAAATCCTTCTCTGGCGGTGCTTTGAATAAAATAAACATCCGCGCCGTATCTACCCCATATTTTCCCATAACTTGCAAGGGGTCAACGCCGTTATATTTGGATTTTGACATCTTTTCATAGAAGACTTCTAAAGCTTCGCCAGTTTCAGGATCTTTTGGATTTGCGGGGTCTATATCTGCTGGGGAAACGTATTTGCCCGTAACGGGGTTTTTGTATGCCATTGCTTGCACCATGCCTTGAGTTAACAGGCGTTTAAATGGTTCGTCACAATTGATCAAACCCCGATCGCGCAAAACCTTGGTAAAGAACCGCGAATACAGCAAGTGCAAGATTGCGTGTTCGATGCCGCCCACATATTGGTCTACGGGCATCCAATCGTTTGTCTTCGCCGTATCGAAGACTTGCTCTTGATTTTGAGCATCGGGATAGCGCAAGAAATACCACGAGGAATCGATAAAAGTATCCATCGTATCTGTTTCTCGCTTCGCCGGAGTGCCACAACTCGGACAAGGAACGTTTACCCATTCTTCCATCTTGGCCAAGGGCGAACCTTTGCCTGTAAATTCTACATTTTCCGGCAACAATACGGGTAAGTCTGATTGAGGGACGGGGACTGTTCCGCAGGTGGGACAGTGAATTACGGGAATCGGAGCGCCCCAATAACGCTGTCTAGAAATCAACCAATCTCTCAAGCGGTATTGGATTCGGGCTTTGCCATAACCTGCATTTTCGGCATGGTGAATAATCGCTGCTTTGCCTTTAATTGAATCCATGCCGTTGAAGCTTTCGGAATTAATCATAATTCCGGGTTCGGTGTAAGCTTCGGTCAGCGGAACTTCATCATCATCCACAATTACTACTTTAATGGGCAGTTGATATTGATTGGCAAATTTGAAATCTCGCGTGTCGTGGGCGGGTACTCCCATGACTGCGCCGGTGCCGTATTCGTACAGCACATAATCGGCAATCCAAATGGGGATTTCTTCGCCGTTGAAAGGATTGATTGCTTTGCCACCTGTGGGGATGCCGCGCTTGGGTTTGTCTTCGGCTGTGCGATCGATCTCGCTTTGGGCGGCAACTTCTTTGATGAAGGTTTCTACTGCCATTTTTCTCTCTTCGGTTGTTACGCGCTTAGTTAGTGGATGTTCCGGTGCTAAAACAACGTAACTGACGCCGTAAACTGTATCGGGACGTGTGGTGAAAACGGCGATTTTTTCATCCATTCCGACAATCGGAAATTCTAAGTAAGCGCCGACTGATTTGCCGATCCAGTTGGCTTGCATTAATTTGACTCTTTCTGGCCAATCTGGCAATTTGTCTAAGTCGTTTAATAACTGTTCCGCGTAATCGGTAATTTTGAGGAACCACTGCCGTAATAATTTGCGCTCGACTTTGGCACCGGAACGCCAGGAACGACCTTCGTTATCTACTTGTTCGTTTGCTAAGACTGTTTGGTCGATGGGGTCCCAATTAACTGCCGCTTCTTTTTGATATGCTAATCCGGCTTCTAAAAATTGCAAGAAAATCCATTGAGTCCACCGATAATAATCGGGAGAACAAGTTGTAACTTCTTTTGTCCAGTCGAAAGAAATACCCAGGCGGCGAAATAAGCCTTTCATTTGGGCAATGTTTTGATAAGTCCATTGTGCAGGGGGAATTCCTCGCTCGATGGCGGCATTTTCTGCGGGCAAACCAAAAGCGTCCCATCCCATCGGATTCAATACCCGATAGCCTTGCATTCGCTTGAGTCTGGCAATTACATCGATGATTGTGTAGTTGCGGACGTGCCCCATGTGCAGGTTTCCCGACGGGTAGGGGAACATGGATAAGGCATAAAATTTAGGCTTTTGCGTATCTTCTGGCATCTGGTCTAAGTTTTGCTCAGCCCATGTCTGCTGCCATTTTTCTTCTATGGATTGGGGGTTATATCTGGAATCCACAACAATTGCTCCGTGCAGGGTTTAGTAATGTTTGCTTCAGTATTTTTACACATTCAAGGGGCTTCGATTCTGATTTTTCTGAGCTCCAAGGATTTTGGCTCAAATATCTGTATTATGTGTTGTAGTATATGTAATTTTAGCTGGGGGGCGATCGACCAAATATCCCCGTTCGCCCTGAAAAGAATAAGACTTACGCACAGGTGGTCAGAAACCGGGTTTTTACGAGCATACTTCGTTACAGTCGGCCAAACGGCAAAAAACCGGGTTTCTTTGGTCTTGATGCGTAAGTCCTAAAAGAATAAATAACCCCAATTCCCAGAAACCAGATTTCTACGATCGACCGGGTTTCTTAGCATTTATTCCGGCTTAAATGCTATCTGGAGCGCATAGCAATGTACCTTTTAATTTGTCATCGGGTGGGGGCGGGTTTACCAGATTATTAGTTTTAGGCAATTATTGTTGGTGAAATTCGCCCCTACATACATATTGTTCAACCCGCAATTTATCATTGGTAATTGATAATTTTGTCTGGGCGGGTTTTACCAACCATCTATGTTTAAAACCAATAATCTCATCAACCCGCCCCCACCCAACGACTCCTAAAATTAGAAAAAATGGCGATCGGCGATCGAATATATCGCTCATTGGCGTTCTAATTCTGCCAATTTTTTCTGGGCAAATTCGCGGAAAAAGTAGTCAGAATCGTTCTGAGCGCGATCGCGCACAAGTTCTAAAGTTTGAGGGCGATCGGGATATAACTCAATCATAGCTGCAAGAGCTGTTTGCCGCGGGTTACGCCAACGGTTCTTGCCGCGATGATCGAAGGGGTCATTGATAGCAATCTCGCACAATAATTCAAATATTCCAGGGTCATCTTTCCACCCCCGTGCTATTTCTTGGACTGCTGCACGTCGCACAT
>NZ_JAUBQX010000004.1:237123-239862 GCF_036701505.1 Microcoleus sp. Pol11C2
CTCGCACAATAATTCAAATATTCCAGGGTCATCTTTCCACCCCCGTGCTATTTCTTGGACTGCTGCACGTCGCACATTCCAATTATCGTCTGATTGAGCGCGTTGTTTGAGGATAGGTAAGGTTTCCGGGTCATCTTTCCACCCCCGTGCTATTTCTTGGACTGCTGCTTCTCGCACAGGCCAATTATCGTCTGATTGAGCGCGTTGTTTGAGGATAGGTAAGGTTTCCGGGTCATCTTTCCACCCCCGTGCTATTTCTTGGACTGCTGCTTCTCGCACAGGCCAATTATCGTCTGATTGAGCGCGTTGTTTGAGGATAGGTAAGGTTTCCGGGTCATCTTTCCACCCCCGTGCTATTTCTTGGACTGCTGCACGTCGCACATCCCAATTATCGTCTGATTGAGCGCGTTGTTTGAGGATAGGTAAGGTTTCCGGGTCATCTTTCCACCCCCGTGCTATTTCTTGGACTGCTGCACGTCGCACAGCCGAATTATCGTCTGATTGAGCCCATTGTTTGAGGATAGGTAAGGTTTCCGGGTCATCTTTCCACCCCCGTGCTATTTCTTGGACTGCTGCACTTTGCACACCCGAATCATCGTCAGATTGAGCGCGTTGTTTGAGCCAAGGTAAGGTTTCCGGGTCATCTTTCCACCCCCGTGCTATTTCTTGGAATGCTTCACTTTGCACACGCGAATCATCGTCAGATTGAGCGCGTTGTTTGAGCCAAGGTAAGGTTTCCGGGTCATCTTTCCACCCCCGTGCTATTTCTTGGACTGCTGCATATCGCACAGCCATATCATCGTCTGATTGAACCCGTTGTTTGAGGATAGGTAAGGTTTCCGGGTCATCTTTCCACCCCCGTGCTATTTCTTGGACTGCTGCTTGTCGCACAGCCCAACTATCGCCACATTGAGCGCGTTGTTTGAGCCAAGGTAAGGTTTCCGGGTCATCTTTCCAAGTTGCGGCAACTGCTGCTACTGCTTGTCTGTGAATTTCATCAACTAGGATTTTATATTCTAAATGTATAAAAGCAGTGATATTTCCGTATCGAGTTAACTCTTTAACTCGATCGCGCAAATTCCTAGCAATAGCAGCGATCTCATTTCTATTCCTGACTTCAGAAACACACTGCGCCGCCAAAAACAGATTGCTAAACTTTTCGGCTTCCCCATTTTCACCAATCAGGTATTCTAGGATTTTACCTGTAAATCTAGCATCCAGCATTCCCGCCATTAAACGCAACACTTCATGCCAAGACTCATCTCGCCAATGCTCTCGAAAAACTTCAATCAAACCATCTAAATCAAGCGTTTTTTGTTTTTCAAATTGCCGCACAAACTCCCAAGCACAAAAATATTCCAAAAACGTGCGGTGGACAAAAGCAAAATAATCTTCATTGTATCCACCCAAAAAACACAAAATAAAATTGCGATCGCGCAGTTGGTCTACCATCAACTTAGCACAATCAGTTGGCTCAATTCCCCTCAAGCCGCTCAATGAATCAGTAATAGTTTGCCGCAAACCCTCGCGACTAATAATATTTCCTAATTGTTTGCTACTAGACTGCATTGTGTAGGCGATTCGCCCGCAGATACTTTGTTTGACTTCTTCATCAATTACATAAGGGTCAATTCTGTCATTATTTAGTTTTTCTTTCACTTCAAAGTCCCATTTATGCAGCAGCACTTTTGATGCTTCTTCATAGAGTTTCGCCCGAAAGCGCGGTAACTCTTGATTGCGATTCAGAATTCCCATCATCGTCAGCAACAGCGGATTTCCGGCTAATTCTCGAATTGAATTCGATGTCGCAATCGCTTGCTGCAAGCGTTCTAAAAGCTCAGCTTTTTTCAAGCGATCTATTAATGTCAAATCGTGCCACTTCTGGAGAAAAGTTTGAATCTGTTCCGGTTCAAAATCTTGCAGCATAAAGTGATGAAATTCGGCATTTTTCAGCCGCTGCTGCTGGTAGCCAATCACGCGAGAAGTAACGATGGTTTTCACCCTTGGATATTTTTGAGTGAAGCTATGAATTTGGTCAACAATGCGGTTGCGTTTTTGCACCTCAAAGACTTCATCTAGCCCGTCAAACATGACGACAGCGCGACCATCTTGCAGCCATTTGTCCAGGATATTTTTGTCTAAATGCCCGATCCAACTAGAGCCACATTCCATAAACTCTAGGAAATTATTGCACTCTTTTTGATCTTTACTGCTATTGTATTTCCGCAATTCAATCAGTAAGTGAATCGGGTGCAATGACAAGTCATTGGCAGATAATTTTGCCCACTGAAGCGCCAGATATTTTAACAGCGTAGATTTCCCAGAACCCGGATCGCCTAGAATTACTAGATAACGGTAAGTGACATCATCAATCACGTCAAGCACTGAGCGAGTTTGCTGTTGAGTATAAGCTTTTTGGTGGCGTTGAAAATCTTCTGGACTTAGTTCGGCGGCTATGTCCCCCCGTTCCCGCAATCGCTTTTGAATCTCCTTGGGCAATTCATAATCTTTCGGCAAATATTCCTGACACGATCGCGCGTTTTGGGGAATAAATATTTCTTTAATTGTCAGTTTTCCTTCGTATTCTCCAGACCTCTTATCTAAATTGTCTAAATTCAACGAATATTCATATAGTTCTCGCAGTCCTTCTTGATAACTTGCTAGTAATTGCTCAACCCCCTTGACAAGAGAACGAGATAAACATTAGATAAAGGAATGAAAAAACTCCCTGACCTAAAA
>NZ_JAUBQX010000089.1:0-14249 GCF_036701505.1 Microcoleus sp. Pol11C2
TATTCATTTTTTTTGTCATAATCAAGTATTGCATATAATTGTACCGTACTCATGATAATGATTTAGGATTGCTATACCAGCAGCGCAGACAGGATTACCATTCTGAAGGATAGGAGCAGGCGGTTGGGTATTTCCAGGAGAATTTGCTGCACACAGAATCGATACAGTAGTCAGCTCTTTGTTAGCTGCTTTGGAAACAGGTACTAAAAATACAGCCCCGACATAGCTAGTAAGATTATTGCTGCGGGCTACAGCATAACTAAAGGCAGAATTTTTGGTAGATATGGTTGAATAGTTATAGTTGGTTGTCTGAGTTTTAATGCCGAGACCTAGGGCATTAACGGAATTGGAAAATGCGCCATCCTCGGCGTATATTGCTTGTTGACCTTTGTTCATTGCGCTAACATATTGTTTACCTTCTGATTGCTTCGCTTTCTTCCCGCCACCACAACCGACAACAGAAGGAAGGGCGAGCGCACCAACTATTATGCTGCCCAGAGGAAAGTAAATAAAAGTGATCCTCAGTAAGATTCCTACCCAAGATTTACTTTTTTTGTCAGGGGGAAGGTTTTTTTCTGAAGATGCCGCTTGTTTGTTAAGTGCATCGAGTTGAGGGTTTGTCTTAAGCTGCATGGTTGTTCTCGATACTGCTTGTTTGTTGAGTGCCTCGATTTGAGGATTTTTTTTAAGCTGCATGGTGGTTGTCCAAATGTGTTAGCAGAGTAGTTTTCAAGTGATTGACATACTCCCCGGCGTAAACACATGGGGATTGTAGAGTCAAACAGCGAGTGCACGGGTATCTTGTCCAATATCGCCTAATCGAACAGTCGATGCCAAGAAAAACAAGCAAGTTATTTTTAGCGTCGTTTTCATCCAGTCCATTGAGTGCGGTGGGGCTTGCAAACCTCGCCTACTGTGCCTTGCTTCTACTCTATTTTTATTAAATCACGTCGCTATTTGAGAACTTGAGTGAGTTTTAATCGACTTCTCATCGACTTTTCATTACTCCTTTCCCGGCAGAAAACGATCTACTTGTTCTCTCCCCGATTCCCTCCAAGGGGGCAGGGCGGTTGCATTTTTCGTAGGGGCGGTGCCTCCGTGTCCGTGTCCTATCGCTGCAATGCCAATGGATCGCGTCGCTGGGGAGGGGTAGGCACTCTTGGCACTACCCCTACAAAATCCTGGTTTTTCTGATAATGAAACTGCCCTGGGGGGTGGGGGGTTCTTCCTTCGTGTCCTTAGCATCTTCGCTGTTCAATAATTCGATATTATTTGGCATTTAGCCGATCGCGAAAATACTCCTCATACAAATTGCATCTCGCACTGCAATAATTGCCCTCCTGTTTCACCAACCCCATACTGTTTAATTTAAACGCTACTTCTAGCCTTAATCGGACTGGCTTTGACACACTCGAAACCTCTCTCATCGCCTCGATTAATTCTGGATATTTTTCTAAATTCCACAAATGTCGGCCCAAATGGTCGCTGTAAATTCCTGCCTCGGTTGCCGCCGATTTCAGCAATTGATTTAAAGTCACATCTTGACAGGCAATGCGATACATAGCCAGCCGCACTAAGTAGGGATGTCCTCCCACTAGCGCCATCATTTCTGCCACTTCTGTAGCACTCCAATTAATTCCGTGTCGCGCTGCTAAGTCTTGCACTTGCTGGGAATTAAACTCAGGCAAATCAATGGGCAACCCGACATTAAACGGCGATTTATTCACATCCAGCGGGATATATACTTCCGTAGAATGCACCACAATTAAACGCAATTTTTTCCAAATATCTCGCCGTTTTGCTTCTTCGTGTAAAGCTCGCAATAACCCAAAAAAGTCGTCGGCAATTTCCGGCGATTCAAACAGGCGATCGCTCTCATCCAACCCTAACGTCAGAGGTTTTGAGGATTCAGACAGCAAATACTGTTCAAAATAAGCCTTGCAGCACTGATTGCTGCCAATCAAATCGGCTAATTCCCAACACTTGGGCAACTGCTCCAGCATTCCTAACTCTTGACCGATGCTAGCACAAAACCACTGCAAAAATGTGTCTGAATTAGCGAATATTTTCCTATTGGCTAGCTGAAAACTCAGCGCTACCGTGCGAGAACCTTGCTGTTCTGCGTGATGCAAAATCCTCGCCATCAAGGAAGTTTTGCCCATTTGTCTGGGTGCTTTTATGCGGATTAGCGCTCCCGGTTGGGCGATCGTCTCGTAACAGCGGGATTCGATGGGAGGGCGATCGATATAAAAACGAGAAGCTATTTCAACTTGTCCTCCCGGCAATTCAGGCTGCGCTGCTGGCAGAGGTTGAATTATTGACTGTTTGGTGCTAGTAATTGCGTTCCATTCTACAGCTAATTCATGGTCGGCAGTTAACGATGTGCGACCTTCTTTGATAATGGTTAAAATTTGTGATAATAACTTAAATGAGTCGCCAACACCGCGCCACAGCCAGGGCTGAATTCCTGCTAAGTAGCTCAGTAAATCAAAAGAAAGCGGTGTATTTAATTCAAGTAAAATTGGTAAAATTGCGGGTTTATGAGCAGTTGAATTGTGCAGTTCTTTGGCTAGCTGCACTTGTTCCAATATCATTTCGCTAGCGGCTGATTCTTGGGAAATCAGCAACAGCAAATAATCGCAACGCTTTAAATATGAGGCTGAGTCGCTGCTGTTGTTAATAAAAAAGACTTCATGGCCTCCCGCACTCAAAGCTTGGTGTAACTGCTGAGAAAGGGTGGTGTTTGAGGTCGATCGGGCGTTGGCGTTAGCGAAGCGATCCGAAGGAAAGCCCTCGAAGACGATCGCCACTTTGGCGCTCACCAGCACTACCTCCTCTGGCTCTGAATTCGCGTCAAAATCGGCTATATCGCGCCATTCCTGGCCCAATCCGCGACAAATTTCGATGAAATTGGCATAATCCACAGGCTTGCCATTCAGAAAATGGCTGACAGTAGATTGCGCCATCCCTAAATCCTCAGCCAGGATTTTCTGACTGGGAAAGCCATTTCTCAGGAGACAGGATTTAACTGCGCGAATGCACTCTTCGCGCACCCTTAGCGATCGTGGCATTGCTTATCACAATCAAAACACTGAAACCATCATAAATGCCAACCGTCCCTAAAGTCGATGAAAAGTCGATGAAAAGTCGATGATTTTTCAAATAACTCAGTCGCCAACTCAAATAGCCACCTGATTAGATTAGAAATAACAAGGTTGAATCCCATCAAAACGAGGTAAGAGCATTGTGTATTCTATCCTAATTTGGTCGCTGGCCTCAGCCACTAATCAACCAGGTTTCGCCTTCACCCCGCCCCTATTCTGGCTGCTGCTCGGAGTTGTGCTTAGTGCGATCGAGCTATTAATCATCAAAACTCAGCCCCAAAAATACAGATTTTACCTGCTAATGATGGGAGCTTCGGCTTTAATTGAATCCTTTATTTTGTGGAGAGGATCTGTAGCATTTCAGTTTAGTTGGGCGAACATAATGTATGAAGATTTTGACTGGCAAATCTTCTACTGGATGGGGATAGCCCTCGCGCTGAGCATTTGGATTCGACCGATTTTTATTGTTCGCAAAAAGTTTGTGATTCCCGAAGCAACCGAAGCGACAACAATCTCCGAGATTTTCCCCGGAGAAACCGGAATGGTGATTTATGAAGGGGCTTCGTGGAAAGCTCGCAATGAAGATTCCCAAGGGGCGATCGCACCCAGACAAAAAGTTTACGTTTTGCGCCGCGAAGGAAACACGCTGATTGTTGTACCTGACAGATTAATTCACATCAACAGTTAGCTCCTCGATCGGCGATTGAAATCGCTTCTACACAAACAAATTCCGCCTTCGCGGACTAAGAAATCACTGTCAACTGTCAACTGTCAACTGTCAACTGTCAACTATTTACCAGGAGATTCACTATGTATCAGTATTTTTTGATGGTGTTGTTTGCAATCACCGGAGTATCCTTAGCCAGCAGCGTCAAAATCGTCCGTCAAGGAGATGAGGCCTTAGTTGAAATTTTCGGAAAGTACGATCGCAAGAAACTCGAACCAGGTTTGACTTTTTTGATTCCCTTTGTCGAAACAGTGGCTTATAAACAAACTCTGCGCGAGCAAATTTTAAACCTGCCACCGCAACAATGCACGACGCGCGATCGCCTTGCCATCACCGTTGAATTTATTGTTTACTGGCGAATAATTGACTTAGAAAAAGCTTCCTACAAAGTGCAGAATCTCAAGGAAGCGATGTTAAATATGCTGATTCTTTCAATTCGGACTCACATTGCGACATTATCTATGGAGGAACTTTACACGGCTCGCCATGAAATCAATAATGCTTTAGTAGAGGAGTTGGATACAGCGACAGATCCTTGGGGTGTGAAGTTTACGAGAGTGGAATTGCGCGATTTTGCGATCGGCAGTAAAGTGGTTCAGCCAACATCCATTGACCGGAAAGAAGTACAAAAGCTGCGAGCTTAGAGATTAGTATTCCCTCCTTTTCCTCGTTACCAGGCTCTTCCTGGTAACGCAGTTCCAGAGGCTCAGCCTCGCCGAATTTAATTCGCCTTGTATATACCATTTAAGGAGACAACACCATGACTAAGAATCAAGAATCAATAGTTCGAAATGCAGCTTGTCGCGGTTGCGGATGCTTATTACTTATAACCGGTATTGGAGTAATAAATGGGATAGCTCTGCCATTTTATCTAAATAATACCAATAGAAGCAAGCAGTCGGAAGCAAAACAGTATGTTAGCTCAATGAACAAAGCTCAGCAAGCAGATTTTGCCGAAAAAAGTGTTTTTTCCAGTTCTGTTAATGCTTTGGAACTTGGGATAAAAACGGAGACAACAAATTACAAGTATTCAGTTAGCGCCACAAAGCAAACTGCTTTTAATTATGGAGTCTCCAAGCAACCACAACTTAAGAGTTATGTCGGCGGTGTCTTTTTAGTTCCTGTTAAAGAAGTTGAGCCAAATGCGGCTAAAGATGGAATAACAACAATATCCATATTCTGCCAAGGTGATTCTCCCGGTACAATTAAACCAGCGGAGCCCACCTATGAAAATGGTAAAATTGCTTGTGGGAAAGGCACAACACAAGTGCCCAAATAATTTAACTATACGGAATATAATGACAGTCGATTACCAATATTAAATCGGCCTTCAATTGAGATTTACCGGAGTAAAGTCTTTACTACAAACAGGGAGGATAGAAAACTATGAGTCAACAAGATTCTAAATCAGCTAGAATTTCACCTAATGGTTGCGGATGCTTATTGCTTTTAATGGGCATTGGAGCAATTGGTGCGATCGCTATGCCAACATTTCTGGGTGATAGCGCGCATGATAAGTATATGACATCATATATGACATTTCAAGCGCAACAGTATGTTAGCTCAGTGAACCGAGGTCAGCAAGCCTATTTTGCAGAAAAAAATGCTTTTTCCAGTTCTGTTAAGGCTTTGGGAATTGGCATTGAAAGAGAGACAACACATTTCAAGTATTCAATTCGTGCCACTAAGAAAGCAGCATTTAATTATGCAGTAGCAAAGGGAAACAAGTCCAAAAGTTATGTCGGTGGTGTTTTTATTGTTCCTGCTAAAAAGTTTGATCCAAATTCTGCTAAAGAGGAAAGAACTACAACGTCCATATTGTGCCAAGCTGATTCTCGCGGTACAATTACACCAGCGGAGCCCACCTATGAAAATGGTAAAATAGCTTGTGGTAAAGGCACAAAAAAATGGTCAGAATAATCTAAATGCACGCAAAATAAGGACTGTCAATTACTAACCTTAAATCGACCTTCAATTGGTATTTACCGCGCTAAAGCCTTTACAACAAATAGAGAGAAGACAAAACAATGAATCAACAAAATTATAAATCAGCTAGCCTTGCATCAAATGTTGGTGGATGCTTAGTGAGTTTAATGGTGATGGGAGTATTGGCTTGGGTATTTGTTGTGCCATCCTTTCAGGTTAGGGTTAGGATCAACAAGCAATGGGAACCCAGAGATTATATTAGCTTAATCAACAAACGGCAGCAAGCCTATTTTGCCGAAAAAAGTGTTTTTAGCACTTCTGTTAAGGCTTTAGGAATTCGCATTATTAAAACCGAGACTGAAAATTACAAATATTCCCTTCTGACCACAAAAAAAGCAACATTTAATTATGGAGTATCAAAGCAAAAAGACCTTAAAAGCTTTGTGGGTGGTGTCTTGGTAATTCCTGCTACAAAAGTTGAGTCAAATGCTTCTAAAACTCAAATAACGGCCACATCTATATTGTGCGGAGCTGATTCTGCTGGTACAATTAAACCACCAGAACCAACTTATAAAAATGGTAAAATTGCTTGTGCTACAGGCACCATAGAACTGAGACAAAGTTATCAATAGAGGCAATATAATGACAGTCGATTACCACTATCAAATCGGCGGCAGTCTCCCGCAAAATGCACCTACTTATGTAGTGCGACAAGCTGACTCAGAACTTTATCAAGCCCTCAAAGCTGGAGAGTTTTGTTACGTGCTCAATTCCCGACAAATGGGCAAATCCAGTTTGCTAGTGCGAACTGTACAAAAACTCTCGGCTGATGGCATTGCTTGTGCTACGATCGACCTTTCGGACATTGGCAACCAGCAAGTCTCTCTAGATAAGTGGTACGGCGGCGTCGCTTACAAGCTATTGTGCAGTTTCAACCTGTTTAACCCAGTCGAGTTTATGACTTGGTGGCGGGAGAGAGAGTTGATGCCGCCGGTGCAGCGCTTAGGAGAGTTAATTGAAGAGTTGCTGCTGGTCAAAATTTCTCAAAACCTGGTCATTTTTATTGATGAAATTGATAGCGTTCTGAGTTTCCAAGAACCGCTAGATGATTTCTTTGCATTAATTAGATGTTGCTACAATAAACGCGCTCACAATTCAGAATACCAGCGCATTACATTTGCTTTGCTGGGAGTAGCTACGCCATCGGATTTAATTAGCGATGCAACTCGCACGCCCTTTAATATCGGTTTAGCTATTGAATTGCACGGTTTTAACTTACAGGAAGCTCTGCCTTTAGCCAAGGGATTTGAGGGAAAAGTAGACAATACTCAAGAGGTTTTAAAAGAGATTTTGGACTGGACTGGAGGGCAGCCCTTTCTGACTCAAAAGCTTTGCAAGCTGATTCTGCACCATGTAAAAAGCTTAGCTTCGGCGTCTATTATATCAGATTCAACCGATGAAAGCCAAACTAACAATTTGACTATAAATAAATTATTAATTAGCGAGATAGTGCAGTCTCATATTATTGATAATTGGGAATCGTCAGATGAACCGGTACACATTAAAACAATTCGCGATCGCCTTCTCAGAAGTCAGCACCACGCCAATAGGTTATTAGGACTATATCAAAAAATATTGCCACTTTCAGAACCCCCCGATTGTAGGGGCGGTGCCCCCGTGCCCGCCCTGGTAGGAGGAATCTGGGCGGATGATACTCCCGAACAAACAGAATTGCGGCTGAGCGGATTAGTAGTAAAACGAGCCGGAAAATTAACCGTATCCAACCGCATTTACGCAGCTATATTCAGCCATGACTGGGTAGAAAAAGCACTCGGCGACTTGCGCCCCTATGCTGAATCCCTAACAGCATGGATAGCTACAAATTGTCAAGACGAATCTCGCTTGTTGCGGGGTCAAGCACTGGAAGATGCCCGACAGTGGGCGGCAAATAAAAGCTTGAGTACGCAAGATTATCAATTTTTAGGTGCGAGTCAAGAAGCGGAATTTTCCAAATTGCGCGATCGCGAAAAACAAACTCAAACTGAAATTGAACAACTGCGCCGCGAAAAAAAGTTACTAGAGGAACTAAGCGAAGCACAAAAGCAGAAAAAAGCCATTGCAGTTAAACTTTGGCGCGAGCAACAACTGAGAGTGCAAACAGTTACAGGAGCCGCAGTCATATTAATATCAATCCTGATAGTAGCTTTTTGGGTTAAACCGTCAATCGAAGAAAGAAACAACAAAATTCTCACTCTCAGTTTGCTATCAGAAACGCTATTTGCCGCAGATAAAAAAGAAGAAGCTTTGCTAGAAAGCATCAGAGCTGTTACAGAAATGAAACGATCGCTCGGAGTGAGCTCAGATATTCAGATGCGAGTGGCGATCGCCCTCGAACAGGCAGTTTACAACTTTCGGGAACGCCGCCGCTTGCAGAGTCAAGCGAGTACCCTCGCTTTCGTGAGTTTCAGTCCCGACAGTCAAACACTTGTGACTGCTACCGATGATAATTATATCAAGCTTTGGCAAACTAATGGAACTTTACAAGCAACATTGACAGGGCATACTGATAAAATTAGAAGGGCTATTTTTCATTCTAGCGGTCAGATCATTGTCTCTGCCAGCGACGATCAAACTGTCAAAATTTGGCAAAAAAATGGCGAATTGCTTCATGATTTAAAAGGACACAGCGGTCAAATAACAAGCGTCTCTTTGAGTCCCGATGGTAAAATTATTGCTTCAGCAAGTGCCGATGGAACAGTTAAACTATGGAAAATAAACGGTGAAGAATTGTCAAGTTTAAAAGTGGAGCGAGGTTGGATAACCAGCGCCAGTTTTAGCCCAGACGGTCAGATAATTGCTGCGGCTGGTACTGATGGCACTGTCAAACTTTGGAATTTGAGAAAGATTGTGGAAAAGTTGCAAAAACAGCAGTCAATCGAAGCCAGCACCGATATCAAATTGCTCCGAACTTTACAGATGGAAAGTGATAAAATTATGAGTGTAACTTTCAGTCCAGACGGAGCAATGGTGGCGGCTGCAGGTGCTGGAGGAACTGCGAGAATTTGGAGCAAAGACGGCATACCGCTAAGTATTTTAAAGCATACAAGTGGAGTGACAAATATCAGCTTTAGTCCCGACAGTCAAATGTTGCTATCTGCAAGCACAGACAAAATGGTGAGGCTGTGGAACATTGACGGTACATTGCTCCAAACTTTAAAAGGTAACAAGGATGCTGTTTGGAGTGCGAGTTTTAGTCCAGACGGCAAGGCGATCGCTAGTGCTAGTGCTGACGGTACGGTGATGCTGTGGAATTTTAATCTTGACGATTTATTGCTGCAGGGTTGCGATGGAGCCCGCAATTATTTTCAGACAAATCCGATCGCAAATCAAAACAATCGACACCTCTGCGACGGGATTGGAACTCAGTCGGAACTCACGCAAAAAAAACCGGGTTAAGAGTCAAAATGTTGAGTTTGGCACCAAAGTATCTAGGCAGAAACTGGCTTTTTGACCGCCCCTGTGTCTAGGGCTGATATCGTTAAAATTGGTAGCAGGTAATAGGTAATAGGTCAGCCCGATCGGTGTATTCAACTCTAGAACAAAAGTACCAGCGCCTGCAAAAAGACTTAAGAAATGGAGTCATCGCTCTTGGTGGCATTTTCTGCACGGGTACTCTCTGGTATTGCCTGGTGGAAAAATGGTCTTTGCTCGATGCCGCTTACATGACAGTCTTTACCCTAGCCACTGTCGGCTACGGGGAACTTCAGCCCCTCGGGAAACGCGGGCGAATGTTTACCATATGCCTGATTTTGATGGGTGTGATTGTGATTGGTTTCATCGTCAACCGCTTTACAGAAGCGCTGATTGAAGGATATTTTCAAGAAGGAGCAAGAATTAGGCAGCAGCGACGATTGGTAGATTCTTTGATCGGGCATTACATTCTCTGCGGTTTTGGGCGTACTGGCCGCCAAATTGCCTTGGAATTTCAGGCCGAAAACATCTCTTTTGTGGTTATAGATTCGGCAGTACATTCGGTTGAGTCAGCTTTGGCACTGGGGTACACGGCTGTCCAAGGAGACGCGACTTTGGACGAAATTTTGCTGAGTGTGGGGATCGATCGCGCAATTTGCATAGTAGCAGCTTTGCCTTCGGATGCCGAGAATTTATACACTGTCATGTCAGCGAAAACTCTGAATCCGAAGGTACGGGCGATCGCCCGCGCCACTACAGAAGAAGCGGTAAAGAAGTTGCAGCGGGGCGGCGCCGATGCAGTCGTATCCCCCTACATTACCGGGGGAAAACGCATGGCGGCGGCGGCTTTGCGGCCTCAAGTTATGGATTTTTTAGATGGTGTTTTGACGGGCACCGATAGTTCTTTTTACATGGAAGAATTTTTGGTCGATCCCAATAGTTGTGTCTACGTTGGGGAAACTTTGAGAAATGCCAAGTTGCGATCGCAATCGGGGGCCTTGGTTTTAGCAGTGCGGCGCGCTGGCGGGACTTTGATTGTCGGGCCTACCGGAGAAACTGCGATCGAAGGAGGAGATATGCTGATTTGTTTGGGCACTGCTGAACAACTGCGAACTCTCAATCAAATCCTCAGTCCCCTGAGTTTTCGCATCCCCCGGCCTCCCAAGTAATACCATGCCAGGTTTGTAGTGAGGAATGCAAGTCCTTTTTTGGGGCGGTTTCGGCGGGCGAGTGAGTTAATGCCGACTGGGTTGGGGAAGTTGGCTCTTTTGGGAGGTGCGATCGCTGTCTATTGATGTTTGGTGAGATGAAAAAGTATCAAAAATAAATTTGATTAAAGCCTTTTTTGTTTAACAATTATGCAGTATCTTGCTCTCCCAAAAATTCTACGATTCACCCTCACCCAATTCTCTCCATGTCCACTTATTAAGGTAATCATCAAGCAACTTCTTCAGCAATGGGCGAGCATTATCGTAATCTTCTACAACCCGACGAGATGGGCGACGGTTGTGAGCTACACAGTTACGCATTTTTTCAATTGCCCCCATACGCTCTTTAAGACCTGCTAAAAAATTAACATCATCCTCATCTTCAATGGGCTTACGATTTATTTCTCTGTATAAGGTATCATAGTTGGCTGAGTTGCAGATATTTTTTAATAAATCACCGATTTTAAGATCGGGGCGTGTATTTAGATTGACATATTGACTGAAAGTTAAATGAAAAAATTGATTATCTACTGCTGTTTTCATTTGCTTTCTATCAGGTTTATCTTTTGCCATAGGTTGCTCCTTTTCATCCTTTAGCAATTCATAAGGATCGCTATCTTGATAAGCATGAAAATAAATGAGGGTTAAGACACGCCGTAGCTTCATTTCGACTGTAAAAATTTCATCTGCCCAACGAGCAAGATCGTCGTGAAGTAATGAGTCTTCAAATTTGACAATATGAGAGTCTGAAATCGTATCTAATAAAGCTTCGGCGAACTCATCTAAAACGCTTTGGGTTTCCTTCGTTTCTTCTGGTAGTTCTAAGGTCAAACCAAGAATGATATTTTGAGAATTATTACCAGCATCATCGGTTTTTTCATTCCCTAGCCGTTGGTGATTAAGAACAATCATTTGCTTAATTTCATCAAGGCTAAATTCATTGAGGTTATCTTCTAGCACTCTAGTTAATACTTCCACTAATGTTGTGCGAATTTCAGTGCTGGATGTATGGCAGTAAGAAAGTAGAAATTCAAACCTCATAGTGGAGCAGTTCCAAGTAGTTGTTCTTCAAACCATCGTTTGGCATTTTGCCAACCTGTCTCTGCTTCGGAGCGTAAACGTCGAGCTTCTTCCCGGCGACTATGTACTTCAGCAATGATATATTTTTGAATCTCTTGAGAAGGGATAATAACTGGTATTTCGCCAACCTCAGTCAAGTTGATATTCGCTCTTGCTACTGGACGTTTAAAGTAGTCTAAAAGGCCTTGACCTAAACTGCATCGAAGATACCAGCAAACATACTCTACTAATACATCATTAGAGCTAATACGAACAGCAGCTATAGCCTGATTAATATTGGCAGGTTCATTGAAATCATCAATACCAATTGCTCCGATAGTTGCACCGACAATAGCAATCAGTATATCTCCTCTTTTTAGTTGGGATCGTTTCATTTTTTCGTTATGAATTTCTTCTCGAATATGAACTTCACTGGTTGGGGTTACTCCACCTTCCTTGGTAATTTCACCACTTCGGACAAAGCGAACCCCATTGGGTGGATCAACGTAAGCATCGCCTTTCGCTAGAGGTGTTGTTCCCGAGAAAATCAGTTCAGCAATATTACCAAGATTTGTTAGATGATGGTGTGAACTCTTAATAGTGGTAAACAATTTTTGAAAATAGGGTTGGTTTGAATAGGCATCAACTCGCTCTCCCAGCATTTGAGATAGGCAAATAGCATAAGCTTTACGACTATCAGGGGATGGCAAGCTAATATCTAGTGCATTTAAAATAAATTCATCAAGACTGGAAAGGAGAGCATCAGCTTCTGCTAGTTTTTGTCGTCGCTGTGATCGCGCTTTATCCATTGCAGCAACAAGTTCATGTTGTTTTGATAGCGAAGGTAAAGGAATAAGGATTTCACGAATCTCCTCAGCGTTGATATTGGTCATTCCAATAATTTGCCGTGAGAACCGATCAATTTGAAGCCTGCCTGTATAGGTACTTAAAAAATCTGAAGCAAATTGTGGATCTAACTGCTTGTCATTAGTACGAACGCGAATAAGATAGGAGGCAAAAACCCAATCTCCCGTTTCACGGAAAACTTCACATTTCCCAACAAGTTCTTTAGAGTTTGTACGATTAAAAACGAGATCGCCTGAATATAAACGATAAGTATCTATCTGATTATCGCTGAGTTCAATGTACTTCAAGTCTCTTAAGTCCCAACCATCATCTTGAAGGTTGTTCATTCGTAAAATAGTTACACCTGGCGGTTCAGATTTTGCCAAATTTGAGCAACCGTACTGAACTTTTGTAACCACTTCACCGAAAGATACGGGAGTAAAAATGGCATGAGCAAACCTTTCTTTTAAGAACGGTGTAAGTCGCCAGAAATTAAAATCGGCTCGTTTCAAAACTTCGCCCTGCCGAACTCCAAAACATGAAGCATTTAACTGTTCGGTAGGGCTTAGACGAAAAAAGGGTTCGGATCTCTTTGAAACTCCCGCCACTGAGCAACCAATCCAGTATCAGGAATAATCTCACGGTGTCGTTCACTCCACCCCTGTTCCTTTGGATTAACTGTACTCCACTCAAAATAAACCCGATACTCAAAAAGGTCACAGCCATGACGCTCTATTTTCTCTTTCCCTGCAATTTCCTTTTCAACTGTTACATTAAACGTTTCCCGTCCCGTAGCATCGTAACCAATATTTTCCGCCAATGCCATAAAAATCGGTGCATCATCGGGGACTGTCTCACCATCCTTTAAGCGACGGAGAAAAACAATACTCGTCTTTACCCCCGCATCATAATGAGTAAAGGCAAATTGAGGCAGACTAACAACCGCGAGAATTTGAAAATGCGACAGCATCCAATTCCTTACCCCTTGCAGCGAAGAATTGGTCAGAATGCCATCAGGAAGCACGATTCCCGCCTGACCAGTACCCGGTTTAAGATAGGAGTGAA
Organism: Microcoleus sp. Pol11C2; assembly: GCF_036701505.1. NCBI lineage: Bacteria > Bacillati > Cyanobacteriota > Cyanophyceae > Oscillatoriales > Microcoleaceae > Microcoleus > Microcoleus sp. Pol11C2. Next base: position 13,407 of record NZ_JAUBQX010000089.1, read on the forward strand.
CCCGTTCTATAAACAGAATTTCTGTTTTGATGCTAGTACGCTCCTTGACCGCTTTTGCTCCTCGCTTGGCATTGCTTTCGCTTTGTGCCGACTCATCGGGTTCTGTACCAGTTGTTGATTTATTCAAATAACGGCGTAGCTCAAACTGATCGAGATAGCCTTTTTCTTTTTCAGTGCTTTTGACTACCGACCCAAAAGGCGGGTTAGTTAAGATTAAATCGAATTTATCGGGTACAAGTTCGGATTTGAGTTTAGTTAGATTATTTAGAAAATCAAGAGCATCGTGACCAATAATATTAGTATGACCATCATCATGGATAATCATATTCATCTTGGCAACGCGGGCTAATTCCTCATTAATCTCAATCCCAAATAGATTATGTTGTGCGAAGTCGTGCCAATATTTAAAATGTTCTACACCTTCACGTGCATCAGTTTTGTATTTTGGAAAACGGCGATTAGCTTCCCTGCGAACATGATCGAGCGCATAGAGAAGAAATCCCCCAGAACCACAAGCAGGATCAAGAACTAGCTGTTTGCGCTGTGGATTCAGAACTTCAACAGCAAAAGCAATTAGTTCACGGGGAGTAAAGTATTGCCCAAAATCCCCCTTAAAAAACCCACCCATGAACTCCTCAAAAGCCACGCCTTTTGTATCAAGTTCCGTGCGATCGAGTGAAAGAGCTTCTAAATGTTCAACAACTTGGGCGAGAACGGGTGGAGCTACATTAATTTGATCGGTGAATACCCCAGGTTCGCGTTCCTGCTCATACCAATTTTATGTGAAGTTGCATATAATAGAGAGATAGCTTGTATGGTGCGTTTATGAGTCGTAGTTTAAAA
>NZ_JAUBQX010000005.1:0-121740 GCF_036701505.1 Microcoleus sp. Pol11C2
CTGCCTATCTTTTTTTACCACAAGTTGGCTCAATCCTTACTAACTATGGGTTTGGGGCGGGTCGTCACCCCCCCAGATCTCAGAGCGCGGATGCTGAAAAAATATTTAGCGATTTTCAGAAGCTTATGAGAAGTTGGGAGGCCACAGAACTTAACTATCTTTTTAGTTCTTCCAAAACACCTGATATTTCGCCTATACTCGACGGCATAAAGACTTTCTGTATTCATCATAGGGATATAATAAATCAAGAATTAAACTCTTTACAAGGAACTGATATAGGCAAGTGGATTTTAGAGCTTTCGTACCCGGCTTTGTTGTCTATTCTCTGTGACTGGGGACAAGAGTTTAACCAACTTAAAGTTTTTTGTGATGTTAGTAAACCACTCAAAGAAAACAATAGACTGTTCCATCCTATGATTGGGATAAAGGATAAGATTGATATGGACTTTTTTCAAGGAGTAAAAGAACCCTGTACATTTAATCTATCCCAAGAAGTTCAATTTGTGGAATCCGATAAATTTCCGGGCATACAAATAGCTGATGTTGCTGCGGCTGCTTGTGCCTATGCTGCTAGAGAAGGTGTCAACCAAAATACAGAGAGCTGGATAGAGCATATACCCGGTATTATAGGTGGCAACTCAGTGATTCCTGATTTGAGTTACACCGACCCACATACATTTGATGCGACCAGAAATTATATGTTGTTAATATATTTGGTGGAGAAAAGTATCAACAAACAGCCATTGCTTGATGGAATAGAAGAGTTTTTATCGGCGGTTACTCATGATTTAAATCTCAATCCGAGCAATCGGATAGCTACTATTGCCGAGAATTGTCGAAGCGACGCACCCTACTTTAACTTTTAGCAGGTAAAGGAATCTCATCCCCGCACTTATAAGCAGTCTCTATCCACAACTCCCTAGCTTCCTCAATGTTCTCCATCGCTTCCGACAAAGTTTCCCCCACAGACATACAACCCGGAAGGTTTTTGATTATCGCCGTGTAACCTTCAGATTCTGGATAAAAAATGATAGGATATTTCAGGCTCAAGTAATAATCTAGAGATTTAAACTTGACTTTCATTTTCTAATTATAAAGATCGATCGCACTCTTCATCCGCGTTCATCTGCGTTCATCTGCCTACATCAGCGGTTCCTAAAAAAATAAGGTGAGCAACGCCCACCTTACTATCTTACAAAAAACTATTAAACCTTAGCTTCTTTATTCACCAAGTCACCCCAACCCAAATCCTTCAGCGAATTATTCCGGCGCAATGGACGAGTCACCAACTCCAAAATATCCCGCGCATTACCAAAGCCGTGAATCTGAGCAAAAGTAAACTCAACAGACCACTTAGTATTAATTCCCCGCGCTTCCAAAGGATTAGCGTGAGCCATACCAGTAATCACCAAGTCAATATTCTGCTCGTAAATCCGCTGAAGCTGATTGTAATTGTCTGGTTTCTCCACAATCCGAGGAGTAGGAACTCCCATCTCGTGACAAGTTTTTTCTAACAAAGCCAATTCTGCCGCCTGATAGCGCTTGTCCATGTAAGGAATGCCAATTTCCGGGCAAGTCATGCCGCAGCGAATCAAGAAACGTGCTAAAGAAATCTCTAACAAATTGTCCCCCATAAAGAAGACAGATTTACCGCGAATTATTTGCAGGTAATCTTCCAAACCAGCCCAAATTTGCGCTTCCCGTTCGTCCAAACCTTTTGGTTCAATTCCCAACACTGAGCAAATCTTCTCAATCCAAGCGCGAGTTCCGTCAGGGCCGATCGGGAATGGCGCACCAATTAGCTTACACTTGCGACGACGCATCAACGTAGAAGCAGTACGCGACAAGAACGGATTCATACCCGATACATAATAACCTTCTTCCAAGACTGGCAATTCAGTGTAGCGCTTGGAAGGAAGCCAACCGGAAACTTTGATTCCTTGCTTCTTCAATTCTAGAGTTAGCTGAGTAACAACCGGATCGGGCAAAGAACCGAAAAGTACCAGCGGTGTGTGCTTGACATATTCCGATTCATCTGCTGCAACTTCCTCTTTTTTCTTGCCGAAATTCAGCAATTGAGAGATAGCATTGCGTTCTTGTTTCTGAGATTCCATCACGGGCGCTTTCTCAGGACATTTAGCAGCCATCGCTGCTAAAACGGTATCTTCCCCTTGAGTAAAAGCGTAATCCAAGCCGTTAGCGCGAGCCGTGACGATGGGAATCCCAATTTCTGCTTCGAGTTTAGGCGCTAACCCTTCCAAATCCATTTTGATGATTTCGGTGGTGCAAGTGCCGATCCAAACAATTACACTGGGGTTACGATCGCGCTTAATTTGCAAGCACAGCCGCTTCAACTCATCATAATCGTTTAACTGAGCGGAAATATCGCCCTCTTCCAACTCAGCCATCGCATAGCGAGGCTCAGCAAAGATCATCACGCCCATTGCGTTTTGCAAGAAATAGCCGCAAGTCTTGGTACCGATGACCAAGAAAAAGCTATCTTCAATTTTTTGATAAAGCCAAGCTACGCAGCTAATCGGACAAAAGGTGTGATAATTGCCTGTTTCACATTCAAAGTTTAAAGCTTCCGGTTCATTAGTAGTAATAGCAGTCATATCTCAAATCTTCTCCCTTTAAATTGTTTTTTGTCTGGAACAGGACAGGCTCGCTAAGCGAGGAAATACCTGTTTTTTGCGATCGCCTCCTTGCTCTCGCGGACTATAGAAATAGGTTGTTTTCCCTCTCAAACGCGAACAGGCACAGGAGCGAAAAAAATCTGTTTTTTGCGATCGCGCTGAAGCAGCGAACAATAAATAGAAATACCTGATTTTGGGCTAATTCCTCTGAAAAATAGATGCAACAAACTCAATATTTCCGCAGCCGCAGCATCCAAAATTTGAGCTAAAAAATTCTGCGCGAGGGCTTATAATCCCTCACAGCAGGGATTTAGTTTTCTTCAACTAGCTCGTGGCAAAAAGCCTTTTGGCAGTTGTGAGTTGGAGCTAATTAAAAATTAACAACTCGCAACTCACAGCTCACCAATAGAGTGGCAAACTTCAAGACTAGAAGAGACGCGGGCGATCGCAACAACCTCACTTAAAATCAGATAAAAACCCGGAAATTTCTTCATCCTCATCGTCGGAATCCAAATCGCCGAGACCTAGAGCATCTAAATCATCTTCGTCAGGATCTCCGGTAGTTGCTTCCCCCAGATCGTCGAGTCCGAGATCATCGAGGTCATCGTCATCAGATACAGAGAAATCGTCAATACCGTCATCGTCCAAGTCGCCCAGATCCATGTCTAGGTCATCTGAGGTCGCTGTCCCAAAAGGATCGGGTATTTCTTCGGCGACAAACTCTTCATCTTCTTCCCCAAACGGATCGGAAATCCCCGATTCGAGATCTCCCGAGGTCAAAGTCCCAAATTGTGAGGCTTCATCTTCCTCGTCATCGCCGAGGTCGAGACCGCCCAAAGCCAAAGCTTCATCTTCCTCGTCATCGCCGAGGTCGAGACCGCCCAAAGCCGAGGCTTCATCTTCCTCGTCATCGCCGAGGTCGAGACCGCCCAAAGCCAAGGCTTCATCTTCCTCGTCATCACCCATATCAAAGTCAGATACGGCGTCTTCCTCATCGTCGCCCATATCAAAGTCAGATACGGCGTCTTCCTCATCGTCGCTCATATCAAAGTCAGATACGGCGTCTTCCTCATCGTCTTCTAGACCGAGACCGTCCAAAGCCGAGGCTTCTTCCTCGTCATCATCCATGTCGAAGTCGGAGACAGCTTCTTCCTCGTCATCGTCCAAGTCGAAGTCGGAGACAGCTTCTTCCTCGTCATCGTCCAAGTCGAAGTCGGAGACAACTTCTTCCTCGTCATCGCCCATGTCGAAGTCGGAGACAGCTTCTTCCTCGTCATCGCCCATGTCGAAGTCGGAAACCGCTTCTTCCTCAAACTCATCGAAGGATTCCTCCTCTGAGCTCAGTGCTGACGCTGCTGCTGCCAGACCGGCGACTCCGGCGACTCCGGCGACTACTCCGCCGGCTGCTAAGGCAGCACCGCCCAATTTATTAGATTTGGCTGCGGCGGGTGCAGCAGTTGCAGTTTGAGCTGCTACGGGTGCAGCAGTTGCAGTTTGAGGGACTGCGGGTGCAGTAGTTGCAGTTTGAGCTGCTGCGGGTGCAGCAGTTGCAGTTTGAGCTGCTGCGGGTGTTGGAGATTTACCGACCGTCTGCGGCGCGAGATTTGAGGGCATACCCAGCGCGATGTCCGGGTCAAAATTTAGCCCCAACACTTCGATCAGGCTGTCTGCATCCGGCTTGAGTTTTGAGAAGGGCAGCATTAATTGCTGGAGTTCCGGCTCCAGGGCAGCCGCAATTCCCAGGATGAGGTAAGAAACAGGCCTTTTCCCGCCGTCGGGTGTGGCGACCGTGTTCTCAGCCGTCATGTGCAGGAGCAGCCAAGCCCGATTTACCTGGTAGTAGTCCAACCACTTCTGTTTGAGAGCAACTGAAAAAGTATCAAAAAAAGCCATAACCTCTTTATCCTCATCCTGATCGCTAGACCTATTAAACCATCATCAGGTCTAGCTCATCTTCCTCCTTCTTGACCACCGGTTGCACTGGATTTAGATAAAAATCTGAAAGTAAGGCGAATAATTCGCGATCGGGCGTGTCGTTGGGCACTACTCCTTCGGGCATTGCCAAAATCTGGTCAGCGATGTTGAGGTAGTAATCGCAGACGTAGTTGAGGGAAGGATCGCTTTCAGCCATCTCAAACAATGTTTTGCCTTTGACGCGAGAAACGCGAATGTCTTCAATCAGGGGCAGCACTTCCAGCACCGGCATCGGTACAGAGTCTATGTACTTGTCGATCAAGTCGCGCTTTGAGGTGCGGTTGCCAATTAAACCGGCGAGCCGCAACGGGTGAGTGCGGGCTTTTTCGCGGACAGAGGCGGCGATGCGGTTGGCTGCAAATAAAGCGTCGAACCCGTTGTCGGTAACAATCATGCAGTAATCGGCGTAGTTCAATGGGGCTGCAAAACCGCCGCACACTACGTCACCGAGCACGTCGAACAGGATGATGTCGTATTCGTCGAAGGCATTGAGTTCTTTGAGGAGTTTGACGGTTTCACCGACTACATAGCCGCCGCAGCCAGCTCCTGCAGGAGGGCCGCCTGCTTCTACGCAGTCAACGCCGCCGTAGCCTTTGTAGATGACATCTTCGGGCCAAACGTCTTCGTAGTGATAGTCCTTTTGCTGAAGCGTGTCAATAATTGTGGGGATCAAGAAGCCAGTGAGGGTAAATGTGCTGTCGTGCTTTGGATCGCAACCGATTTGCAAAACTTTCTTGCCGCGCTTGGCTAGGGCAACGGAGATGTTGCAGCTTGTTGTTGATTTACCAATTCCACCTTTTCCGTAAACTGCTAGTTTCACTCTTGGTTCTCCTATAGGTTTCTATCAAAACGATGAGGGCTGGGTTTTCCTGCTTTTTTTCGCTCGCCCAATTGCAATAGGCCAATTGCAATAGCCCAATTGCAATTCCCTTACTGTCAGTCGATTTGAGATTTCAGATTAAAGAATGGACTCCACAGATGAATCTGGGTCTTTTCTCTAACTAAAATTTTTTCTCTCGACGACTTTTGTTTGGGGCTTGTATCCGTCTTTGGGTTAGACCAATTTTGGACTCTGCCTTTAGTCACCTCGTTGAAAGCATTATTAGCTAACTTGCGATGAAAAGAAAGGGGGCGTCTAAATGAAAATGCTAGTAAATTGGTTTATTTTGCATCTTTGGGAATCTTAACTGGTTTTTTGATATAAAAATCTATTTTTAGATTATTTTTAGATTTTAAATTAATTTTAGAATACTTTCTTAATATAAAGAGGTACAAAAATAAAACAAAAATTAACTTCTCCAACAATCTGGGATTTTGGCTTTGGAGCTAGGATGCAGGCAGTTGATGGCTTGTGCGGGTAACTGGAACGGTCATAAAGGCGCTAGTGGATGAGGCAAACTCGAAGTGAGTTCGGCTCATTTGGGTCAGGGGAGGGCAAAGTTATGGGATTTTAGATTTTAGATTTTAGATTTTAGATTGGGAAAGAGGGACTTTGGTGGGGTTTCTGGCGTTTTGTAAAAAATTGTGAATTTTTAGGAAATGGTGGGGAGTTGGAAAGTGGGGGAGTGAGTCGGGAAGAGGGAGAGTGGATGGGGAGAGTGGGGGATTGGGAGAATATCATGTCTTCCCCATGACTACTGAATACCATTTGAAAAAAAGAATGCAACTTTAGGCCCGTGCTCCAAACCACGAGCTTAATGAGTCATTTCCAATTCTTCAATTTTTCAATCTAAAATCTAAAATCCTATGACTGCTGACTAATGACAACTGACAATCGGAATCTCGATCGCAAACTCAGTGCCCCGTCCCGGTTCCGAAACGCAGTTGAGCCGTCCCCCGTGCTGTTCGACAATTAAATGGTAAGAAATCGACAGTCCCAACCCAGTGCCCTTGCCGACTGGTTTGGTAGTAAAAAACGGGTCAAATAATTGGCGGCGAATCTCCTCCGGTATGCCCCGCCCGTTGTCGGAAATGCGGATCGCCACAAAATCGCCACCAACAACTTCAGTGCGAATTGTAATAGTGGGAAGAGTCAATGGAGAACTAGGATTTGACGGGAGTGAATTTTTCCCATTTCTCGTCGCCCATTCCCCTTTCTGGATTTCTTCATCCAAAGCATCAATAGCATTGCCGATAATATTCATGAACACCTGATTGATCTGACTGGCACAGCACTCGATGTGGGGCAAATTGCCATATTCTTTAATAATCTGGATAGGTGGATGTCCGCCGTGGGGTTTGAGCCGATGCTGCAAAATCAACAAAGTGGTTTCGAGTCCCTCGTGAATGTCAACGAGCTTGGTGTTAGATTGATCGGATCTGGAAAAATTACGCATCGACACAACTATTTGGCGGATGCGCTCGGTTCCCACTTGCATAGAAGACACTAGCTTAGATAAGTCTTCTACCAAAAAATCGACTTCCATCTCTGCTGCTGCTTCCCGAATTTCCGAGGCTGGTTCCGGATAGTGCTGCTGATAAAGTCCCAAAAGTTGGATCAATTCTTTGATGTAGTGGCTGGCGTGGGAAAGGTTGCCGTAGATAAAATTAACAGGATTGTTAATTTCGTGAGCGATACCGGCAATCATTTGTCCCAAAGAAGACATTTTTTCGGTTTGCACTAATTGAGTTTGAGTTAGCTGCAACTTTCGCACAGTTTGCTCTAATTGCTGCGCTTGATTTTTCAAGCAAGTTTGCTTTCGCCGCAACACTTCTTCGACTCTCTGGCGCTTGATAATATCCCGTCTCAACAATTCATTGGATTCTAAAAGTTGAGCCGTGCGTTCTTCAACTTGTTTTTTTAAGTCGTCGTGAGCTTGGCGCAGGGCTTCTTGGGCCCGCTGCCGCTCTAAAATTTCTTGCTGCAAAAGTTCGTTGGCTTTCTGCAATTGGGTGGCTCGATCGTCCACTGCTTGTTGCAACAGCTCGATCGTCCCATACATTTCAGATTGGTTAAAAACTTGCGGCAAATTTGTCTGAGACACAACGCCCAAAAGTTCTCCCTGGCTGCCAACTACTACCAAACGGCGGACGCAGTGGCGCTGCATGGACTGGTGGACACTCCACAGGGAATCGGCGGGAGATATGCAAAATAAAGGCGCACTCATGGCCCTTGCTGCTGGGATTTCCGAGAGGTTGAGTTCGAGGGCGTGAAACTGCACGATGTCGCGCTCGGTGACAATGCCGATCGGAATTTGATAATTTTGTGGTGGTGCGATCGCCCGCTCGGGATGCTGAGTTTGCTCTTTGACAATGACGACGGAACTAACTCGATGCTTGACCATGAGCTGGGCTAAATCGAGGGCTGAGGCAGTTGTTGGGGCAGAAATGACTTCTTTCGTCATGACATCTGCTGCACAGCGCAAATTGGTTAGCAAGTTAATCGGTTGCAGGGCTTCGTGAATGGCTTCGCGGGTGATGATGCCGAGAAGTCGCGAGTCGTCGTCCACTACTGGCAAATGCCGGATCTGGTGCTGGCGCAACGTGAACATAGCTGTGAAAATATCTTGAGACTCGGATTGTCTGAGGGTAATGGGCGATCGAGTCATTACGTCAGCAATTGTCAGTCCGACTGTACAAGCTGCGACGGTAGTTAGCTTGACGATATCCCGTTCTGTAAAAATGCCGATCGGCCGATTATCTTCGACGACTAAGACGCAACTGCGCTTGGCTGCGCTAGCAACAGCGTTTTGTTTTTCGCCACAAAGCTGACAGGAGACGCGCATCGGGTTCATGAGAGCCAACACCTGGGCGATCGGGGTTTCTGGAGCCACGGTGAGGGGGTGGCGGTCGATCGCCCGATCTAAAGGTGACGAGTAGAGCGGCCGGCTGTTAGGGCGTCCGGCGGGTTCTGATGATTTAATTACGGGCAACTGCGGGGCTAAATCTCGGAAATGTTGTAATTTTTCTTCTTGTAGCATGATTATTAATTTTACTTAATGAGTTGTTACAATTTTGGAGACTTGGGTTGGCAGACTTAGCATTAATTAAGCGGGTGATAGATGCTCGATCGCCTAAAATCTGATTGCTAGAACACTCTTATTTAATTTTTATTTTTTAAATCCTATGTCGTGGACTCCCTTAAGTCATCGAATTCATCACTTGCCGCTTATCCTTGCGGGCCCGATTTTGCGCCGGACTGAAAGTCGGGCCGTGACAGTTTGGCTAGCTTTAAAAGCACCCCGCCAAGTCGAACTCAAGGTTTATTCGACAGAGGGCGGAACCGGCGAAATTGTCGATCGGCCATTGCTCCAAGGTACGAACTCTACCGTGCAGCTCGGCAAATACCTGCACGTAGTCGCGGTGACTGCTAAACCAATTAATAGCAATGTCTTGACATCGGGGCAAATTTATGCGTATGACATCGAGTTTGCTGGGAGTAGCGAGTCGCCGTCGGCGGGCGCAGTCGCAGAAAATGAGAAAGAAAATCTCATTTCTTGCCTGTGGCCTGCCGCTCCTGATTTATCGGCTTTGGGGCCGGGGACGATTAGTTATTTCGCTCACCAGTTGCCGACTTTTGCCCTGCCACCGAACGATTTAAACTATTTGCGTATCGTTCACGGTTCTTGTCGCAAGCCCCACGGAGACGGCAGAGATGCGCTGCCAATCTTGGATAATTCGATCGAACAGTTTGCAGGAACGGCAAATAGCAGGCCCCATCAACTGTTTTTAACGGGCGATCAAATTTACGGCGACGACGTTGCCGATGCCATGCTGTGGGCCCTGACTGATGCTGGTGATACACTGTTGGGCTGGGAAGAGAGTCTACCCCTGATGGATGATGCCCAAATAAAAAAGAATTTGTGTATCAGTATACCTAAAAATTCGGAAAACGAAACTGCACTGGGCCAAGAGAGGGAAATTTTTAGAGAGTCGCCAATTCAGAAACCGTCTGATGCTGAGTATGAGTCCAAAAAACCAATTGAGTTACAGCCGGGGACTCGCAGCGATATTGCCAGAGATTTTGGCGGCTTTACGGCGATGTTGGTAAATAAACCCAACAATGCTAAAAGTCACTTGTTTAGCTTGGGCGAATATTATGCGATGTATTTGTTAGTTTGGTCGCCGGTACTCTGGTGTACGAGTTTTCCGAAGGGTAAGGATATTTGCCCAAATTATAAGCAGGCAAAAGTCTGGGATAGAGAAGTTGTTGAACTTAACGGTTTTGCTCGCAATTTGTGGAGGGTGAGGAGGGCTCTAGCGAATATTCCAAGTTATATGATTTGCGATGACCATGATGTTAGTGACGATTTGTATTTGAATCGAGAGTGGTGTTACCGGGTGCTGGGAAAGCCGCTGGGCCGACGGGTGGTGCAGAATGCTTTGCTGGCTTACGCTGTGTTTCAGGCTTGGGGAAATACGCCTGCACAGTTCGATCGCGAAAAACCTGGATATAAATTATTAACAACTGCTGAAAAATGGTCGGCTTCTGCTGGTACGGATGTTTCTGCTTGGGAGGAGGCGGCTTTGTATTTGGGAATTCCAGGACTCGATCCGAAAACTCATTTGCCTAAGTTGAAATTAGATGAAGATGTTTTTATTTTGGATAGAGATGACGATGGTGTAAATGAGGTTTTGAATTGGCATTTTACTGTCAGAAGTTTTAAGCACGAGGTGATTGTGCTGGATACGCGGAGTTGGCGGGGGTATCCGGTGAAAAGCGCAATCGATCCGCCCATGCTTTTGACTCACAAAGGTTTTGAGGAGCAAATTCAGAAACCTTTTAAGGAGACTGATTTGCTGAATAAAACTGGGGAGTTTGAGATTGAGGCGACGCTGGTAGTTGTACCAACAAATTTGGTGGGTCTGTGGATTATTGATGCGGTGCAAAAGTGGGATGTGGAACAGGGGAAGGTTTTTAATAGTGATGCAGGGGATGCTTGGAATTTTCATGAGTTAGCTTTTGTAAAGCTGTTGTCGGAGTTTTTTAAGCAGCGCGATCGGGTGATTGTGTTGACGGGGGATATTCACTATGCTGCTGCTGTGCGACTGAGTTATTGGTCTGATTGTCATTTTGGCGATTCTCGGCCGAATATTGATCCTTTGAAGGGGGCGAATTATAAGTCAAATTGTCAATATTCTGTGCTGGCGCAGTTGACTGCTAGTGCTTTTATCAATGAGGAGTGGAAAACGCATTTAGTTCATACTAAGATTAAGTCGCTGTTTCCTGAGCGATCGCACGAATGTTTGGGATGGAATGAGCCACTGGAATTAATGAAGATTTCGAGGGGTGGCCCAAAGAAAGCTATGGGGGCTGCTCTCAGGAATAGACAATCTCTGCCTGATTGGGGCTATCGGATTGACTGGATTAAACGGCAAAGAGCTCGGGTATTTTTGCTGCTAGAAAAGGGAACTGCGTCAGATAGATCGCATAAAAATAAACAATTGTCATTCCTGCGTAGGTTGTGGAATTTTATAGCGCTGTTGTGGCGCAATCGCTGGCTGCAAGAGGGTGATGAGATTGTGGGATATAGCAATATTGCGATCGTCAGTTTTCAGTGGCCCGCTGAGAATGATGGGGAGAAAGCGGTTATGCAAAATGTTTATTGGCGGCCTCTTTGGGAGCCGGATAGTGTGGTTTACAGTCAATATTTTGTGCCACTGGGATTAGATGAGGATGATTAGATTCACGATTTCTGGAAGAAGTCGGGGATTTGGATACGGGTACAATATTGTGATGAGTTTGTCGCAGTTTCCGCCGGGGGGGAAACCCTAGTCTCATAGCTAAAGTCGGTTGGAAGTGAGATGTTACACCATTCTCAAGAACAGGCTTTCGGGCCTGTTCCACAAAGAATAAGTTTTCTAGTGGGGAGTAGGGGTTGGGCAGGAGATCCCGCCCAAAAAAGGATTATTGATATTGGTGCAACATCTCCGGTGGAACTGAGAGGTGACACCATTCTCAACTAGCCATACTGCCAGCCACTAACAGTGATGTCAAAACCGTGCTTACGAGCTAAACTATGGGTACGATGATATTAATTAACAGCCCCAACACTACCAAAGATAGCAACAAAGTTTCTCCGGCCGTCGCAAAATTTCCAGAGCAGGCCGACCTGCTCAATCAGTTAAAAGCCAGACGCAAAAAGTTGAGGGCGCACTTGGCAGATATGGAAGTCGTTTTGGAAATATTAGAAAACCATCAGCACGAAAGTTAATCGCAAAACTAACCTTCTTGATGTGCGATGAACCTGAAACCCTTGATGGATATAGCATATACTAGAAAGCCCGTGACGAGATTTGAACTCGTGACTTCCTCCTTACCAAGGAGGTACTCTACCACTGAGTTACACGGGCATAAAAAATTAAGAACCTCCAATTAAAAAATTAATTTTTAATTCTTAAATTTTAACTTTTTATTAAATTGAGGTGGGCCGAGCTAGATTTGAACTAGCGTAGGCGTAGCCAGCGGATTTACAGTCCGCCCCCATTAACCGCTCGGGCATCGACCCATTTCCATCACAGTTATACATCTTAGCACCAGAATCTTTATTTGCAACATTATATTTAAAACTCTAATCATTAAGTTGAGAACACATAAGTTAGTTAGCGGCAGAGGGGAAATTTGAACACTGTTTAAGGTGTCCATTGCTACGTCTAGGCTGGGTGCCCGCCCGGAGCACCCTAAGTCTAGACTTAGCCCAAATCCCTAATTCAGTAATTCCCCGGTTTCTTGCAGGGAGTGCAGGCGGCGGTAAATGCCTTGTTGGCTTAAGAGTTCTTCGTGGCTGCCAATTTCGACGATTCTACCGCCGTCGAGTACGACGATCGCATCGGCTTCGCGAATTGTACTCAGTCTGTGGGCAATAATTATGGTGGTGCGCGTACCGAGGATATTTCGCATGGCTATCTGGATCGATCGCTCGGACTCATAGTCCAAACTAGAAGTAGCCTCATCAAAAATTAACACATCCGGTTCCACCAAAAGCGCCCTGGCAATCCCCAACCGCTGCCGCTGACCGCCGGACAACCGCATTCCTCTCTCCCCGACCACGGTATAGTAACCTTGGGGCAACAGTCGCACAAAATCGTCTACTTTGGCGATGCGACAAGCATCCTCAACTTGCTCGAAAGTTGCATTTCTGTTTCCGTAAGTCAAATTTTCCAGCAAAGTACCGTTAAAAACGTCTACTTCTTGGTGGACAATGGCTAAACGCTGACGGTAGCGAGTCACGTCTAAGCTGCCAATGTCTTCGCCGTCGATCAGAATGCGGCCGGAGTTGGGTTCAAAGTAGCGAAACAGAAGTTTAACTAAAGTCGATTTTCCGGAACCCGATCGCCCGACTAATGCTACAGTCTGACGGGGATGAATCAATAAACTCACATCCTGCAAAACGGGTTTTTGACTGTCGTACCCGAAGGTCAAACCGCTGAGTTCAACTTTCCCTGTAAATTTATAAGGCGACGCCGATCGAGCATTTTCTGCTAAATTAACTGCATCAACACCGTCTGGCGTTTGCATAAACTCGTGGAACCGGATCATTGAAGAATAACGCCGCGCCAATAATTCGGCGATAATGCTAATCGGACGCAGTTGGGAATATGCCATGCTTGCCAGGGTGTAGACGGTAACAAAATATCCGAGGGAAATTTTGCCTGCAACCGTGGCTGCTAGGCTAAAACCAAGAACTGAAAACAAACACAACTGGACGATCGTCTGCTGGTATGTCCCCAGGGTGACGTATCCTTTGTGAATGCGGTTGATCACGACTTTTAATTCGCGATCGAGTCTGGTGGTTTGCCTTTTGAGTTCATCGCTTTCTGTCGCAAAAGCTTTGACTGTTTTGATGTTGGTGATAATTTCCGAGTTGCGGCTTTCGGTATCTTCGATGTATTCATCGAGAATTTCTTCTCGCGCAGTCACCCCTTGCAGGCCTTTGAGGGTGAAACTGAGGATAAATAGGAATGAAACCAAAATTAATAAGCCAATCCGCCACTCAATTAAGCAGATAACGGCAAAAATGCCGATTAAGCGGACGACTTCGGGGATGAATTCGCCGGCAATTTCTGGGTAAGTCCAAGTATGGTTGGCGATGCCTTTGGCGATGCGGCTGGCAATCCGTCCGGCGTTGTTTTCGTCGTAGAATTCTAGGGGTAAGGTGAGGATTTTGCCGATCGCACTTCTCATTTGATCGCGCCTTGCCCTCAATGGTATCGCCCAGTGGAACCAATTTCCCACCCAAGGCTGTACCGGTGCTTTGGCGACTGTTACCAGAAAAATCAGGCCCAGCAAGACCGATAGCGATAATATTTTGTTGGATGAGTGCTGGGTAACAGAGGCGATCGCTGCTATCAGTTTTTGAGTTATTGTATCTGTAGCTTGACCCGACAATACGTTTAATATTTGACCGATCGCGTACGGAACAAGCAAATCGGCTAGTGCCAAAACGCTGGAGCCAGCTATGCTGTAAAGTGATATTTTCCAGTAGCGACTGTAGTATTTGAAGATGTCCTGAAAGCTTGCCATAAATTCTTGTTGAGATACAACCCTTGCAAACACTTGCATTTAAAATTGCGCTCTCGGCGCGCTTTGTTTACAAGTGTACTACAAAAGTAGTTGATCGGGGAGTCATCTCGGCTCATGCTAGCGACTCGCCCGATCGGGTGATTTATGGCAATCATTTGATCGTCAGCAATCGATCCGCATTCCTGGGCAATCAATTCCAGACTAAGGGCCAAAAAATGCAAAAGACAGAATTTTTCTTAAATTCTGCCTTCTGAGCAAGACCTTATAAGTTTTACGTTTGAGTAGTCTGTTAGCTGAAGGTGTAGGCTGATTGCAGCGCCCACCAGATCAAGAAGCCGATTCCGCCGGCAATGACAATCGCCGAAATGGCGATCGCTATAGGACTGTCAGCTCCCTTGAACTTCATGATTCCGCGATTTAAATCTGACATGACAGTGTTCTCCCACAATTCCAGCTTGATTGTAGCTTTGCCGTCGGCCGATGGCGGTCAATTTTCACGGCAATTACTGATTTGGTTAATGATCTGGCTACTGAAATTGCAGGTGGGGAGTGGGTTTGGGGGGGGTTTACTGGGTTTGTGAAAAAAACTTAGTAAAAAGACTTGACAAATTTCGAGAATTGAGACAATATTGTTAATACCGCAGGAAATGCGGGTGTAGCTCAGTGGTAGAGCGTCACCTTGCCAAGGTGAATGTCGCGCGTTCGAATCGCGTCACCCGCTTTAGAAGATAAAACAATCAAGGAAACCGGAAAGTATATCAAAAAATTTTTCGGTATAGTCCTAATGATGGTTGAAAATACCTAAGTTAGTGGTAAGATTGAATCCAGAACTTGCAAGTCAAAATTGCCGATCGGGCGAGATCTCGGAACAGGCAGTTGAAAGCCTCGCTTTGGCGGAATTGACAAGTTTGATTAAGTGGATATGTTAACGATTATTTTTGCAAAAACGCTTTTTTTATCCGATCGCTAGTGCCATCTCAAAAAGCTCCAAAGATTGACTTAAACGATGAGTACCCCTGTCCTTGCCGACGCCGGGGTCGTCTAGTTCCCATAACGTTGACAGAAGCCTTTGGCTGCAACCGCTGTCAACAAATATTTGTATTGGACGAAAGTGGATACGTGATCGAGCAACTATCAACGAACTATCCTTACAAGCAGGCTTGGCGGTGGACGGGCAACCAGTGGAACAGAGCGCATCCGGGTTTGAAGGCCCATTACTTGCCACTGGCTTTGGGTATGATATTGGTGCCGCTAGTGATTTGGTTGCCCTTGGCGCTACACTCGCCGGGCCCGAATATTATTCTGTGGGCAATGGTCGCGGTGCTGCTAGCAATGCTGCCGGCGCTGATGGTATGGCTGGCTTATAGGCGTTAGCTAGATGATAATAGAGGATTTTACCCATTCATCAGATGCCGCAAATGTCGCGCGTCGTGCTTATCAAGCTTCTTTGGAGTTGGCTGCGACAAAGAGTGCCGATCGCGCGGCAGCTTTGCAGGCGATGGCGGGATCGCTGAAACGCAGACAAAATGACATTTTAGAAGCAAATACTCTGGATCTAGAAGCGAGTCGGGACATGGCGATTCCCGAGTTGATTGTGGAGTGGCTGAAGCTGACGCCGGAACGGATCAAGACAACTGTGCAAATTCTGGAACGGTTGGGGGAAATGCCAGATCCGATCGGCAGGGTGATCAATGCTTCTTATCAGGTTGATCGTTGTCAGGTGTACTGTCAGTCGCTACCACTGGGGGCGATCGCTCTAATTTACGAGGCGTTTCCAGAGTTGGGGGCGATCGCCGCGGGTTTGTCTCTCAAAAGCGCTAACAGTTTGATTCTTAAAGGCGGCAGCGAAAGCTGGCACACTAATAGTGTAATTGGAGAAGCTTTGGTGTCGGCGATCGATGAGGTCGGTTTGCCCTCAGGATGTTTGCAGGTACTGCCGCCTGACCGGGGCGCTTCGATCAGAGAATTGGTCACTCAAGACCAATATCTCAATTTAATTATTCCCTACGGCCGGCCAAGTTTGGTGCAGCAGGTGGTAAGGTTGTGCACAGCACCAGTTCTGAGGTCGGCAATGGGAAATTGTTACCTTTATTGGTCACCGACTGGCAGTTTGGAGATGGCAAGGTGGATGATTTTGGACAGCCATCAAAGCGTGCCCGATCCTGTTAATGCGATCGAGAAAGTGCTGATCGATCGCAACCAAAAGCCTTCTTCCTTAGTCAGGCTGTGGAACAGTTTAAAAGAAAAAGGCTTTCAAATTAGCGCCGATGCGGATCTTGTTGCAGATTTCCCAGACTTGAAGCTGGCGGAACCATACGAGTGGACTCAACCGTATTTAAACAAAACCATAGCGTTTAAAGTTGTCGATAGTTTAGAGATTGCGATCGGCTGGATCAACCGCTACAGCAGCGGCCACGCTGACTGCATCGCCACTGAATCTTACTTAGAAAGTCGCCAATTTGCTCTGGATGTTAACAGCGCCTCAACTTTTATTAATGCCTCGCCTCGGTTTTGGCGTTATCAAAATCGGGGAGATGCGATATTTTTGGGAATGTCCAACCAAAAAGGTTATCGTCGGGGATTGATCGGGTTAGATACGCTGACGACAATTAAAGAAATTGTTCAGGGAAACGGACTTTTTTAGTCTTATAGGTTATTTAGGATTGGTTATTGGGATTAAACCAAACTGAAAAGTGGGAGACTATTATCGATGCGTAAGCCTTCAATAGTTGTCCAAAAATATTTTTATAGGATACAATAATATCTGGGTAGAACAATCAGGCAGCCTTGATATAAAGCAATTTGATCGCAAGCTCCCGGATAGCCGCAGTGGAGACAAATAAAATCTCCGCCTCCTAACAATAAGCCGCCGGATTTATGTGTGGGTTCAATCTAAAATCTGGTACGGGATCTAATTAAATTTAGAAACTTATTAAGTCACATGAAAATAGTCTTAGCGATTACATGAAATCAGAAAAATCACTCAATACTCTAGACAAGACGGCAACGCCGACTTTAGGCGAAGAAACGCTAATTCACCACTCGGTATACGCTAAGAAATTGCGCCCACTCCTGCCATCAGAAGCCTTTAAACCAGATTCTAGTAAGTTGGTTATACTGTTCATTAATATGGTCATTTTGCTACTGGGTTGGGGAATTGCCGCTCGTCTAGATCAGTGGCCCATCTATCTTCTATGGCTTTATTTACCTTTAGCTTTAAGTATGGGTAATAGTATCGTAACTATGGGATTTTTCGCCCATGATTTCATGCACGGTAGCGTCAATAAAAAGTCTCGTATGACTTATCATATAATTAGTTTTCTAGGGTTTGCAATGATGTTTATGCCTTCAACTCAGTGGAAATATGTTCATAACATTGTACATCACAGTCAAACAAATTATCTAGAAGATCCGGATCGCAATTACCTTTACCAGCAGCCGAATAGTTGGGGAAAATGGATTCATAATTTCTTTGCGCCAGCGATTGATAATCCATCTTGGTTATTAATAGTAGGACTTCCAGCATCGTGGTTATTTCATCAATTTTGCCACCTCTCGTCGAGCCTATTGTTTAATAATAAAATTGTGGATTATGTGCCCGCTGCATTCACAGTCAGTCAGAAAGATAGATTGAAAATTGCTCTTGAGTTGTTTGCGGTTTTATGCCTGCATTTTAGCATTTTATTCTATTTAGAGTTTCATCCGCTAAAAATCGTTCTTGGGTACTTGCTACCCTTAGCAATCGGTCATACAGTTGCAATGTTTTATATCTACACAAATCACCTGATTTGTCGGATGACGAGTGTTAACGATCCTCTGATCAATAGTCTCTCGCTACGGGTTCCCAAAATAGTTGATCTGTTGCATTTCAATTTTTCCTATCACACGGAGCATCATATTTTCCCTAGTCTTAACTCAGACTATTACCCTTTGGTTCAAGAGTTGATCCAAACTCACTATCCCGGGCGGATGAATTTACTTGATGCTGGTGAAGCTTGGCAATTGTTAATGCAAACTCCTCGGCATTACAAAGATGAAGTCACCTTAACTGATTATTTAGGGAAAACTTCGGTAAATTGCCCTCTTGATAATTCTGGTGTAACACCTTTGCCATAGCTAAATACACCAGTTACGCTCACAACTTTCCCCCAGACTACAACTATAAACCGACGCTAACGACCAATACAGAGTAAGGTGTGCAGTGCACACCTTACTTTGAGATATCGGGCTTAATTTTTAATTCTACATACTGATACTATTGAGCACCAACGAAGGCTTGAGAGCCAAATAAGGGATGACTCGTTTTTGATTGTTGGCATCAATCTTTTGTTCTGCCATATTCAAATTTTGCTGGAACTGTCTGGCTAAAAGTTGGATCGGCGTTCCCTCAAAAACTTCATCGAAACTCATCCGGTAGAGTTCTCGGAAAGATTTATCGTAATAACCTAAACGGTCATATCGATAAGCTGACAAAATAAACAGAATTTTCAGTTGTTCAGCCGCTCGCTTGTACGGAGGAAGCAACCGTAAAATGTCATTTTCCGTAATCACTTCGAGAGTCCCAGAAGCATTAATTTTGGGAATGTCCCGGTATGCTGCCAAGGGCATATTGGCAGCAAAACTCATGTAGTCATACTGGGGAAAATTGACGGCTGAATGCTGCGGGCCGCAGGTAAAAATTATGGTTGTGACAATTTTAATTAATTGTTCAACTGTGTCGATTTTGCTGGGCATTCCTTTGACTTTACCGCCCTCATTCGAGGCTAATTCTTGGGCCCAAGTTTGCAGTTCCACATCTTGGACGAGTGCTTCATTTGTCGGGTAAAAGAATTTGAGATAGCCACAGACAAAGGTTTCGATCGCATTCCACAGCAGTAATCCATCATCTCGGTAAGGATAGTGAGGCAGTTGATTTGGATCGTCCATGCCCCGATTTTTCAGTTCGGTTGGGAAGGCAAATTGATCCAGACTCCAGTTACTGCAAGCCTCTCTAGCTATTTCCATTGTCTCTGGCAAGCTACCGCTTAGCAAGTCATCGACTGGCCCGCCCGGAGCGATCAAATAAGAACGCGCCAGTTCGTTGTTAGTCAACATAAACCGAAAGTGCGGTTTCAGCAGCAGGCTAAGGGGGTGATTTTTAGCCAACTGTCGGGCGGTGACGATCGCGATTGGTTCCATCACCAAATGAGTTCGACCTAAATGCGAACTCATTTCGTGGTGATTGGCATCTGCTACTTGCACGCAGAGTTTCGCAAACAGCCAATCCACAGGAGGATCGAACGGGGTGTAAAGATGGCTATTTGGCGTTGGATCTAGTTGAATGGCGATCGGCACCAGTTCACCGCGATCGCGGATTCCAGTCCACCGCCAAGCGAAAAAAGCTCGCGGTTTTGGCAAGAATTTTCTGCCTTTTTCATAGCTGCCGCCTCCAATTTTTGAAGGCGCGCGATAGTGTTGGTCGCTACCCGTATAATCGGCAATGTAAATGTTTTTTTGTTGCAACTCTTGGCCCAGATCGAATAATGGGTGAAAGCTGGAAATTTGTGCCAGTGTTTGCGCTCGAGGATCGCCGGCATCTAACAAACGAAGCACCATCGGATTTGCTCCAGACAGGCGCTGTTCTGCAAAAGAGCGATCGGTTTGGTAGATTTTGGCAACAGCAGGTAGCGGCAGCAGAGTAAAGAAATCTTCATAGTCTTGGAGCTCGTCGAGAGGATCGAGAAAACTTCTCGAATCGGCCGCCAGCATATTTCCGGGAAGTTCCGATGTTGCTAGTATCCGCTCTCCAATATACTTGCTCGAAAAGTTCTCGACTGGTGGCAGATCTTTCAATAATGCCAAAGGTGATAAACTGTCATGGTCAAACTGATAAGCTTGTTGCTGACGATTCAAGGAATCTTTGCGCTGTTCTTGGTTCGGGTCGTCTTGAGGAAGAGAAGGTTTCATATTGTCTACCATTGTATAAATCAACTCTCTTTTTGTAGTAAAATATCGGACCTCATCACTACCGATCGAGGAGGGAATTTAAAAAGTATTGTGCAGGCTCACGCTTGATATAGGTCTTATTCACCGAGCAATAATCTTATTCCGGATTTTTTTAAACTCAGAAAAATTCCTCAAAAGAAGGCAACACTTCTCGATCGCCCTAAATCTAAGTTGAAACGTTTCATTCTCCCAATAATTAGCTCGCACTCAAGAACCCCGACTTCTTTGAGAAGTAGGGGTTCGGGGTGTTCTGTTGTTGAGCTTTTTGAGCTTGGTCTACTGATTAGCGGTTATGCACGAACCATTAAATATTGGCCGTTGCCGATATATTCACCATCGCAACTCGCGAAAAGAGTTTCCGCCCAAATCAAGAAAAACCGCCAGATGCGACGAAATTTGCCATAGTCCATGCCGTAGTCTAAATCTTTGACTATTGCCTGAGAATCATCAAAATTTTTCAGCCAATTAACTAAGGTTGTAGAGTAATTGTATCCGTTGAGATACCAGCTTTTTATCGTTTTGAGGTCTTTGTTGTGGCTGGCAACGGCATCGTATTTCCAGATACGACCGTGGGGGAAAATGTATTTGTGGAGGAAAGGGCTGGACATATTGTTGGGAATGCGGACTGTGATAATGTGAATGAAAACTTTGCCGTTATCCTTCAGGAAAGAGGCAAGCTTTTGGAAACCCTTCGTTAAATTGCCTACATGCTCAAAAACTCCGATGGAGAGAATTTTGTCAAATTTTGTCTCGAAGTTGGCGTCGTTCAAATCGCCTTCATATAGGGTAAATCGACCGGAACTGAGGTAGCTTTCGGGGTCTTGCATCTTCTGACGCATATACTCGCATTGGTTGTGGCTGAGGTTAATGCCAGTAAACTGGACATTGGGGAATTTGGAAAGAATGTAATTGGGAACGCAACCCCAACCGCAACCAAAGTCTAAAATGCGATCGCCATCCTGAATGTCTAGCTTCTCAATCACATCATCAATCATCTGCATTTGCGATTGTTCAAGGTTGGCCGCTCCTTTTTCCCACAACCCCATGGTGTATTTAGGATAAATGAGTTTGCCGTCGCCTAACATCGGATTCAGCATTGCTTGAGGCAAGTCGTAGTGAATTTTCATTAAATCCCGGGACCCTTCGGCGGTGCGGTCTGTTTCTGTCAGTACCCATTCGTAGGCCATAAGCAGAGAGGGAAAGTACCGAAATAATACGGGCATACAGGTATCAAAAAGCGATCGCAATACTGAATCTGGGACTTCTAATCCGTTGATGTAAGACTCTGCTACTGCCATTTGTACCGCGTTAACTGCACTGACTGCGAGGCGGGTTGCTCCGTAGGCGATCGGACTTTTGGTATGGATATTTCCCACGATGGGAATGTGGTTTTCGATGTTTTGTAAGGCTGTTGATGAAGTCATGGTTATACTGGTTTTAAAGATGCTGCTATTCTATCTCACGAAAATTAGCTGGTTGTTAGAGAGCAAAAAAGCTGAAACTATTACCAAGTAAGGTTTGCATACCACAACTCCCAAAAGTCCTAAAAATATATGGCGGTTGAAGGGGATTTGATAACGGATTTATCGGGCTTTGGGCGATCTTAATTTTATTAAGAATTATGTCAGTTTATTTTAGATTTGAGATTTTAGATTTGAGATTAACTCCACAGCTTGAATTGGGGTATTTTGACGGTGATATGAAAATTTTAGTGTTCAGTTATACCATTTTAGATTTTAGAATTGAAAAGGAATGATGAGCTAAGAGTTGGACTCTTGCCTAGAGTTGCTTTCTTTTTTTAAACTGGTGTCTGTTGGGCGCTTGACTTGAGGCAACGAGAAGCAAATGCCGATCGCGACTTATAGTTAAGGAATCAGGGATACAGAAAAAATGCCCAGAAACCGGGTTTGCATACAGGTTCGCTGCAATAACAGATGTCCGCGAGATTCCTCGCTAATTAGCTAGACGCGCCACATATGCCACAGATTCACTATCTGCCGGACGATCGCACGATCGAGATAGACGACGACGATATAATTCTCGAAGCTTCCCTGCGTGCCGACATTCCCCACACCCACATCTGCGGCGGTAGCGCCCGGTGTTCGACTTGCCGGGTATTGATTGTCGAAGGTTTAGAATTTTGCTCTCCGCGCACTTCGCCGGAAGAGGAACTCGCGAAAAAATTGCGTTTAGAACCGGAAATTAGGCTGGCTTGTCAGACGCAGGTTGCAGGTGGCAAGGTGATTTTGCGCCGATTAGCGATCGATTCTGAAGACTTGGAATCATTTAACGACGAAATGGCGGGAAAGTCAATTTCTGCTCCTGTGGGTCAAGAGAAGAAAATTGCAATTTTGTTTGCGGATATTAGAGGATTTACGCCTTTTGCAGAATCGCTGTTACCCTACGACGTAATCTATGTTTTAAATCGCTATTTCCAAAAAATGGGTTATGTAATCAACCGGAATGGTGGCATGATTAATAATTACATGGGAGATGGTTTTATGGCGCTGTTTGGGTTGGAAAATCCCGACAAAGCAGCCGAACAAGCGGTAAGGGCTGGGGTGGAAATGCTGGAGGAACTAGAGAAACTCAATCCCTATTTTGAGACTTTATACCGTCACAGCTTGCGGATTGGGATTGGGATTCACTGCGGCTGGGTGGTTGTGGGGAATTTGGGGGCGTTGAAAAATCAGACAGTGACGGCGATCGGGGATGCCGTAAATTTGGCCAGCCGGATCGAGGCGGCTAATAAGCAAGTAGGAACGAGTTTACTGATTTCCGAGGAAACTTATCAGGAAGTGAAAGAATTGGCGATCGTCAATCAGTGCGTATCCGTGCCAATTCCGGGGAAAAGTGGCGAATATCCGCTGTATGAAGTAGTCGGGATGCCGCCGCTGCCCGTGGAAATCGAAGAAGTTTCTGAGGTAAGGGAAGGTTCTCTTTGGCAAAGTTTTGTCAATAAATTGCTGGCTTTGTATGCTGCGGTGTACAATTGGATGAGGAAAGTTTGGAGTCAAATCATAAAACTATAGAGAAACTTTTTTTAGTTTGGTTATTTCCTCGATAACATGAATATTCCCAATTCAATTGTCCGCATTTTTATCATGCTCCCCAACGGTCAGATTGGGGCACAACTACGAGATAATATTCCGGGTATTGCCAGTCAAGGGATGCTTTCTACTTTTGGTGGTGGCGTGGACATTGGAGAAAGCCCACAGCAGGCAGCAGTGCGAGAAATGGAGGAAGAAACTAGCCTCACAACCAATTATTACAAAATGGATTTTATCACAACTTTTACTCACCAAAAAACTCAAAATAATAAAAAAGTATTACAAAAAAACCACCTTTTTTTGGCGAGAGTTAGCGATTGTGATAAAATAGAAATCAAAGAAGGTGTGGGTTTGGTAGTTTTGAGAAAAGATGTAGATTTTGAAAAAGTCAACGCAGGAGAAGGTACTCAAATGGCTTGGAAATTGTTGCAGGAATTTTTAAAATAAAAACTCTCACACTACCTTTTACCCGCGATGAGACTGAAACTTTAATATAGAACTTCTTTACGATGTTGTTAAATACGAATTCAGATTACGAATCATTACTAAAACGAGCGACCGCGATCGCAGCCAAAGCTCATGAGGGGCAGGTTGATAAGGCAGGCAATCCCTATATCGATCATCCGCTATTTGTGATGGAAAATGTAAATTCTATAGATCAGAAAATCGTAGCGGTGCTACACGATGCGGTCGAAGATTCTGAACTTACACTTGAGCAACTTAGAAGCGAAGGTTTTCCTGAAGTTCTAGTCTCGGCGATCGCGGCGATTACCAAAATAGAAGGAGAAGCTTATGCAGCTTATTTAGAACGTGTGATTGCCAACCCGATCGCACTGCGAGTCAAAATCGCTGATGTTACTCATAACCTTGATCTTCGTCGCATCGCCAATCCGACAGAGGCAGATTTTCAACGCATTGCAAAATACAAAAAAGTCCTCAGTCAGTTGCGTGCCGCCTTAAAGTAATTATTTTTATTTATAAAGTAAAAGTATGTAAATTCAGCCTAATTGGACTTAAACATTTTATAGCCCCTTGAGGAGCCTAAAAGCCCTCGCTCGCAATGGAAAGAGGTCGAGGATCTAAAAATGCCTGGAACCCTTAGTATAACTATATTCATCCCCTTTCGAGCTAAAAGTCTTTCTAGAGCGGGGTTTGAAGCCCAAATGGCTTCAGTTTTTGTCTAACTCCCCATAAAAGCAAATTGAAGGTTTTAATAGGGTATTATCTTATCCAAATGGACGGGAGTCTATAAGATGTTGGAATGGCTGAACAATTGGCGCCAAGCGCTCAGCATACTCAAGCCTGCTCTGGAGGAGCAACCCGCGCCTTCTCCTGAAATTCCTAAAACTTTTCTTCACCCAGCTCCCAGAAAAACTGTTGCTAAAAAATTATTGAGTGACAATCGACGGTATAAGCTTGCAGTCGATCCGCTAGAATCCAGCTTGTTTTATCGCTCGCTTGAGGGAAAAATTGTGAGCCGATCGTTAGTTTCTGGCGCAATTGAGTGGCAATCTGAAGAATCTGGCTCTCCCCTACGAGTAACTGATCAAATCCTTTGGGCGGTGGAAAGTGATGCAATCGCCGCATATTCCACAATAGATGGTCAACTGCTTATGCGATCGAATCAGTTGTGGCTACCTGGTGAAGTTACTGACTCACGGTGTGATTTATCTGAGCAAAGCTTGCGGATCGCTCTACTTCGTGTTCGGGTGCAAGGAACTCCTGGCCCGTCCCATGAGGATTCAGCAGCTTATCAGATTAATCTGATTACTGGAGAAGTCACTAAGATATATGCTTTTGAGGGTATGCGGTGGGATGATGGGCCTAATTTCAAACCGCGTGATGATTGGCGGCCTAATTTGCAAGAAGTCGAGGGGCAAATCTATCCATCGGTTTCTAGTGAGCAGCTTTTGAAAATAAACCGCCCTCTAGGAATTTCTGAATCTGCTCAGTTGCAAACCGCTTCAGTAATCATTCACAACTACCGCACTGCCGACGCAACTGTAAGAATTGTATTAAGTGTCTTTAGTAACCAACCTCCCTATTCACCACTGTGGGAAGCCATCATAAATGAATATATGATCGAAGAGGGGCCACTACCTTGCTAACGTGACTTAGACAAAAACTGAAGCCAAAATGGCTTCAAACCCAGATAGAGAAATACTTTTAGCTCAAATGGGCATGAATCTACTTATACCAAGGGTTTCAGGCATTTTTAGGTCATCGACCTCTTTCCATTGCCAGCGAGGGGGTTTGGGATCCTAAAGAAGCTATGAAATGTTTAAGTCCCACTAATTAATTTCAGTTCAAATACGCTAACAGACATAAATTTAACCGCAAATATCCGCCTTCATCGTGGCACAGGCATCTTGCCTGTGCGATATCTGCGGTTAAAAAAATCCCGAAATCCTAAGCCATTACCATCCCCCCATCCACATTAAAAACCTGCCCCGTTATATAAGCCGCCGCCGCATCGGCCGCCAAAAACTTCACCATGCCGGCAACTTCCTCAACTTCCCCGTATCTCCCCAGCGGAATATACTTCAAAATCTCATCAGACTTGACATCTTTAGTCATATCTGTAGTGATAAAACCCGGTGCAACTGCATTCACAGTAATCCCGCGACTCGCCAACTCCTTCGCCACAGTTTTAGTAAACCCAATTACCCCAGCCTTCGCCGCACTGTAATTAGCCTGTCCCGGATTGCCCATTTGCCCAGCAACCGAAGCAATATTAATAATTCGGCCGCTTCGCTGCTTCAGCATGATTTTACTCGCAGCTTTCGCACACAAAAACACGCCGGTTAGATTCAAATCAATTACCGCTTGCCAATCTTCCAACTTCATCCGCAGCAGCAAAGTATCGCGAGTAATGCCGGCATTGTTCACCAAAATGTCAATTCGTCCCCATTTTTCCATGACATTACTGGTGAGTAAATCTACTTGGTCAGTTTTCGAGACATCTGCTGCAAGTGCCACAGATTCTCCTCCAGCAGCGACTATTTCTGCTACCACCTCATCAGCAGCCGCACTCGAACTGGCATAGTTGACGGCGACTTTAGCGCCTTCTGCTGCTAGTGTTAAAGCAACGGCGCGGCCGATTCCCCGCGACGCACCGGTCACGACAGCAACTTGACCCCGCAATCTCTGAAAAGTCTCTGGTAATAATTCCATAATTGTATCCTCGCAATCTACCAGAGAATTTTGCACTAAAATCGAGCCAGAACCCAAAAAATTATTTTGTCTTATGGCAGTTCAAAAACAGTTCAGCAGTTTTGAAGAGTTACTATCGGGCTCTGACTTGCCGGTGTTGGTAGATTTTTACGCTACTTGGTGCGGGCCTTGTCAGATGATGGCACCGATTTTGGAGCAAGTGAGTGGTCAGATGAAAGACAAGCTGATGGTTGTCAAAATTGACACCGATAAGTACGAACAGTTGGCGTCGCAGCATCACATTTATGCTTTGCCGACTTTGGTGCTGTTCAAAAATGGCGCTGAGGTCGATCGCATTGAGGGAGTGATGCAAGCGGCGCAGTTGATCGCTCGAGTGCAACCTTACTTGTAACCGGAGCCAATTATCTCACACGTAGGGTGCGTCACCTCATATCTGATTAATTATGAATAAGATAATCCTAGTGGACGCACCCTACTTATGAAGACTCCCAGCCACGCTATTATCAATCTGGCTATTCTCGGCAAACCGCAACTGCCGCAAGCTAATCTCATTATTGCGATCGGCGGAATTTTGCCGGATATTCCGATATTTTTATTTTTCTTTTGGGCGAAATACATTGCTCGCTTGCCCGCAGCTACAATTTGGTCCAAAGCATATTATGAGCCTTTTGTGCAAAATATTGTGGCTCTGTTTCATTCAATTCCCCTTGCGGTTATTGGTTTGCTAATTGCTTATTACTTTGGCTGGCAGAGTGTGCAAATTTTGTTTATCAGCATGATACTACACTCTCTGGGAGATTTGCCTGTCCACAATGACGACGCTCACCGACACTTTTTTCCGTTCAGCAATTACCGTTTTATCAGTCCCTTTTCTTATTGGGATAGGAAGCACTACGGGTCAATTGTTTCTGTGGTTGAAATGTTGTTAGTGCTGCTGTCAACTTACCGCGTTTTTGGTTTTGTTAATTCTTCTGCTGGAAAAACGTTGTTGATTTTGGTGAATGCTTTTTACTGGGCTGGCGCGGTTTATTTTCAGGTTAGAGACTTATTTAAATTCACTTCCCAAAGATGAAACATGAACTCAAAATTACCCATTAGCAATTAGGAATTAGCCATTACCATATTGTTAACTACGCCGAATATTAAAACAACACCAATCTTGGCGCTTCCACAGAGTAGCGACAATCCAGCCGTGCTGTTCCAGAGTGTCGGCAATTGGCTTAGCTTGTTCGAGCAAAATGCCGCTGAGCACGCCCCAAGTAGTGGGTTTGCTAATTGCAGTGAACTGCGGGATTAAATCAATGATTACTTCTGCTAAAATGTTGCATATCAAACCGTCGATCGGCTCATCTACCATTTCTTTCAAACGATCGATACTTCCGAGCTCTGCAACTAACTGCTGAGAATTAACGCGGTTGAGTAGTCTGTTGCTAATGGTCGATCGCACTGCCAAAGGATCAGTATCCAAAGCATAAACTTTTGTAGCGCCCAACAACACCGCGCCGATCGACAAAATACCCGATCCGCAGCCGATATCAGCAACGATGCACTCTTTGTCATCAAAACCGAGCCGCATTTCCAGCGACTCCAGACAAAGTTGAGTAGTGGCGTGAGCACCTGTACCGAAAGCCACACCCGGATCTAAACGCAAAATGACGCGATCGGTATCAGTCGGTAAGGGCAGCCAAGCCGGATTAATTAAAAAGCGATCGCCCACTTCTTGAGGCTGCCAGTGCTCCTTCCAAGTGCTGCCCCAGTCTTCGTCTTCAATTAAATCCCACTGCATCGCAGGTAGGGGCAAACCTGCACACAGAGCATCTTGGCGCAGCCACAGAGACAGAGCGGCCAAATCCAGCAATCCTGCCTGTTCTTCGGGCAAATAAGCCGACATCAGGCAGGAATTGCTTTTGAGCTCAGTAGCAGTTCCCCGACAGTTAAACCGTTCCAGACGCCAAAAGATGATATCTTCCAGCGCCGGATCGCAAAGAATTCTAATTTCCCACCAGCTATGTGCCATAACGATTTTAGATTTTAGATTTTAGATTTTAGATTGGCCCAGGGGAACTGGAGACTGGGAACTCGGGAGTGAGGAATGAGGATTGGCTAATAGAAAAATTCCCGCTTTCTTGCCAATGACCAATGACCAATTACCCATTACCAATTATCAGCCCTTGCATCCAAAATCTAAACTCCAAAATCCGTCAAAGATTTACCGTGTAAGCATCCCGAATTCCCGGAACTTTTAGGATCTCCGCCAGTATGCCCTCTGGTAGAGGGTCATCGAGGCTCAAAACCATCACCGCATCGCCTCGCACGATTTTACGGCCTACTTGCATACTGGCAATATTGACATTAAAACTGCCCAATTGGGAACCAATTTTGCCAATAATCCCCGGCATATCGCGGTGCAGGGTAAACAGCATATGGTGAGTGGGGGAAACGTTGACCGGGAAATCGTCAACGCTGGTAATCCGAATTTCGCTTTCGCCGAGCACAGCACCCGTGACTGTGTGTTCGCCGAGGGTTCCCTTGGCCGAGAGGTGCAGGGAGCCGGTGTAGTCGCGAATTGAGGCGTCTCTGGTTTCGACGACGCGAATTCCGCGTTCTTTGGCTTCAATGCTGGCGTTGACGTAGTTAACGCGCTCTCGCAGGGCTTGGGAGAGCAAGCCTTTGAGGGCGGCGACGACTACGGGCTGGCTTTGGTTGCTGGCCAATTCGCCTTGCAGTTGAACGTTGAGGTAATCGACTCGGCCTCCGGCTAGCTGGCTGACGAGGTTGCCGAGGGTTTCGGCGAGTTGCAGGTAGGGTTTGAGTTTTTCGATCGAGTCTGGGTAAATTCCTGGTATGTTAACAGCCGATCGCGCGGGTAGCCCCAACAGTACATCGCGAATTTGTTCAGCCACGTCGATCGCCACATTCACCTGAGCTTCCGCTGTGGATGCTCCCAAGTGGGGCGTTAGCACGATGTTCTGGCCGACAGTCCGCAACGGGGAATCAGCTTCCAGCGGTTCATGTTCGTAAACGTCCAAAGCTGCGCCGGCGATCTGGCCTTTTTTGATGGCTTCTGCGAGGGCTGCTTCGTCGATGATGCCGCCTCTGGCGCAGTTTATGATGCGGGCCGTGGGCTTCATTTTCGAGAGCACTTCAGCGTTAATTAAGTGCAGGGTTTCCGGGGTTTTGGGGATGTGCAGGGTGATGTAGTCGGATTCGCGCATCAGCAGTTCGAGTTCTACCAAGCGGCAGCCCAACTGGTCGGCTCTTTCGGTCGAAATGAAGGGATCGTAGGCCAGCAGTTTCATGCCCATTGCTTTGGCTGCGGCGGCGAGGTGGGAGCCGATTTTGCCCAAACCGACGATGCCGAGGGTTTTTTTGTAAACTTCTACACCGATAAAACGGTTGCGTTCCCATTTACCACCCTTGACGGATTCGTTAGCTTCCGGGATGTGGCGGGACATCGAGAGCATCATGGCGAGCGCGTGTTCGGCGGCGGCGATCGTGTTGCCTTCGGGGGAATTGACGACTACAATTCCTTTGCGGGTAGCGGCGGGTACATCGACATTATCTACACCGACGCCGGCTCTGCCGATAATTTTAAGTGAATTCCCGGCTTCAATGATTTCTTTGGTAACTTGGGTGCCAGAACGGATCATCAAAGCGTCGTAATCGGGAATAATTTTTACCAGTTGTTCGGCTGAGAGTCCTGTGTTTACGTCAACTTGCGCGACTTGGGAGAGGATGTCAATTCCGGCTTGGTCGATCGGATCGGATACTAGAACTTTAGGCATAGCAAGCAATTGAGTGCAATAGTAAAAATAGACCGAGCGTTGGCGAGCTCAAAGTTGAGACTTAGACTTAGAGCAGTATCTAACAGCTCAGCTCAAGCTTGCCTTTGTGCAGTTTGAATTGTATCTGTATTCGGTCAAGGTCGGCCGTTTTTTGCATGAAATATTTTAGCTTTGCGGGCGATCGGACTCTCTGAGTGTCTGAAAATCCCCCAAGTGCTTAGCTAGTATGTCTTTTCGGTCTATAATAGACTTTGGCTATTCAAGCCTAACTATCAGGAATTGTTTTCTAATGAATTATCTTATCGCCGTACTGCCCGATCGAATTCAAGCCGAAGCTGCCTACTGTGCTCTCGAAAAAGAAGGCTTGCCTATGAAGCAAGTGAGCATTTTGGGTCGCGGCTATAAAACTGCTGATGAATTTGGCTTGATCGACCCGAACCAGCAAGCGAAGAAACAAGCTAAACTCATGGCTATTTGGCTGATTCCCTTTGGCTTTATTGCTGGCGTTACTTTTAGCTTGATTACTGAGTTGAAGACTTTTGCCTGGGCGGGGGAAATTGGCGATCACGCGATCGGCGGAGTGCTAGGTGCGATCGCCGCTGCGATGGGCAGTGTGTTTGTTGGAGGCGCGGGCGGTATGGCTTTTGGTAGCGGCGATGCTTTGCCCTACCGCAACCGTTTGAATGCGGGTAAATTTTTGATTGCGGTTAAGGGTACTGATGATTTGACTGGGAAAGCTGCGAAGATTTTGCAGCAGTTTGAACCGGAAAATATCCAAGGTTATACAGAGACTTAGTTATTTGTTTGTTAACAGTTGACTATTCTGTTGACTGTTGACATTCAACTCGTGTAATATTTGGAGGCAGTTATGGAATCACAAACTATCCCTCTACATTCTCCCCTAGAATTAACGCTCGAATTAACTGATGAGCAGTTTTTTCAGTTGTGTATAGACAACCGGGATTTGAGATTTGAGCGCACTGCAACGGGAGAATTAATTATTATGCCGCCTGCGAGTAGCGATACAGGCAGACGGAATGCGGAGCTAAGTTTTCAACTCGAAGGTTGGAGCCGTCAAAATAAGCATTTGGGAATTGCTTTTGATTCTTCAACGGGATTTAAACTGCCCGACGGTACTGATATTTCTCCCGACGCTGCTTGGATTCGGCGTGACAGGTGGGATGCTTTAACGGCTGAAGAAAAAAAGAAATTTGCGCCGATTTGTCCCGATTTTGTGGTGGAATTGCGTGAAGCGAAGCTATCCCGTAGGGAATCGACCACCGACTCCCTAGAAAAATTGCGGGCTAAAATGAAAGTGTATGTAAAAAATGGAGCGAGGTTGGGATGGTTGCTCGATCGCAAAAATCGGAAAGTAGAAATCTCCCGTCAAGGTACAGAAGTAGAAATTTTAGATGAACCTGCAACTCTGTCAGGTGAAGATATATTACCCGGTTTTGTTTTGGATTTAACTGATATTTTCTAAATTTGTAAGAAGACTCGGCGTTTGAAACCGCATCTATAAAGTCAAAACCCGCCTCTGCGGGTTAAAGAGGACAACTGGGGTAAAATTGCGTTATTCTCTTTAGTCGGCATCCAGCCGACATGGTTTGTATAAACCTGCTTTCAACCGCCTTCTTATCTTTTCCCACTCATTCATGATATGATAGGCTGCCAAAGGTTGCGTTTGGTATGACCTATGAAAATCCTCCACGGGACTTGGATTCCTCAAGCAGAAGAGAATTTTATTCAAGGTGGAACGTTTTATATTTGGGTTGAAACCACTGAAAAGAAAAAACAGCCTGCTAAGGTTCATCCCCGACAATTGAAGACGGCACAGTTAAAAGAGTTTCTAACGAAAGAAGCCGGGATTCAACTGCAACCAGTCAGCAATACAAGTGCGATGGGGCTAGAATACGCGATCGTCCCTCGGTATTTTTTACTTCCCACTGCCGACAACCAGCCGTTACCATCTTTAGAGTTAGCGCGATATCTAGAGACAGAGTTACCCGAAACATTTGAGTTGGAGTATTGGGAAGTTGATTGTGTGTCCATCGCCACCCACACTTTGACTAAAGTATTGAACGATCTGCATTTTTTGGCCCTCTACGATTTAGCAGAAGTTCAGTTTGGTTCAGACTTGCTATTTTGGTATCACTACACCCAATTTTTTAAGCAAATTGTTCTGAAAGATCATTATATTCCGGCGTTGCGCTATCGAGAAACTGATCCGATCGCGATCGCACCCATCGAAACATCCGAACCCGCTGAGAAAGCCACGCGCGGGCGTAAGAAAGCGGGCGAGACAAAAACCAAAACAACTGCAAAAACTCCAAAAACATTTGCCAAAATTGAACCCAGCTTTGAGATTTATCCGGGATGGGAAATTGTTTCAACACAGTACGAAACTGATTTACAACGCTATGTTGAATGGATGCCTTTAGTTTGTGTGTCCGGTTTTCGGAAGATCCAGCTACAAGATACACCAAAATTCTACGATCGCGAACGGTTGCTGCGGCATTTTTCCGAGTGTGCGATCGCGGAAATTGTCACTCAAACCGCCATCCCAGCATCGTTTGAAAATAAGATTGCGGATTCTTTACTCCAAATCTGCCTCAACCAAACACGAAAAATCGCGCGAGTAAGCCTTGAACAATACCGGCAATGGCAAACCTGGCGCGATCGCATTACGCGCAATCAATCTGCTGACTCATTCTCCCTCTGCTTTCAACTACAATCCCCCGACAACCCCGAACAGCCTTGGGTTTTAGAGTTTCAGGTGGCTGCTAAAAAAGACCCATCTCTGCGGATGCCGTTGCAGGATTATTGGCGATCGCGATCGACTCAACAAAAACAGTTGCAAACACAATTCGGAGACAACTTTGAGCAACATTTGCTGACAAATCTCGGCTACGCTGCCCGCATTTATCCCCAACTTTGGCAAGGGCTAGAAACCGACCAACCTGCTAACATTTCCCTCAGCTTAGATGATGCTTTCACCTTCCTCAGCGAGTCCGCTTGGGTATTAGAAGATGCCGGATACAAAGTGATTGTCCCGGCTTGGTGGACGCCGAAGGGACGA
Source organism: Microcoleus sp. Pol11C2 (assembly GCF_036701505.1). NCBI lineage: Bacteria > Bacillati > Cyanobacteriota > Cyanophyceae > Oscillatoriales > Microcoleaceae > Microcoleus > Microcoleus sp. Pol11C2. The sequence continues at coordinate 33,147 of NZ_JAUBQX010000005.1, forward strand.
CAACGGGCAAAGATTCGCCTGCAAGTCAAAGGAAATGGCAGCAAAAGCGCTGCAATCAAGGGTAAGGGATTATTTTCGGCGGATTCCTTGGTGGAATATCACTATGAATTGGCGATCGGGGGTGAACGGGTTAGCGAACAAGAATGGCAGGCGTTAGTAAATAGCAAAACACCGCTGGTGCAGTTCCGAGGACAATGGATGGAACTGGACAAAGACAAGATGCAGGAGATGTTGGAGTTTTGGAAAAAACATCGCCAAGAAAACCCTGATTTAAGCTTGATTGACTTTATGAAGTTGACGGCAGAAGGAGAAGCGAGCGAACAGTTGGAGGTTGAGCGCGATCGGGCTTTATCGGATATGTTGGAGAAGCTGAACGATAAGAGTCGGTTAGAGTTAATTGCAGATCCAGCAAAGTTTCAGGGCAAGTTACGGGATTACCAAAAGCGCGGCGTTTCTTGGTTGAGTTATTTGGAAAGTTTGGGATTAAATGGCTGTCTTGCCGATGATATGGGTTTGGGTAAATCGGCGCAGGTAATTGCTCGATTATTGCAAGAGCGGGAAGTTTTATTTACTACAAAAGAGACAGAAAAAAAGACAGAAAAAAAGACAGAAAAAGCGATCGCACCTTCGGTTCTACCCACGCTGCTAATTGCGCCCACTTCCGTAGTTGGTAACTGGCAAAAGGAAATGGAAAAGTTTGCTCCCGAATTGCGATCGCTGATTCACCACGGCCCTCAACGTTTGCAAGATGCCAAGGAATTCAAAGCCGCCGTCCAAGGTTGCGATATGTTGATTACTTCGTTTACCTTGGCGCGCAAAGACGAGAAACTGTTGAGCAGCGTAGCGTGGCATCGCTTAGTAATTGATGAAGCACAGAATATTAAAAATCCGAAAGCGGCGCAAACAAAGGCAATCTTAAAGTTGCCTGCTACCCATCGGTTAGCGCTGACTGGAACACCGGTAGAAAATCGCTTGTTGGATTTATGGTCAATTTTTAATTTCCTCAATCCCGGATATTTGGGAAAAGAGGCGCAGTTTCGGAAGTTGTTTGAGTTACCGATTCAAAAACATGGGAGTCGCACCCAATCAGCAGCGCTGAAAAAATTAGTAGAACCTTTTATCCTGCGCCGCCTGAAAACCGATAAGTCGATTATTCAGGATCTCCCCGACAAAGTTGAGCAAAAACTATACTGCAATCTCACCCGCGAGCAAGCTTCGCTTTATGAAGCGATTGTGAAAGAGGTAGAACAAGAAATTGATGCGGCGGAAGGGATGAAGCGCAAGGGCATGATTTTGGCGACACTGCTGAAGCTGAAGCAAATTTGTAACCATCCGCGCCAGTTTTTGCAAGATGAAAGTGAGTTTACACCAGAGCGATCGCACAAGCTGGAACGGCTGATCGAGATGATTGAGGAAGTCAAAGCAGAAGGCGAAAGTTTATTGGTATTTACGCAGTTTACAGAACTGGGAAGCGCGTTGGAAAAATACATTAAACAAACGCTACATTACAACACTTACTACATCCACGGGGGAACCAGCCGCGAAAAACGGGAACGGATGATTTCAGAGTTTCAAGATCCAGAGTCTGAACCTTCGGTATTTATTCTGTCACTGAAGGCGGGCGGCGTGGGAATTACGCTGACAAAAGCCAATCACGTGTTCCATTTCGATCGCTGGTGGAATCCGGCGGTGGAAGATCAGGCAACGGATCGGGCGTTTCGGATCGGACAGGAAAAAAATGTGTTTGTGCATAAGTTTGTGGCAATTGGCACGTTGGAGGAAAAAATTGACCAAATGATTGAGGACAAAAAGAAATTGGCAGGGTCAATTATTGGTGCGGATGAGTCGTGGTTGACTGAGTTGGATAATGAGGCATTTAAGAAATTAATTAGGCTCAATAAAAATGCAGTTTTAGATTAGGATAAACCAAAAAGTATGTCACAATTTACTCGGACTTGGTGGGGCAATAAATTTATCGAGGGGCTGGAAAGATTTACCGATTCGGGACGACTCGGACGGGGACGTTCCTATGCACGAAACGGCAAGGTAAAAAGCTTTGGCATGAATGATGGGTTAGTGATGGCACAGGTGAGAGGCTCGGTTAATCCTTATTTTGGGGTTTATAAGGAGCCTCTGTACATAACTCAAATTGAGTTTGAGCCAATTAGTCAGGAAAAGTGGCAAATGGCGATCGCCCAAATGGCATCAAAAGCCAGCTTCATTTCTCGGCTGCTACTCAACGAAATGCCCGACAATATTGAAAAGGCTTTTGCACCCCTCGGATTGCACCTTTTACCCAGCAGCCACGAGGACTTTAAGACTACTTGCTCTTGCCCAGACTATAGCAATCCCTGCAAACATATTGCCGGAGTTTATTATTTGGTGGCGGCAGAATTGGACAAAGATCCATTTTTACTCTTTGAATTACGGGGGCTTTCTAAGGAAGTGCTGCACCGCGAATTGGCAAAAACGCCTTTGGGAATGGCGCTTTCTGCCGAGTTAACGGCGGATGCAGCGGCCCCTGTGGCGGTGGATTCCTATTACACGCAGGCGATCGCCAGTGAGGCGCAAACGGTCAGCCTGAAAGAGTTTTGGCATGGTGTGAAGCGATTACCGCAGACGATTGAGGTGGCAGCGCAAAGTGGTGTAAGTGCGATCGTGGTGAAGAAACAGGGAGATTTTCCCCAGTTTTGGCACAAGGATGGTTCGTTTATTGAGGCGATGGAAGAGTTGTATTTGCGGGTGAAGAAGAATAAGTAGTTGGGTGGACAATTTTGCTGCCATACTCGATCAAGCTCTTGCAAAAACTTTAACTCGAAGACTTCATACATTTGGTACAATAATCGTGCTCATCATATCAGCTTTACCAGCAACTAAAATCATAAGATCGTTATTTGATGATTTTAGACTATAATTAAGTTAGTGCGAGTGTTAAAAAAGTAGACTTTTTAGTTACAGCAAGCTTTGGCAATTTCAAATTAGAATCTAAAATTGACTGATGTTACCAAGAGAAGAACTGTTAAAAGGCATTGAAAACCGCGACTGTGTGGCGCGGGCGATCGACCAAGCGGAACAAGCAATTAAAACTTGGGAAGTTACTCTGACTGATTTTCTGTCGCCTCCAGAATTGGCGGACACTCTGACGGTATTTAAGCGCTTAACTGACGTGGAATTAGTGGCTTGGGGCGGCTACCCGCAAGCTGAAAGACAAAGAATTGCGATCGCGCGATCGGATATCCCGATCGACTCTGGTAGCGTTAACGTTGCTGCCGTAGAAATTGCTGGCAATTTCTTGTTCGATACAGCTTCTCACCGCGACTTTTTGGGGGCGATGTTGGGTACGGGAATTGTCCGCGAGAAAACTGGCGATGTGATTGTTTTGGGAGAACGCGGCGCCCAAGCCATTGTCATGCCGGAGATGGTAGAGTATTTGGAGATGAGTTTGCAGCAAGTGCGATCGGTTCCTGTGCAAACGCGGCGCATTGAGTTGAGCGAACTCAAAATTAGAGAACCCAAAAAGAAAGAAATGACAACCGTTGAAGCATCCATGAGATTGGATGCTGTCGCCTCGGCTGGATTCGCAATGTCTCGCAGCAAAATGGCCGATTTAATTGACAGCGGCGACGTGCGAGTTAACTGGAAAGACGTTACTCAAGCTAGTTATAATGTCAAGTCTGGAGATTTAATTGCTGTTACCGGCAAGGGAAGATTGGAAATTGGGGAAGTTGCTGTTACTAAGAAGGAACGCTATCGAGTGCAGTTAACTCGGTATTTGTAATTCTCGGAATTAGTAATGGGGAATGGGGAATGGGGAATTAGGAATTAGGAATTCTCTTCCCTGTTCCTTTTTCCCGATAGTGGTTAAATGGGTTAAATTTCGTAAACAATCTGTGGCCGAACTTTCCTAGAACCCACCTCGGTTAAATCCGTTCAATCCCGTAGACTACTTCCTTGCCGAACTTCCTTCGTAATTACGCTTTCGCCTGAAACACCTTTTCTACCGACTTCACCAAAAGTTCTCGCGGCATCAATCGAGGCAGATTGGCAATGATTTTATTGGGAATTCCCCCTGTCACAACATTAGACTCATTTTTCTCTAAAGCTTTGAGAGCATCTCGCACTACTTCCGCTGCTGGAACGAGTTTTTGTCCGCTGCTGGATGCCAGAGCTTTCGGAAATTCCGCTATTGCAAAAAAGTCCGATTCTGTCGGCCCTGGACAAAGGCACAAAACGCCAATTCCTAAATCTTTGTTTTCCGCCCACAGCGCCTCGCTGAAACTCAGAACAAAGGCTTTAGTCGCTGCATACATCGACAAGTACGGCATCGGTTGAAAAGCTGCGATGGAGGCAACATTGATAATACTTCCTGATTTTCGCTGCCGCATTCCCTGCAAAAATAAGTGGGAGAGTTCAACTAATGCTACAATATTTAGTTGCACCATTGTTAATTGTTTGGCAAGCGGGCGATCGGCAAAAACACCGTAATCGCCAAAACCCGCATTGTTTACCAACAAATCAACCGTCCAACCTTTTTTAACAACCGCGTCAAATAGAGCAGTTGCGGCTCCGGGTGCGGTTAAATCTTGAACGATAATTTCGACTAAAATATTGAATTCCTGTTGCAGTTTAGCAGCTAACTGTTGCAATTTGTCTTCGGAACGAGCTACCAAGATTAGATTGTGCTGGCGTTTGGCTAATTCGGCGGCAAAGGCTGCACCAATTCCGCCAGAAGCACCAGTGATTAAAGCAGTGGGCATGAACTTAATTCGCATTATTTAATAGAAACTTTATATATTTTAACAATTATTGTGACGGGGAACCTGTAAAATAATTAAAAGTGAATAGGTGAGTTTTATGGCGCGTCTTACCGATCGAGCTTTTGAAATTTTGCGGGCCGAAGTTCACAAGTGCGCGGCGGCTGATAATCTAACCGGTGATGTCTACCGACGGATGGTAATCAAGCGGTTAGAGAAATTACGCTTGCAAAACGGCACTTTCGCCTCAAGAGAAGAAATCCGCGATACCTTCAAAGACGAATTTCCCAACTTCAGCGAACAAGCTCTCAAAGCTGCCGTCAAAGCCAACCGCCCGCCCGGATTGTTCGATCAAATTATTTTTGCTGGGAGTTTGTTGGGAAGTGCTGCGGGGATAATTTGGCTGCTAAATCTACCTTTTCCGATGATTCGCTGGCCCGTGGCGAAAACAATGCCGATATTGTTGCTGCCGAGTTTTATCAGTATGGATCACAATTACCGGCAGGCGATCGCCCTTGTGGAACAATCCGATCAACTGGTGAATAAAGCTACGGCTGTCGCTGATTTTGACTTGGGCGAAATAAAAGCAAAAGAGGCTCAAAAACACCTCGACGCCTTGCCGGTGTGGTTCCTCGGCTACTATCCCCAAACTTACTGCAATTTTTTTGGCTGCAGTTGGCGGTTTACACTCGATGAATTTGAAGCCGCCCGCAAAAATGTCGGGCGGATGGAGGCTCAGATTTTTCAGCAAAAAAATGCTTTTACTCAGTTAAATCAAGTCGAACAAACGCTAAAAGCCGCGAAACAGGAGTACCAGCAAGCCAAAACTGCCACAGATAGACAAAAAGCGACGGTAAATTGGCAAAGTGCGATCGACCAACTCAATCAAATTCCCGCCGAAACCCTCGCAGGAGAAACGGCTAAGAAAACATTCAAAGCAGCAGAAAGAGACTTTCAAGAAATGGGCGGCGTCGCTACCGGTTCTGTACGGGCCGACAACTTAATTGAAGCTGCCAAAGAATTTGCTCTCTCCGCCGCCGTCGCCTCCCAAAAACCGCCACATCCCGCCGCACACTGGGAGCAAATAGCAGAATTGTGGCAAGAAGGAATTAACAGACTGAAATTGGTTTCTGTCGATAACCCGGGCTATCTCGACGCTCAAACTAAACTCGCTGAATATCAAAAAAATTTAGGAATTACCCAGATTAGATTGGAAGCAGAAAAAGATTCTGCAACAGCTTTGCAAGAAGCTAAAAGCTTGTTTGCCAACTTGCAAAAAGATGTGAATTCTCAAACTCCCGGTTACTCCCTCAGCCAGTTGCAACAAATTATCAATCAATTAGAATCGGTGAAACCTGGGACAACTGCTTATCCCGAATCCCAAAAATGGCTGCAATCTGCTCGCAAGAAACAGCAAGAATGGCAAAAAAATTAAAGGTTTGAAATTGGGAATATGGCATTGTTAGCTGTTGACTGTTGGCTGTTGACGGCCAACTGCCAACTGCCAACTGCTAAGTGACAAATTACCAAGTCGGGTCAACATACAGATTAATTGTCACTTGCTTTTTCCCGGAAGGGATCCCGGAAATACAAGCACAAATTGTATCTCCACCATCAATTTCTACTTCGCAAGCGTGACAAGAACCCATGAGACAGCCGGTAGGAATAGAAACCCCTGCACGTTTAGCTACATCTAGCAAAAGCTCTCCTGGTTCAGCTTCAACTGTCACGTTATCTGGTAAAAAACAGACTTTTGTCATTGAATTTGAACCTCAACTCTAACAAACAATAATCAACTGTCAACTGTCAACTGTCAACTATCAACTGTCAACTAATTAACCTAAAATATGCTTTATATCTAAATGCTTTTCCACTGTATCTGCTAGAGAGTCTAACAGAGTTTCTCGGTGTTCTCGGTAATTAGGAATACCTGTAGGCAACGCGCGGAGTCCCCGCTGCTGCCGCAAGTGATTTAACCAAGCTCGCCGCCAAGCTCCGTTGTCAAAGATGCCGTGCAGGTATGTACCCCAAATTGATTGAGAAGTATTGACAATGCCTAAACTAGCATCGTCAAATAGCGGTTGAGTCAAATCTGACTCTAGGATTTGCGTTTTTCCTTGATGAATTTCGTAACCGGAAACTGGCAAACCCGGTTGAGGATAGTTAGATGTTACGATTCGTTGGCGGGCAATTTTGTTCGGTGCCATCGCCGTTTTCAAAGGCAGCAACCCCAATCCTGGAAATTCTCCCCTTTCTCCCTCAACCCCTTCTTTATCGGTGATACTTTGTCCCAGCATCTGAAAGCCGCCGCAAACTCCCATGACTGTACCGCCAGCTACTAAATAATTTTGAATAGCTTTTGCCATACCTGTTTGGCGCAGCACCTGCAAATCGGAAATTGTAGTTTTAGAGCCTGGTAAAATCACGGCGTCTGGATGGCCTAAATGGTCTTTTGGGCTGACATATTTGACGCTGACGCTAGTTTCCGACTCTAACGGGTCAAAGTCGGTAAAATTGGAAATTCGGGGCAGGCGGATGACGGAAATATTTATGTCGGTTTGAGAATTGGGAGAACGCCGATCGAGCAAATCGAGAGAATCTTCTGAGGGAAACACTTCGTCTATCCAAGGAATCACCCCAACTACCGGAATTCCCGTCCTTTCTTCTAGCCAAGTCAGGCCCGGATCTAAGATCGATTTTTGTCCTCGGAACTTATTAATAATGAATCCTTTAATTAAAGCTCGTTCGTCGGGATCGAGCAATTCCAAAGTACCGATAATGTGAGCAAAAGCACCGCCGCGATCGATATCAACTACTAGCAAAGTTCGAGCCTTTAAATATTTAGCTACCCGCATATTTGTTAAATCGCGGTGTTTGAGATTAATCTCAGCAGGGCTACCGGCTCCCTCACACACAATCATGTCAAATTCTTGGCAGAGAAATTCTAAAGATTCCCGAATAGCTTGCCAGCCGATATCGAAATACTGTTCATAATATTGAGATGCTCGCACATTTGCGATCGCCCGGCCCTTGACAATTAATTGAGAAGTCATGTCTCCTTGTGGCTTGAGCAAAATCGGATTCATTTCTACCCAAGGTGCGACGCCCGCAGCCCAAGCTTGCACTGCTTGAGCGTAACCAATCTCTCCGCCGGCCGCTGTGACATAGGAATTCAGTGCCATATTCTGACCTTTAAACGGAGTTACCCGCCAGCCTCGCCGAGAAAAGATTCGACACAAAGCTGCCACGAGTAAAGATTTCCCTGCGTGAGATGTTGTTCCCACGACCATAATTGCTTTCATAATATTAAAAGAGAAGAAAGTTCGGCAACGCGCAGTGTACGGGATTTAACGGATTTAACGGATGAATGTTGAGGGAAGAAGGAGGAAGTAAGAAGTAAGAAGTAAAAAGTAAGAAGTAAAAAGTAAGAAGGCAGAAGGCAGAAGGCAGAATCAAAAAAATTCTGGTTTCTACCTTTTGCTTTCTGGCTTAAGATGACGGCTTATCTTCGCCGGATACATTCTCAGACTTGGATTCATCGGCCGCTTGAGCAGCTTCTACTAGATCCGAAGGGGGGGGATTCGGGCGAATCAATTCCGGGTGTTCTCCCTCAGAAGATGGTTCTTCACCTGTCGATTCGATCGAGATCACTGATACTGAAACCGTTTCCACCTGCACGCTCAACCCAGGTTCTCCCGGTACTTCTATCTCTACAGGCGCTGCGATTTCCACCACAGTCATTTCTATCGATGCTGCAGGGGCTTCTGCTTCCGGTACGCCTGCTGCTGCTGTTTCCGGTTCACCAACCGCAGCCAGCGGTGTCTGGGTTTCCAGAGATACAGCAGGGGCTTCTGCTTCTAGTACGCCTGCTGCTGCTTCCGGTTCACCAACCGCAGCCAGCGGTGTCTGGATTTCAGCGGACGATCGATCTTCGATCGGAGTTTCCCCTATTTTGTCAGAACTCGCGGTTTCTGTGGCCATCAAAAAGGCCATTGCTTCAACATCGTTGGGAAACGGCACTCCTTGGCTTGTTTCCACAACAGTGTTGCTACTTTCGGCTGCCACTTCCGCAGCCACCTCGGCTAATTCGGATTCGAGAATTTGGTCGATACCCGGTGCAGGAGTTGCCGTTATTTTAGATTCAGGTGCGAGCGATTCTGGAGTCACTGAAGGTTTTGGCGTCTGCGGAGTTGCATCAGACTTGTTTTTACCCGCACCTCTTCCCAACATACCGCCGAGACTATTTTTGATATTGTCGAACAGACTTGCGAAACCGCCGGATTTTTTAGCTGGTTTAGGAGTTGGAGGAGTTGGAGGAGTTGGGGCCGCTGCCGCCGCCGCTGCCGCCTGCGACTCTTTAACGGCTGTCCTCCATTCTGTTTCCTCGTCAAAATCATCGGCTTCTGGCTGCTGTGGAGGTTCTGGCTGAGCCTCTGCTGGCTCCACACTCGGTGCAACGGCTATTTCTGAAATTTCTAGAGGTAGAGGTAGAGGAGTGAAGCTGCTGGCTAATTCTTCTGGAGTTGGTGAAGTCTCAGCAGCAGGAGTTTCGACTGAAAACACTGGTATTTCGGCAATTGCAGGTGGTTTCGAGTCGGGAATTTTCAAGTCAGGGGCGATCGCACTTTCGGCCGTCGGAGCGATCAAACTTTCAGCAATACTTTCAGCTATGGGGGGAATTGCCCGCTGTTCCTCTAGCTTTACCTCGCCCTTATCCAGAGTGGGTGCTGGAACCACATCAGTTTTCGGTTTGGGCGATCGAACAAACTTAGGTTTTTTCGCTGCTGCGGGTTCTTTTTTCTTGGCAAACAAGCCAGCCAACGGCACGCCTGCTGCCGCCAAATTCGCCGACTGAGGAATCGGCGTTTGCTCAGCAACGGGCGTCACCTGCCGGCGCAAAGTCAGAGTTTCCCAGGCAAACCAGCCCAACATCGCCACGCCCGCCATTTGACCAAGCAGGAGAGCACCAGTAATTCGTCCCGCACAAGCCCATAAAATTAACGCATAAAAAAGCCCTACCCCGCTCCAGGTAAAATCACTTTTGCGGTGCACTTCTGGAAAAAAGAAGGCCGCCATGTAAATACTGAAGCTGCCTAGACCGACCGCCAACGCCAGAATGTATGCAAGCATCTTGTCGGTACCTCCGCTGTGTCAAATAACTTCTACGCGCTAATTCTACCTTTGAGAGAGACTCAACGGCTTCTTTCTCTAGGACAATTCTTGATTTGTAGGGAAGTTCGGCAACGAACCGATGTAAGGAATTTAACACGCTCAACGGATGTTGGCGGTAGAAGTGCGATGAAAGATTTCCCACTCTCCCCCACTTCCCTACTGCCCATCACCCCCCATCCCCACACCCCCTATCCCCATCACCCCCTTCTCAATGGTGATAGATGTCACTTAAACTATGCCCGTGCGATCGCACCAAGCCACTGAGGATGTTTATATGTTGGAGGTGTAAGAGGAATTATGCCCTAGGGCGTATGTATTGGAGACAGTGCCATGTTAGAAAAACTATTATTAGCTGCCGGCTTAACCTTATCGCTTCACATATTTCCCGGACTCAGCACTTCCGCGCCGCTACCGAAAAATTTGGTATTGCGATCGAGCGATCGCCCGGCTCAAACCCTGAAACTTCCCATCGTGGCAGTACCTGCCGACCAGAATCCGAACGTCCAATCCTAATGATACGTGCAAGATACGTGCAAGTGCGATCGGACTTAGGCAGAGCCTTTATAATATTTTTTTCAAGCTGTTCTCTTTTTTATGTGACTGTTCACAACTCATCAGTTTGTAGTCAGGGCTTTAGTCCTCATTAATATCACCTAATAAGGACTAAAGCCCTTACTACAAACCGTAGGCAAATAATTAGTAGCAGATAGAACATTAATTCCCATAAAATACTAAACAAATCTCAACATCAGGGTGTCTTATAGAGACATTCAAACCTTAAAAAACTTGGGAAACCTTGAGTAAAGGCTCAAAATAGATATATGATGTCAGATTGAGCTTAAAGCTAATAAGCACATTGACTATTAAATCAAGGAAAGTGAAAATGGGACTTAGCGATATTCTCTTGAATGAAAACAACAGAGAAACTTTTGTGGATGACTGTGTGAAGTTGATAGACCAACAAGTTGCAGCAGCGCCCGGATTGGGTGGTATGGCTCTTAAAGCTGCCTACTCTACTGTCAAGGGGATACGGGCTGACTATTGCGCCCAAGTCGTCGATCAACTTCTGCCAGAAATCTCGATCGCACTCGATCCGATGTGGACTGAAGCGGTAAACAATGGCAACCCAGTCGAATATTTTGCTCAAAGAAAAGGTGAAGTAGCAGACGAATTGCTCCAGATAAGCGACAAAAGGGTCGAGAAAAGCACAAGATCGATGGTTAAAGGCGCCTATGCCAAACTCCGCCCCTCAGCTAAGACTTACGTAGAAAAGGGAGTACCGGAGTTAGCCGAAATTATTAATAAACATAGTGCGGCCTGATAAGTGAGCAACGGCTAAAAAACAGAATACCCAGATACCCGGCTTCTTCCAGAAATCGGGTATCTAAACTCTGACTTATTCGTAAGTTTGTAACTAGGAGGGAGAGTCCTAATTTTATGCTTATCCATTGCCAATTACCCACTGATTTGCAGCCACTATTTTCAACATCGCCTGTCCGGTAATTCCCAACCCCAAAAACATTACAAACATCGCACTAATCGCAGGCAAAAATTTAACTGTTGTTATCTGTTTTGGCAATTTATCAAAATTCCGTTTGGCATAAACTAAGATTAATCCGATCGCACTCAGCACTAAAGCCAATCCCAAACTAAACGCTACCACTAGCGTCATTCCCAAACCAACATTGCCCAAAGCCGACGCGCTCAACAGCATCACCAAAGCGGAAGGACAAGGCAACAAACCGCCGGAAATTCCCAACGCCAATAAGCTTTTCCAAGTAATAGCAGAACCATCAGCACCGGGAGGCAAATGCGAGTGAATCCGGCCGTCTCCGTGATGGTGGTAGTGGTGAGATATATCTGGTTTTACAGGTTTAAATTCTCTCTCCCAACTTCCCCTACTCAAAAGATTTACGGGTTCTTCACATTCCGCAGTAAGGACTTTACCCCTTAAAAACCAGTTTTTATTAAAAATTTTAGTTTTGATTTTTTTGAGAACTTCAGTCCTCACTACCAACCTAGTCTTAATTTTTGATAAGAGTAAGTTAAACCCGATTACGGCTACTAATAAACCAGAGATTAAACTCAGCCAAGGATCTAATTTTTCTGGGTCGATCAAGTTAGAAGCAAACAAAGTAATTCCGCCCACAGCAAACACGCCGGCAGTGTGAGTAATTGTAGTGGTCGCTGCTAGAAATAAAGCGTGTACCGGAGTAGCCCGCGAACCCACTAAATAAGCGCCGACTATGGTTTTTCCGTGTCCGGGCGACATCGCGTGCACGCATCCCCAAGCAAATGCTCCCGCTACTGCTAGCAGCAAATTCCAACCTGAATCCCAGATAGATTCATTTCCGGCTAACAAAAATTCCCGGTTTTGTGGCGTAAACACAAAGCTTTTTACAGCACCGGCGTGTACAATCGTAGCTTGGCAGCTAGCTGTCGGAACTTCGGGCAAAAACAGATTGTAATTAATCCGCAATTTCTCTGGTTGGGGAATAGAAATCGAGTCAGGTAAACCGGGGGTTTTATCTTGAGAAGGTGCGGGCCAGGTGTAGTCTAAAATTAAGGTGCTGTGGGTATTGGGCTGCTGTATTAAACTGGCGCTTTTAGCTGCTATTTCTAGCGGTTTTACTGCTACGGAGCCTTGAATGTTGCTACTGTTGGTGAGGCGGATTTGTTGACTAAAAAACTTTTCTAGCTGTGTTTGGTGGCTGCGAACTTCAGCAAGTTGTAACTGGCTGTCTCGATTGTCGTCGGCGAAGTTTGTTAAGCCCGTTGGGAAAGTTAATGTTATTTCGGTTTGCAAATCGTTGACTACTATTTCTGCTACGGATAAGTCTGACCAGTGCGAGTAAACTGGCCTGGTTGAGGTTGTTAGCAACAATGAAAGTGTCAGAAAAAATAGGATAAATAATTGGGAAACTCGGTTCATTTTGTACTGCATAAATACAATTTTTTCGGTATTTTATTTTATTGTTTGTGATTTTTTAGGCGCGCGATATTTTCCTGAGTCTCACAGTCCGCCAGGGGTTGAAACCCCTGTCTAATAGCGAAAGTCGGTTCAAACCGACTAAAAATTTTTCTACTTTTTAGTGAAATCTTTTAGTTTTATGCAAGAGGACTTAAGGTTTTAACCAGGGGTTTCAAGCCCTGGTGGGCTGGGAGAGTTGCAGGTATTAGCTAATCTCAAAATTCATAACTTCCCAAACCCAATGCTTGGCGGGATCGATCGTCAAAACTCGGGTCAATTTCCTTGGACTTTTGAAAATAAGCGCGAGATTCGGTATCCTTACCTAAAGTCCGGGCGATCGCACCAGCCCGGTAAAACATACCCGCATCGCGAATGCCCGAGCGCACTATTTCCGCCATCACTCGATCGGCTTTTTGCCACTCCCCAGCGGCGGAAAGCGCCCAGGCTAAAGTATCCAGCGTCACCGCATCCCGCCGAATTTTCACCTCCTCCTGCATTAACGCCAGCGCTTCCGCGACATCCTGCGATCGACCTTTTTCCAGCAGCAAACTCGCCAAATCCCTGCGGTGGCCAAAACCGCCAGATCCCGAAACCTGTTCCTGTCGCAGCCCCGCTTCTGCTTTGTCGCGAAGTAGCCGCGATTCGATCGCATCTCCCTGCAAATCCTTCACCCTCGCCATACCGCGATCGACAATGCGATCGAACACAGTCGCAACCCCACCAGAATACGCAGAAACCTTGCTGTAATAGCCTTCCGCCTCGCGATAATTGCCCTGGCGCGTCTCCAAATCCGCCAAATAAATCAGCGCCAGCGGGTATCGCGGCACCAAACGCAGCGCTTCCAAAAACAGCGCTTTCGCCTGCACAAACTGCCCGCGACGCGCGTAAAATCGACCCAAGAGCGATCGGGCCCGCGCCGAACCAGCAACCTCTCCCGGTTCCTCCGCCGCCATTGCTTGGCGGTAATCCTGCAAAACCTCAGCATCTCGGCCCTGAGACTCTCTCACTAAAGCTCTCAAAGTGAGAGAACCCAAGTTGGGAATCCGGTTAACTAAGGCTTCTGCGGCTGCATTTGCCTCGCTCACTTTACCCATCGCTAAGTGAGATGTAACTGAAAGGGCGATCGCATCTTCATTGTCAGAACCCACCTGTTTAGCAAAGCGCAAAGCAGTAGCAAAATCGTGTCTGGCCTCGGCAATTCGAGCTAAAACTAACAGCGCACCTTTGTTGTCAAAAGGCAAATCGGCGATCGACCTTTGAGCCGCCTGTTCTGCCAATAAAAACCAACCTCCCTCCCCTGTTGCGCGAGCCATTTTCAAATAAGATCCCGCAAGTGATGCCCGGTTCAAACCGCTGCGGGAATCAACGGCCAACCGCTGCTGGTAAAAAGCAATCTCTTGCTGAATTGCTTCCTTTTGATTGGGATTATTTCTCAAACTTTCCGAAAAATGATAGCGGTAATTAGTATCGAGATGTTCGGGGCTTCTGTTAGAAAATTTATGGGAAATTAAACGCAAATTAGGAGGTAAATTCACTACTACCATCCCAACTAAAGGAACTACTATCAGCAGCCACCACGAGAAAATATCCGATTTTATGTCATGTTTAATTTTAGTTTTCATACATCCGCGTTAATCAGCGTTCATCTGCGGTTCAAAAAAGTATTTTCAATATGTCATTAGCCAATAATTACTGACTAATGACTAATGACTAATGACTAATTAGGCAAAGCCAAATAAGGAAAAGTCGGTTCTAAAGGTTTGTGTCCCTGAGCCGGATTGCCCGGAGTTCCGTTATATGAAACGTTATCGCCAACCGGAGAACCCACCAAAGCTCCCAGAGTGATATCAATAACGTCGTCCATCAGCATACGACCTCCGATCAAGCTTCCTTGAGCATTTGTAGCGCTAGCGTAGCCGCTGGTTTTTGTGGTATCGATCCGCATGACATCGGGTAAGAAAGCTCCGGCGATCGCATTTGGATCGACATTATCCCGACCGTCCAAAAGATCCACAGCATTGAGAGTACCAACAGCCTCCTGCCGCACCGGAGCAGCAGCAGCGCTCAAATCCAATCTCGGAGGAATATTATTAAATGCCTCCAGATAAGCGGGAGAAACTATCAAACCTTCATTAATTGCAGGTCTCGCCAAACGCTCGAATTGTTTGAAACCGCCAGCTCCATCCCGGATCGAAACTGTTGACCAAACATCAAAAGTATTCGCCGCAGTTCCTGCTTGCAAGAAAGCTTTGGGAACGCGGACAGCAATTGTATTGACGTTGTAACCTTTAGTAAAGTCCACTGCTTGATTCGGTTCTTTAAAAGCAGTGCGCGGCCCAGTTCCCAAAGCTGCGGCGCGAACTCGGAAAAATTGTTCCACATCAAAGAAAAACGGGTCTTCGCGTAAACCCGCAAATACAGTCAAGTTAGAACCGCCCACAGGTACTGTATTCAAAACAGCATTAGAATTCAGCGGAGTTGTGGCAATTAGGCCGCCGTTAACTGTAGTCTTAGCAACAGTCTCCGAGCCACCGCGAACAACAGTTACAGCTACCGCTTGCATACCTTGATTGTTAGGCGGACTGAAGGCAAACCGCAAGATAATATCCGAACGTCCAGTAGGTGTAGAATTCACGTCACCTACCTGCGTGATGTGAAATTGGTAGAGGGCTGTAGTGCTGAAATAATATTGATAACGGGCTACAGACCTGGGATTTGAATTCATGGTAAATACTAAATCCCCGTCCGCAGCACCGGAGTTTTGGTCTTTTTCGCGATATACGTACAGGTCAGTTAAATTTACAGCGCGACCTTTAATATCTACTTCGCCGTCGTCGTGGTCGGAAGCGACAATTATCCCTGGAGTTAATAGAGCAATTAGAGCTACTTCAATAGCTAGTATGGTTCGGCGAATTTTTTTTGTGAGCTTCACAGTTAGCACCTTTATTTCAATGAGATTTTTCCACAAATCAATGGTAAATAACCCGCATTCGCGAGTTTTACTTTTGTAGCAACAGGTTGAAATCTGTCAACCTGTCGCGCTTTTGCGCTGTTGCTGAGCCTTGTCCTATTGGTGGTATACGAAGGTTTGGCAATTTTGGATCTGTGCTGCCCGACTAATTTATGTAAAAAAGTGTGTTATTGAGGATTTACTCGTTCCCGGACTATGCTTGGGAATGCCCGATCCGAGACAGAGCCTCCCTCGCTCTACTGGAGACAGAGCCTCGCTTCTATGGGTTTCCATGCTCTGCTTGGGAGCGAGCAGACAGAGCTTAGGAACGAGTTAATGGCGCGGTTTTGACTGTTCAGGCTCAGGGCATTTCTTCGTTGTGCATAAAGCGGATTGTTAAGTGTCAAAAAAATTACTAATCAGGTGGTAAAATTCAAGATAACTTGGGATTTTTACAATTCAAAGCACGACAAAATTAGCCTGAAAAGGCACTCCAGGTTGTACCCCAGACTTCAAACTTACAATTATGTTCTGTAGTGATATACGCCGAAATTTTAATTTTGGATCTGTGCCGTCAAAACAAAAATTTTGGGTACACTGAAATGACAGGCCAGAAGTTAGGCGATGAATCGCTGCTTTTAGTGCAGATTGCCCAGAAAGACCAAACGGCATTAGCTAAACTTTACGATCGCTACGGTCGCCCAAGTTACGCTCTCGCTTACAAAATTCTGGGATCGGTAGAAGAAGCTGAAGAAGTGGTACTCGATGTTTTTTCCCAAATTTGGCAAAAAGCAGCAACTTACGATCCTTCTCGCAGTCGAGCAGATACCTGGTTGTTCATGCTTACCCGCAGTCGTTCCCTCGATCGCCTGCGAACGATGCAGCGAACAGTCCGGGCTGCTGAAGCTTGTTTGGAAGATGCGAAGATACCAATCTCTAGCGTTGCAGAACCGATGGAAGATGCAATGTTTAAAGAACGCAGGGAACAAGTCAAAGCGGCATTAGAAAAACTGCCAAGGGAACAGCAAGAGGCGATCGAACTGGCCTACTACCAAGGGCTGACTTGCACGGCGATCGCAGCTAAAACTGGTATCCCGACAGGTACAATCAAAACCAGAATTCGATTGGGTATTTCCAAATTGCGTCAAGCTTTGAGCGAACAATTTTTTTAGACTGTTAAAAAACTTAAATTTTGTTTTTTAACAATCTAAAATTCTACCATTTCCCATCATCTATCTTGAGTGCGAGGGCAGCAGACCAATCTCAAATTTAAAATCAACTTAGGCTGAATTACAATTAATGGCGGAAAACAGATGGAAATGATGCCAGACGAGGAGTATAAAATCCTTGCAGCCCTTCAAGCTCTCGATACCCTCGACGAGTCAGAACGCGGCGCATTTGCAGAGAAATTGAAAGAGTCCGCAGAACTGACAAGTGAATTAGCAGCTTTTGAAGCGGCAATTGCCGCGATCGCCTACACAGTCCCCCCAGTTCCCGTCGCACCCGACCTCAAAAACCGCCTGTTCCAGCGCATAGCCGAACTGCCGCTAACCCCGACAGAATCAGCCACTATAAAGCCAATTGTTACCTCCCCAACAGAGAACAATACTCCATCTTTAATCGTGCGATCACACGATGTCAAATGGAAATCTTATGGAGTTCCGGGAGTTTCGTTCGGCAAGCTTTACATTGACAAAACAAAGCGCGAAATTACCTGCTTGATGCGACTAGACCCTGGAGTAACATTTCCCATGCACCGACACGCTGCCTCGGAGGAAGTGGTTGTATTAGAAGGAGACTTAATTGTAGAAGGGGAAGTTTGCCATCAAGGCGACTACATTCGATCGGTTCCCGGTTCCACACATTCGCCCCTCACACAAGGGGGATGTTTGCTGTTAATGAAAACTTCCCTAGACAACGAAATGTTCGTCTGATATTATGTCGGTTGATTTTCCTGCAAGGATTTATTTTAGCTTAGTCGGGGCTGGTTTATGTATGCCGACTTTTATGGGAAATTATTGAGTGTTGTTGAAACTCGCCTTTCCAAGTATTTCGTCGGTTAATTTACCCGACACGTTCTAACTCAAGAAGATCGCATTATGCGGTTAAAAATTACAAATATATCACGTAATTCCATGCTAAATTACTCGCGTTTAACTGCTGTTATGTCCGCCGTTATCATACAATTTGTACCAAGCAACCAAAGCGCGATCGCCCAAGAACGCGAAGGATGTTTTCTTGTTAATTCATTGGGAGAAGTAATTAACTTAAATTTGTTGTGTTCGCTTCAAGAATCCGACATTAAGCTGACAGGAAACGATGGGAAATTTCTCGAAGACTACAAACGCTTAGCAAAAAGCTACTCTCCCGAAGCAACGGATAATTTATTGCAAGCAATCCAAAGGGCACCTGGTCAAAAAATTGCGGCCGCTAAAAGAATGTGTGCGGAAGCAAAATCCGGAGTTTCTCTGCCGGAAGTTAAATTAAGAGCGATCGGGCAAGCTGTCAGTATCGAAAATCCAAGTCTCAAAGAAAGTTTTCTGGCGGATGCCGATATTATTACCACCCTTGCCGCCAATCATTATTGCCCGGAATTAGCCAGTAAGTAATCATGAAATCTTTAGAGACACGGTAAGGAAGTATCTCAGTTTTGATTTTACAGGAGTGCAAGGGGGACGTTGGCACTCCTAAAAAACGCTTTTTACAAAACTGAGATTCTCCCACGGTAGTGCCGCGTCTCTAGTTGCAGTTACAATATTAATTGTCCTCTTGTCGCGCAACGATCCATGAAATTACCGGACATGAGATGAAACATTTAAAATCAAGTTCCGCCGACTTGCGGGATTTATTCAAAGACAGCATTACAGTTAAATACCTCGCGGAACCGTTGAAATCTGTCCCAGCTTGCGAAGATGCCGCCCAATTGCGATCGTGGATGGAGGCCCGCGATTTTGACGTGCTCGGTATTGAAGAAAAGGGCACGGTTTGCGGCTATGTAGAACGATCCCACTTAGGTAAAGGCAAGTGCAGTGACTACCAGCAAATTTTTCACCCCTCACAATTAATCGCCGCTTCGACTCCTTTGATGGAATTGCTGCCGCTGCTTCGAGAAAAACCGAGATTATTTGTATTGGAAAGCAACAGGATCAACGGGATTGTTACCTGCGGCGATTTGCAAAAAGCACCAGTGCGGATGCTGCTGTTTGGATTGGTGACGCTTCTCGAAATGAATTTATTGCGAATCGTGCGGATTTACTTTCCCCAAGATTCTTGGCAAAAATTGCTTAAGGGCGATCGCATTTTAGCCGCAAAACACCTTTGGGAATTGGGGCGATCGCGAAATGAAGCAATTGACTTAATCGATTACCTGCAATTCTGCGACAAGCGAGATTTAATCCTCACTTCTGCTGAAATAGTCGATCGGCTGGGGCTTAAATCCAAACGCTACGGGGAGCGTTTTTTAAAGTCAGCAGAAGCATTGAGAAACAAATTAGCTCACGCTCAAGATTTAATTAACGGTTCTTCTTGGCCGGAAGTAATTTTTTTAGCTCAGGAAATAGAAGCGCTTTTGCAGCGATGCGAAGAAATTGAAATTGCCACACCCGCTGAATGAAAAAGCATTTAAAAAATCAGAAAGGTTGGAGACTAAGGAATGAAAAATCAATAACTTGCACAATTAAACCCCAGAAGCCTTGATCCAAGGTAAACTATTGCTCTATTAGTCACCTTATTTATTTTTCATTCCTTAGCCATTAGGAAGCTAATTTAACGGTAAATTCCGAAAAATTCAGTAAAAACGAGCTGCAACTTTTCCAGAACTCCGACTTCAAGAGAGTGCCGACTTCTCAGTCGGCACTATATATATTAATCTCTCTTACGAGCAACAATGTGAAAAATATGCCAGTGTTTTTCCTCGCCTAGCGCCGTTACTCCAGGATGTTCTTCTTCGTCAAACCACTCAATCTCAAAGGACTTTAGCAGCACTTGAATTTGTTCGCGAGTATGATGAGTGCGATTGGGATAAACAGCCCATGAGTCGCGATCGCCAAACAATTGACCGCAGAAATATCCTCCTGGATGTAGCGATGTCACGATCGTTTCCCAAAGATGGGGGAAATCGGCGGGCTGACAAAAAGGAAGGCAAAAACTGGCATTGATTAGATCGATCGATTGAGGCAAAGTTAAGGTTTCAAAACGCATCAATTGAGTTTGCAGGAGATCGCGTTGAATCGGACGATCCAGCAGGCGATCGAAGGCATTTTGTTCCCTGTCAATCGCTAAAACCCGCCAGCCTCGACGCAGGAGTTCCACCGTATCTCGTCCATCGCCACAGCCTAAATCTACAGCGAATCGAGGACGATCGAGCAACGGTTCCCTGTCAAAAATTGACAAGGCTTTCAGCAAAGTTTCATGCGGCGGGCGACCTTCCACCGCTTGATAGTAAGTCACCCAATTCTGTTTCATCTTCTTCTTCCTCCTCTACAAATTTCCCCTCTCCTTCTGACTCTTAATTTTTAATTTTTAGTTTCCTGTTAGTATAGTGAGGAACCCAGCCTTGAGCAGTGGTGTAATACTGCAAGGCTTTCAAGTACAGCGACGGAGTGAGATAAAACCAATGTTCGGTATTGGCAGGCACTTTAATGTATTCTTCAGCTTGCAGCATTAATTGTACCTGAGAGCCGTTAGAATACACAAACCCAAAAACGCATTCCCCAGCTAAAATGTGAAGAACTTCTGCATCTGTGTGGGTGTGAGTGCGATGGCTTTGAGTCATCAGCGCGTAAATCTGCTGCGAACCTGGATGCAGCACTTTTAAGTCGCACCACCGATATCCGCTGGCGCGCTTAAACTGTTCAAACTCGCTATTAAAGGCTGCGAGAATCTGCTGTTTTTCTGTAACATTGAGAATGTCTTGAACGAGCAGTTCTTGAAACGCCGGATTTTCGTTTGTGGGCAGGGAATCGATCTCAATATTTAAAACTGCCAGTTGACTGGCGATCGCCCGGATATCCGTATATGTTCTACCGTCTTCTAGTTGCAGAACAGCCATATTACCACCTAATGTGTTGAGCTTTGAGGGAAATTTAGTTTCCATTTTTAAGCTGCTGTTTTAAGCTTTGGTCAAAAACTAAACTCCTGCTTATTTTCAATAATAGCCGATCGCTAAAATTCCATGTCTTGCCTCGCCAATCATCAAAGCAATACCACCCATAAAATAACTTTGTGGTTTTTTTAACTTTTATTTAATAACATTTACTGGAGTTAATGTAAGGTGGGCCATAAGCACCGCACAGCTTAACTAAAAAACTCAAAACTTTCAACTAAAACAGCAGGAGTCCCGCAGTCTAACGGTACTCCGTTGAGTGACGGGAGGAATGCGCGTGAGGCGTACCCGCTGAACAAATTATCTCTAAACGCAACAGAATTTCTTCAATACCTGATACAATCACGTCATGAAACAAGTCCTGACAGTATCTTGCAAGCTCCAAGTAACGCCTGAGCAGTTCATCAAAATTGATGCAACCCTTCAGGCGTATGCTAATGCTTGTGAATATGTGAATAAAACTGTGTCACCAACGCTGACAAATGAATTGGCGATGCAATCCTTGGTATATCACAATGTCAGAGATATGTTTGGACTTTCGGCGCAGTTGGCAATCCATGCTATTAGACGGGTTTCTGGCAACAGAAAAACAGCTAAAAAAGATGGGAAGCCAGTCAGCAAATTTGCTCCTACTAGCGTCACTTACGATACCCGTATCTTTTCTTTTCGGGAAAAAGATTGGACAGTAAGTTTGACTACTATTGGTGGTAGGGAAAGGTTTGTACTGGCTATCGGAAACTATCAACTGGGATTGCTGAAAGGTCAAAACCCCAAGACTGCTACTTTGTGCAAACGCTCTTATGGTAGTTACTATCTTAATATTCAGCTTGAATCTCAGCCAGCCGAGCCTCCACCAAGCAATCAAGTTTTGGGCTGTGATTTGGGTAGGACTGACATTGCAGTTACTTCTGATGGAGATACATTTAGTGGTAAACAAATTACCAAAGTTAGAAATCATTATGCCAAGCTGAGAGCAAATATCCAGCGAAAAGCCACGAAAGGCACACGCAGCACTCGGCGTAGATGTCGAGAATTGTTGAAACGGTTGTCGGGCAAGGAAAAGCGCTTTCAGACATTGGTAAATCACACTATCAGTCACCGTATCGTAACGAAGGCTCAAAACAAAAATCAACTTGTCGCTTTAGAAGATTTGACTGGAATTAGGGAGCTCACAAATCAGCAGCCACGCTCGAAAAAAGAGCGGAGACTTAGCAATAGCTGGGCCTTCTTTCAGTTGCGCCAATTCCTAATCTACAAAGCTATAAAGCATAGCGTAAAGATTTTGTTTTTTGAGCCTAGATACACTAGCCAAATGTGCCACAAATGCAATAAGATTCACCCTATACAGGGTGAATCTTATAGAAACGGTAAAAAGTTTGCTTGTGGTCATTGTGGATGGAAAGGTGATGCCGATTTAAACGGCAGTAAGAATATTGCTGCTATTGAGGCTTTCGTAAATAAGCCCGAAGGTTCGAGATTGTTTTGCAATTTGCAAAATCATTTCAGGGCTATTGAAAGCCCACACTGTACCTGTACTCAGGTCAGTGCTGGGTAATTTACATCAGCATCCCCGCGATACAAGCAGTCATAAAACAAGCCACAGAGCCAGCAATCATCGCCCTCACGCCCAACCTCGCCAAATCGCCTTGCCGCTGCGGAGCCATCGCGCCAATTCCCCCAATCTGAATCCCGATCGAACCAATGTTAGAAAACCCGCACAAAGCATAAGTCGAGATAATTTGCGATCGTTCAGAAATCGCCTGTTGTTTCACCAATTCCATCAAATCTAAATAAGCAATAAACTCATTCAAAATAGTTTTTTTTCCCAAAACAATCCCCACCGCTGCACAATCAGCCCAAGGCACCCCCATCAGCCAAGCAACCGGAGCCATCAAATAAGCAAAAATTAATTCTAGCGACAACTGAGGCAAACTAATTAGCCCTCCAAACCACCCCAAAAGCGCATTAAAAAAAGCCAACAAACCCAAAAAAGCAATCAGCATAGCGGCCACATTCGCCGCCAACTTCAACCCGTCGCTAGCACCCGAAGCCGCCGCATCCACCGCATTAGCATAAACCTGTTCCACCTTCACCTCCACCTCCCCAGCAGTCAGCGACTTTTCAGTTTCTGGGTACAGCAATTTAGAAATAGCCAAAGCTGCTGGTGCAGACATCACCGACGCCGCAATTAAATGTTGAGCCGGTACTCCAAAAGAAATATAAGCTGCCATGACTCCGCCGGCAATTGTGGCAAATCCTCCCGTCATGACAGCATGGAGTTCCGAGAGCGTCATTGCCGCCAAATAAGGTTTAATTAACAAAGGAGCTTCCGTTTGCCCGATAAAGATATTCGCAGCACAAGAAAGCGTTTCTGTGCCAGAAGTTTTCATGGTTTTAATCATCAACCATGCCACTGCTTGGACAACTCGCTGCAAAATGCCGTAGTGATAAAGTATGGTGATAAACGAAGAAAAAAAAATGATAGTAGGCAGCACTTTAAAAGCGATAAAGTGTTCGGCAAAATTGTCTCCAAAGATAAACTTTGCCCCCACATCAGAAAAATTGAGAAACTGCGTCACCAAATCTGCCAAAAATTTAAAGACAGCCAAACCAGGAGCTGTTTTGAGAATCAAAATAGCAAAAATTAGCTGTAAAGCAATTCCCCACAATACGGGCGGCCACTTGACAGCGCGCCGATCGACTGAAAAGGCGTAGGACAAACCGACAAAAACAGTTAACCCGAATACAGAAATAAGTCGTTCCATTTAGCAATTTTTAGAGAATGTGCAGCAAGCATTTATCCTTACCAGGCTCTGATAATCCAAATTAACAGTCCGATCGTACTTTATGTCGTTTCCAGAGGCCGCAATGAGTTCGCGGCGCGGGCAGCACAGCCCCGGAGGGCGCATAATACACGATGCAGCCCGATCGCATACAATCTGGGCCAGTTTCGCTTACAATAAAAGGCTAAACCTCAAAATTACGGCGCAGCCTCATTGCTGCTACTTTTATGTCTCTACCTATAGTTGCTATTATTGGACGCCCCAATGTAGGCAAATCGACGATCGTCAACCGTTTAGCCAACACCCAAGACGCGATCGTCCACGACGAAGCAGGAATCACGCGCGATCGCACTTACAGACCAGCATACTGGGGCGATCGAGAATATCAAGTCGTAGACACCGGCGGGCTAGTATTCGACGACGAGACAGAATTTCTGCCTTTAATTCGCGAACAAGCAATGGCAGCCCTCGCAGAAGCCAGCGCAGCTATTTTCGTAGTAGACGGACAAACGGGGCTCACCGGCGGCGACGAATCGATCGCATCTTGGCTGAGACTGCAAAAAGTCCCAGTCATTCTCGCCGTCAACAAATGCGAATCGGAAAATACAGGACTCACCCAAGCAGCCGACTTTTGGCAATTGGGACTGGGAGAACCTTACCCAATTTCCGGCATTCACGGCAACGGCACCGGCGAATTGCTAGACAAATTAATTACTTACCTTCCCACGGAAGTATTACCAGAAGTTGAGGAAATTAAAGTAGCAATTATCGGTCGTCCCAACGTCGGCAAATCGAGTTTGTTAAACGCATTTCTCGGAGAAAACCGCGCCATAGTCAGCCCGATTTCCGGCACAACCCGCGACGCGATCGACACCTTAGTAGAACGCAACGATAAAACCTACCGCCTGATCGACACAGCCGGAATTCGCAAAAAGAAAAACGTCGAATACGGCGCAGAATTTTTCGGGATCAACCGCGCTTTCAAAGCCATCCGCCGGGCAAACGTAATACTGTTAGTAATTGACGCAATTGACGGCGTTACAGATCAAGACCAAAAATTAGCCGATCGCATCAGCCAAGAAGGTCGCGCCTGCATCATAGTCGTCAACAAATGGGATGCTGTAGAAAAAGACTCCGACACCATCTACGAGTACGAAAGAGAAGTAAGAACCCGACTTTATTTCCTCGACTGGGCCGAAATGATTTTTGTTAGCGCCATGACTGGGCAGCGAGTTGAAAAAATCATTGAATTAGTAGACAAAGCATCCGACGAACACAAGCGCCGCGTCACTACCGCCGTGATTAACGAAGTCATAGAAGAAGCCACAACCTGGCACTCAGCCCCAGTTACCCGCCAAGGAAAACAAGGCAAAATCTATTACGGTACTCAAGTGCGATCGCAGCCACCGACAATCGCCCTATTTGTCAATGATCCCAAACGCTTCACCGAAAATTACCGCCGCTACATGGAAAGCCAATTCCGCAAACATCTAGGCTTTACCGGTACACCAATGCGGCTACTTTGGAGAGGCAAAAAAGTTCGTGCCACAGAAATGAGCACCACAAACAGAGCACTGCGCGTCAAGTAATTTTCGATTTTAGATTCAATAAAAAACGCAATTTAACGACCAAAGCAAATTGCGTTTTTTTCTATTCTCTTCCTTCTCTTTTTTCTAGGCGTTTTTCGCGTCTTCGCGGTTCAATAAATTAGTATTATTAATAATCGACAATCTAAAATCTAAAATCTAAAATCCTAAGATGGACTTACTTCGATCGCTCCCCATAGGACTTTACCTAGAACAACCAGTAACCTGGCTTCACAGGCTAGACTCCCGCGTAAAATTAGCTTGGTTGATGACATTTCTGATTGCACCAATACTCGCCAATCCCATCTGGCGGTTGATGCTAGTAGGAATGTTAATCTTACTGACACTAACAGCAGCAATTCCCTTGCGCGTGTGGAAACAGCAAATGGGAATGCTGCTGCTATTCTGCCTATTAGTATTTTGCCTCAGCGCGATCGCCCCCGACGGACTCCCCGCAGAACACCAGCCCCGCATCCCCGCCGACGAATTAACCTTTTCCCAACAGCAGGCCACCCTTCCAGCCCCTCAAAAGCCCAAACCCTGGTACCAATCTTTTAACTTAGGCTCAAACTCCCCAATCCCCAATAATCCCAAAGCCCAAAGCCCAAATCAACTCCCCCAACCCACAAACTACCGTTACGTTGTATTCAAACAAGGCCCGATTAAAATCACCCGCAAATCCCTAGATTTAGCTATCAACGTCAGCACCCTATTTTTCACAGTAATTTACAGCACCAACCTCTACCTTCTCACCACAGCCAGCGAAGAAATTACCGCCGCGATTGAAAACTTAATGCAGCCTCTGCGCCGCTTGAACTGGCCTGTTACCGAAATAGCCTTAACATTAACTTTATCTTTGCGGTTCATTCCCCTAGTATTGGAAGAAATACAAAATTTAGTACGATCGGTCAGAACCCGAGCGATAAACTGGAAAAAACTCGGATTTCGCAGCGCAGCTCAAGTGTGGTTGATGATAGCGGAGCGGCTGTTAGAAAACTTGCTCCTGCGAGCTGAACAAATTGCCAGCGCCATGAAAGTTCGCGGCTTCACCAGTCCCGATCGACACCGTGTAGAATGGCACCAATTGCAATTGAAAATCCGAGATTGGATCGCCCTCGGATGCTTGATCGTCCTCTGGAGCGCCCGCTTCGTTTGGGGTTGGGACAGTTGACAGTTGACAGTTGACAGTTGACAGCTTGCCCGCTCGCAAAGGAGAAGGGTTGACAGTTGACAGTTGCATAGTACCGAAATCAAACCATTTATGCTTGACGGGTATCGGCCACCTATCCAAGCAAAACTGATACCAGTTTCCAACAAAAATGCAACTGTAGGTGGACTCCAAACCCATATCCAGTCAGTCATCCCCAAATCTAAAATCTAAAATCTAAAATCTAAAATCTAAAATCTAAAATCGTATGAGATGCTCCCACGCCTCAGTCCTGCTAAAGTAATGGAGATAAATATTTAGAGAACCAAGACCTTGAACATCTATCTTGGGACAGATATCGTATATGTTCCGCGCATTCAAGCCGCATTAGACCGGTTTGGCGATCGCTTCCTCGAAAAAGTTTACACGCCCGCCGAACAAAGGGATTGCGGGCAACTAAATTCTCAACAAAGCAGTATTAAAGGTAAAATGAATCGAGTTTCCTGCAACCAGCTAGCGGGGCGCTGGGCAGCAAAAGAAGCCGTTGTCAAAGCTCTAGGCACGGGATGGCGGGGAATACGGTATGCAGATGTGGAGATTCGGCGCTCCGAAAACGGTGCTCCTAACGTGCAACTGCACGGAACCGCAGCAGCACAAGCCTCTGTTTGGGGAAATTGCCAGTGGCAATTGAGCCTCAGCCACGACGGAGACTATTGCACGGCTACGGCGATCGCCCTTTGTAGCCCCCCGTCAAACAACGCCGTCGGGCGATCGAGTGAAACTAAAATCTAAAATCTAAATCTTTAATCTAAAATTGATCGATTGTGAGCGTGAATGACTACCGAAACTTACCTGAATCATCCAAACTTTGGCCTCCTCTTCAGGGTATCCCAGGTTGAAGACAGCCAAGAATTATTTACCACCCTATACGCCCAGCGCCTGTTTTTTTTAGTGACAAACGGCCCAGGCGGGCTGAGATTTGAACCAATCAGTCGCTCCGACGCTCGCCTCATGGTCGAAATTCGCCTGCGAACCCTGCGTCGCAGCGGTCAATATCAGGAGTACGACCAATTGCAGACCATTCACCAGCGCACATTTCAATAACGAAAATCAGTAATTTGGTAATTGGTAACTGTCTTAATTTTCCTTCCCTCCCGTCAAGAGCGTTGAGCACCCATGACTATAGCCTCTCGAATTAACAGCATTCGCCAACACTTGCCGGACTCAGTGCGGTTAATTGCCGTTACCAAACAGGTACCGACTGATGCTATCCGCGAAGCATACGACGCCGGTATCCGGGATTTTGGCGAGAGTAAGGTTCAAGAGGCTGCCGAAAAACAAAGCCAACTGCAAGATTTACCGGATATCAACTGGCACTTGATCGGCCACTTGCAAGCCAACAAAGCCGCCAAGGCCCTAGAGCATTTCCAGTGGATTCACTCTCTCGACAATTTAAAACTCGCTCAGCGACTTTCGCGCTTGGCGGGGGAAATGTCCTGCTCCCCCCAAGTCTGCCTGCAAGTCAAAATGTTGCCCGACCCGGACAAATACGGCTGGAGCGTTCCAGAACTGCTGGCCGACCTTCCACAACTCAGCAAATGTCAGCATATCAAAATTCAAGGTTTGATGACAATTCCTCCGCTGGGATTAGATGACTCCCAAATCCTAGAATTATTTAACAGCACTCACGAACTTGCACAGAAAATCCAGCAGCAAAATTTGCCCTGCATTCAAATGCAGCAGCTATCGATGGGGATGTCGGGGGATTATCATTTGGCAATTCAAGCAGGTGCTACTATGGTACGGCTAGGACAAACCTTATTTGGCTCTAGGAGGGGATAAATAATTGAAATCTTCTAATAAAGACAATTTAGGTTAAATATAGAGTAGTCAGCCGCCCGCGACTAACGCGCAACGCGAGTATAGTCGGGGCAGCCAAGTCGTGAAGGAGCGTGAATCATGAATATTTTTTCTAAACTGCGAGATTTTGTAGGCATCAACAATGAGCCTGAGTACGATGACGTTTACGACGAAACGGAAGGGGAGCGCTATCAGAACTTCTACCAAGCGCCTGAACCGAACCCCGCTGCCGTCGCAGCAGCAGAAGAAGAACGTCGTCAAAATCGTAGAATGCGGGAGCGGTCAGTAGTAGGATCGACAGGTATGGATGTCGTTGCACCAACCGGCGGAGTAGGGTCAGTAATGAATAACGTGATAGGAATGCCTGGAGCTATGAACGGGATTTCGGAAGTAGTAGTAATGGAGCCGCGCACTTTTGAAGAGATGCCGGCAGCAATTCGAGCCCTTAAGGAACGGAAGTCTGTGGTTTTGAACCTCACGGTGATGGACCCAGACCAAGCGCAAAGAGCTGTGGACTTTGTGGCGGGCGGTACTTATGCCCTTGACGGTCATCAAGAGCGAATTGGTGAAAGTATTTTCTTGTTTACGCCTAGCTGCGTGCAGGTGAGAACTCAGTCTGGTGTGGTTCATGAAGTTCCTCCTGCTCAAGGACGCCCTCGTCCTGCTGCTCCTGCACCAACAGTCTGGCCGGCAGAACAAGCTCCAATCGCTCAGTAGTCAGTAGTTAGTAGTCAGTTGACAGTGGTGAGTAGTCAGTAGTCAGTAGTCAGTAGTTAGTAGTCAGTAGTCAATAGTTAACAACTAATAACTGTGGAATAAACACTGCGGATTAATAACATTAGCTAACAACTAAGTAACCAATGACAACTGACAACTGACAACTCAAAAGTGACAACTCAAAAGTGACAAGTGACAACTGACTAATGACTAACATAAAATTTGGTACGATCGGCGGCGGGGTAATGGGAGAGGCTCTCTTATCCCGCTTAATTGCACAAAAAGTTTATTTGCCTTCTGAAATATTGGTGAGCGACCCACAACTTCAACGTCGCCAATTTTTGACGGAAACCTACGGGATTGGAACAACAGCCAGCAATCTAGAAGTTGCTGCCGCTACAGAAGTGCTGTTTTTGGCGATTAAACCGCAAGTTTTTGATACGGTAGCTTTGGAGTTAGCGGTGGCGGCCGATCGCAAACAGGGAAATAATGGAGAAACGGCTAATTCCCACCCAGAAGCGCTGGTAGTGTCGATTTTGGCAGGAGTGCCACTCAGCAAGCTCGAACCAGCTTTTCCCGGCCGGGGAGTGCTGCGGGTGATGCCGAATACTCCAGCCACGGTAGGAGCGGGAATGAGCGCGATCGCCCCGGGAAAACTTGTTCAACCGGCTGATTTAGAATTGGTAAAGCGCATCTTTCAGGCCGTAGGAGAAGTGGTAGAAGTACCTGAGAGTATGCTGGATGCGGTGACAGGGCTTTCCGGTTCCGGGCCTGGTTATGTAGCAGTTTTAATTGAAGCATTGACAGATGGCGGAGTTTGTGCTGGGCTGCCACGGGCGATCGCCTCTCAATTAGCTTTGCAAACAGTATTCGGTACGGCAAAGCTATTGCAAGAAACGGGAATGCACCCAGCAGAATTGAAAGATCGAGTTACGAGTCCCGGCGGCACAACTATTGCGGGAATTGCTAAATTAGAGAGTAACGGCTTTCGTTCTGCACTAATCGAAGCAGTGAAAGCAGCTTGTTTGCGTTCTCAAGAATTGGGCAAATAAGTCAGGAATAACGCACAGAAACAATCATAAACGAGTTCAATCGCACTTTAAACCTGCCGCTTTTGCCGTCCGATATTTGACGGGAACAAAAGCTACACCAAACTGTTCTTTTCGACATTTGACAATATGCACTAACTCCGGTTGAAAATTTTGGCGATCGCCATTCGCATCAAACTCAATAGTTCCGGTTGCTCCTGTGGCGCTAAAATTCGGACTCGCAATAGTTTTCTGCATCCCTTCGCGACTGGGTTGCGGTTGGTTTTCTATTGCTTTAATTAGCGTCCGAGTTGCATCGTAGGTTAAAGCTGTGCGGTGGTTGACATTTCCTCCCCAAAGCTTTCGAGCATTATCGGCAAATGTGCGGTTGGGAGCAGCTAAGGGATGCCAAGAGGATGATGTCACCAGTTTCTCAAAAGACTGTAACTGGGAAGCGGTTTCTAAGGTTTTCTGGCTATAGATTCCCCCGGTTCCCACTACCCAATTGCGATCGCCATTGGCTTTAATAAGTGCCATCGCATTTTTTACTGCATCCGGGACATGACTCGTAGTTAAGACGATCGCGGTTTTCTCACTGCGTTCGACTTCTTGTAATGCTAGTTCAACATTGAAATTTTTCTTACACAAATCGAATTCAGTGATGCTGAAAATATTTCCTCCTGCTTGTCTAAACTGTTTTCTGAATTCTTCCCACAATGAAGAAGTAGCTTGAATCTCAGGACAGTAGAAACCCACCGCTTTTTTCTGACCTGCGTTTTCACTCAGATACTTTTTGAAAGCTTCAGCAGTAATTTGATTTCTAGGCACAGTGCGAAAGAAAAACTTCCGAGGTTTTTCTGTTAATTGTTCAGTTGTACTCCCAGGCGAAATTAAGACCAAGTGATTTTTGTCATAAATATCGACTGTATGCACAGTCAT
The DNA here is from genome assembly GCF_036701505.1 of Microcoleus sp. Pol11C2. Classification (NCBI taxonomy): domain Bacteria; kingdom Bacillati; phylum Cyanobacteriota; class Cyanophyceae; order Oscillatoriales; family Microcoleaceae; genus Microcoleus; species Microcoleus sp. Pol11C2. The sequence goes on from NZ_JAUBQX010000005.1 coordinate 64,158, forward strand.
CTTGCTAGTATAGTGACCGACGACACCCAAAATCTCGGTTTGCTTCACGAGTGAAGAGGCCCTAGCTTGTGCCTCTGCTTTCAGATTGGCATCGTCAGCGATAATGACTCTAATACCCTTGCCATTAATGTCTTTACCTGGTAAAAAATCTTGACCTGGAAAGTCGTTATTGCGCTCGGAATTAAAAAGTCCTAGATTGACTTCTGTTTGGGCGTGGGCAATGCCGCGCAGCATTTCTTTAGCCAAATCAGAATTGACAGTACCTCCTTCGGTGTTGCTGATGGGAACGGCAACTGCAATGGTGTAATAATCAGCTTTTTTTGCCTTCAAAAGGGCATTATTTAGGTAAATTAAAGTTTCTGGATCTTTGCGTTCTTCTTCGTTCCACGATTGTTTAAATAAATTAAATGCTGATTGATAGTTGGTCGTAAAAAACTCATTAATTCCCCGTTGTTTTAAGCGAGGACTCGATGTTTTTATCAGGATTTCCTCGCCACAACTCACAGCATCTCCCTGGATTAAAGGACAAGTTTGAGGTGTAAAAATTTTGTGTATTAAAAATGCTGCTAGCCCGAGGCATCCTGCGATCGCGATCGGCAAGCAGACTCTCAATGTATCTTGCCATTGGTGTTTAGGCTTAGGCAGCAGAGGTTGTTGTGAAGGGGGGGCAGGTGAGTGCAACGCTGTTAGCGAGATCAAATCCTGCAACACTTCAGCAACAGATTGGTAGCGATCGTTAAAGTGGTAGCGCACCATCTTATTTAAAACTTTTTTCAGCTTGTCGCTAATTTGTACCATCGGGCGATCGTCAGTTGAGTAGTGCCAGACGAGTTCCCCAGTTTTTTTATCATGAAAAAAGTCTTCAATATCTAACCCTGCGATCGCTTGAATGCCGATGATTCCCGCAGCATAGATATCGCTGTTAAATCTTGGTTGATTTTTCCACTGTTCGGCTGGCATATAACCGTCTGTACCGATGACGCGAGTTTGAGTTATTTGACCGTTCTCGATCGCCAAAGTGCCGATCGCTTTTACTGCCCCAAAGTCAATTAACACAATTTTGCCGTCAAGGTGGCGCCGGATTAAGTTTGACGGTTTCAGATCGCGGTGAATAATACCTTGAGAGTGGACGCAATCTAAAACTGACAAAATATCTTGCAATAAATCAATAACTTCTGACTCCTGAAACTGCCTGAGAGATGCGAGTTCTTTGTTGAGCGGATTTCCTTCGATGTATTCTTGAATTAAGTAAAATTTTCCCTGTTCTTGAAAGCGATCGATTAACTTGGGAATCTGCGGACACTTATCGAGATACTTCAGGGTTTTAGCTTCTTTTTCAAATTGGTGCTGTGCTTCCTCCAACAGCCGCTCATCGTTAGATTCAGGAGGAGGAATTTCCTTGACGACGCACAGGGGATTTTCGGGGCTGCCCAAAGCGTCGTTAGCCGTATAGGTTTTAGCAAACCCTCCCTCACCTAATTTAGCGATAATTCCGTAGCGATCGCGCAGAATATCCCCTGGATTCAGACACATAAGTTTTTTACAATCTCTCGATTCGCTGCACTCGTTGATGTTGATTTTACCATCGGGCGGGGACGGGTTTATATAGCTTACTCACCAGTATGTAATGCCACCGTATAGCGACGGTTCATGTACTTCCCAGAGGGCGGCTAACGCAAGAAAATTGAATCAACGAGTTCAATCGCAATTTAAACCTGCCTCTGCCGCTGTCGGATACTTGACGGGAACAAAAGCGAGGCCGAACGGCTCTTTTGGACACTCTACAATATGTACTAAATCGCTGGGAGGATTTTTGCGATCGCCATTTGTCGGCGAGTTAAACTGAATGGTTCCTGTGGCTCCCCAAGCGCTAAAATCAGGAGATGAAAGCGTTCTTTGCATTCCTTCACGACTGGGTTCCTCCTGCATTTCCAATGCTTTTATGAGTGCGCGCGCTGCATCGTAACCTGAAGCTATACGAGTATTTCCCTCTTCTCCCCACAGCGATCGAGCTTGTTGGGGAAATTCTGGGTTGGGACTGTTTAAGGGATGCCAGCCAACAGAAAAGATGAGTTTTTTAAACAACTTTTGCGGTTGCCCCGATGCCAGTTCTAACATTTGCGGACACATCAGCATCCATGCGCCGACAATCCAATTGCGAGATCCGTTAAGTTTTATTATCTCAAATGCGCTGTCTAGCGTTCTGCTATGATGGGGATCTGGAACTAGCACGATCGCAGTTTCTCCCTTTCTCTGGATTTCCTCGATCGCTCTTGCGGTGTTGAAGTCTTTTTTAAATAAATCGAAATCTTGAATTCTGACTATTGTTCCCCCTAGGCGTCGAAAATAGTTTTTATAACCTTTCACAAAAGATGCGCCGAATGGGCTTCGCGGATTGTATAAAATTGCTACTTGTGTTTGATTTTGTTCTCGGAGGTACTTCGCTAAATCTTTAGCGATTAAACTGCTCGTATATTGAGTGCGAAAGAAAAATTTCCTAGGTTCATGTGTCAGCTCTCCCGTGGCTGCACCCGGAGACATCAAAACGAGATTATTGTTGTTGTAAATATCTACAGCGTGCATCGTCATCTCGCTACTAGCGTGACCGATAACTGCTAAAATATCCGGTCGATCGACCACCGAAATGGCTCTTTGTTTGGCCTCCTCTTCATCGTTCGCATCGTCAGCAATAATTACTTTAAGTTTTTTGCCGTTAATGCCTTTACTCGGTAAAAAACCTCGATCGGGAAAGTCCGGAGCGTTAGAATTGGACACTCTCAAATTAACTTCTGTTTGCGCTTGAGCCACTCCGCGCAGATATTCTTTCGCCTGCTCGCCAAGCTGAGAAAAACTGTCGGGGTTTCTCCGACAAACGGAAAGGACGACAGCAATTGTGTAATAAGGAGCGTTGCTGACTTCCAGAAAAGCATTGTTCAGGTAAATTAAAGTTTCTGGGTCTTTGCCGTCTTCGTTGTGCCATGATTCTTTGAAGGTATTAAAAGCTTGCTCTGAATTTGAAGCTGCAAATTCTTTAACTCCTTTTTGCTTGAGCCAAGGTTGAGAACTTGTAAATAGAATTTTTTCTCCGGCACTTAAACCATCTCGGAGGTTTGGGGGGGAAGGTGTTTTGCTGTCACGGGCGATCGAATATTCCACTCCCACCTGCGTCGCAGTCTCAATCGGCGGTGAGGGCGATACCACCACTGATCGCAAATGCTGTAACACTTCAGCAGCCGATTGATAGCGATCGTTAAAGTGGTAGCGCACCATCTTGTTTAAAATTTTTTCCAGTTTGCTGTTAATTTTTATCATCGGGCGATCGTGGGTGGAGTAGTGCCAGACGAGTTCCCCAGTTTTTTTATGATTTAAAAAGTCTTGAATATCTAAACCTGCGATCGCTTGAATGCCGATGATTCCCACAGCATAGATATCGCTGTTAAATCTGGGCTGATTTGTCAACTGTTCGGCCGGCATATAACCGTCTGTACCGATGACGCGAGTTTGAGTTATTTGACCGCCCTGAATCGCCAAAGTGCCGATCGCTTTTACTGCCCCAAAGTCAACTAACACAATTTTGCCATCAAGCTTGCGTCGGATTAAGTTTGACGGTTTAATATCGCGGTGAATAATCCCTCGCTCGTGGACAAAAGCTAAAACGGACAAAATATCCTGCAATAAATCGATAACTTCTGACTCGTTAAACTGCTTACCTGAAATTAGTTCTTGGTTGAGCGGATTTCCTGCGATGTATTCTTGAATTAAGTAAAATTTTCCCTTTTCCAGAAAGCGATCGATTAACTTGGGAATCTGCGGACACTTATCGAGATACTTCAGGGTTTTAGCTTCTTTTTCAAATTGCTGTTGTGCTTCCTCCAACAGCCGCCCATCGTTCGATTCAGGAGGCGGAATTTCCTTGACGACGCACAGGGGATTTTCATGGCTGCCCAAAGCGTCGTTAGCCGTATACGTTCTGGCAAATCCTCCCTGCCCTAATTGACCGATAATTTGGTAGCGATCGCGCAGAATATCCCCTGCATTCAGACACATAAATTGTTCCCTTCCCTCGACTCGCTGCACCCGTTGGTGTCGATCGTACCACAAATATGATTTTTATGAACTCAAAGTTATGACTTTTATGAACTCAAAGTTATGAATATATGAATTGATTTTGAGAGTGGATTATTTAATAATCTTGGCATCTGAGATTTTAGGGAGAAAATATTTTATGGCTTTACAAAGAGACCCCGCAGGAGTGCCTCGCTTAGTTGGCGACAATACATCGGAATCAGTTGATTTATTCATCGATAATTCCCGATTCGGAGGTGTAACTAATTTCCCTTCAGGAGTAGGGATGCTCGGAGGTGACGATACAGTGGTCGGCTCAACAGCTAATGATTTGATCTTTGGCAATGAGGGCGAAGATATTATCACAGGGGATTTTGGTAACGACTCTTTATTGGGGGGAAAAGGGAAAGACCTAATAGGTGGAGAGGACGGAAATGACTCTCTAAACGGAGGTCAAGATGGAGATATGCTTTTGGGTTTGGGTGGAAATGATATTTTATTGGGCGGTAAAGGCAATGATTTTTTAGTAAGCGGTAACGGAAATGACACTCTAGTGGGAGGTGTGGGTCGAGACTTCTTAGCAGGTTTTGATGATAATAATTCTCTCAAACTCGGGGGCAGCAACTTGTACGTCCTCCAAGCAGAACCCGGAGTTACAGATGTCAATAATACCGATCTCATTGTAAGTTTCAGACCTGCTTTCGATAAAATTGGATTAGCAGACGGTTTGACGGTTAACGATGTAGTTTTGGAAAGCTTGACAAATGCGCCCATTACAATACAAGCGGAAGTGCCGCAAGCTCTGGGTTCTTTTCTTCCGCCCGATCTATTAGGCTCCACATCTATCGTGACTTCAGGAACTCTCATCAAAGTCAAGAATTCCGGAGATTTAATAGGTTTTGTTGAGAGTGTAACGCCCGCTCAACTGCAAAACAGTATTATCTCTGCTCAGGGATTCTAAGCTGTAGAATGCGCTGCCATGCCTCCTGCAAAAGCTTAAATCGAAGATTGGACATAGAAATAGTAATCTGCAACCAGCGGTACAACAATACTAATTATCACTCGCTAGCTGCTGTTTCCAATTTCTCTCCAATCCTCGGTTCAGTACCGTTCAAAAGCCGCTGAATATTGCTCCGGTGCCGCACAATTACAAACACACCGCCAGCAAGGCCAAACAATACATAAGCTAGGGGCTGATGTAAAGCAAACATCAATCCCGCAACGCTAATTGCCCCGATAATCGAACTTAAAGAAACAATTCGCGACACTGCAAACACGATTCCAAAAATTCCGAAAGTTCCCAAACCTACTGGCCAGTACAAACCAAGCAAAACTCCCAAACTCGTAGCCACAGATTTACCGCCGGTAAACCCCAGCCAGATTGATTTGCTGTGGCCCAAAACAGCAGAGAAACCCGCCAAAGTTGCCATCCAAGGGATGACAGTTGCAGTATTTTCTAAACCTGCGGCGGTTGCTAGCTGGCTGGTAAAAGTGAGAGAGTAAATGTAGCGGATTAGGACGATCGCACTTACCCCCTTCAACACGTCAACCAGCAACACCCCCAACCCAGGCCACTTACCCAAAGTCCTCAGTACGTTAGTCGCACCAGTCGAACCCGAACCAACCTCTCGAATATCAATTCCTAGCATCCATTTCCCCAAGGCGTAACCAGTAGGAATCGATCCCAGCAGATAAGCTGCTATTAGCAATGTGCCATTTAAAATTATCCAGCTAGCCATTTTTTAATTTGAGATTTCGTGTACTTTTAAATTTTGCAACCTTTCCCCTAGCATAATTAGCAATTAGCAATTACTAATTAGCAATTACCAATTACCAATTACCAATTACCCATCAAAAATCCTTAGCAGCCATCAAAGTTTGCGGATCGGCAGCAAAGGCCAGCCATAGCGGAAATTGCAGGATTGACAAACTAATTAAATCCTCAGTTTCATCAATGACAATTAGCGGCAATTTGCCATCTTTCACCAGTCGATCGGCTTTTTGAGCCAAAGCTTCCGCAGACTCAAACATAATAATCCCCCGTTCTGGGCCAAAATCGCTGCGAGTAATGCCCAAACAGTCCTGCAAACCCCGGCGCCACTCTCCCAAACGTTCGGGACTGTTAGCGAGCACCAAAGTCCGCACCCGTCCACCGTACACGCTTCTGAGTACAGAAATAATTGTCGAAGTAATCAAGATATTTTGCAAGCGCGAGCCCATAGTCCGCAAAGCACCCCTTCCTCCTTGGGTGAAAAACCAGTTAGAAACTCGTTCCGCGTGGATGGGTTCAAAAGTGCGGCGAAGTTGCCAAGGCGGGCCGTAGTAGTCGGGGACAGTGCGATATTGGTCGAGGGTGCGGCGAATTTGTTTGGCTTGTTCTTGAAATCCCTGTTCGGCAAATTTGGGATTTACCGATGCTGAGGATTGAGACTCATCAGCAGGAATTTGCTTGGGTGTCTCTTGCACTGGTGGCGTCAAATCTAAGAGTTCGGCGGTAGCGGCCAAATCCTGCAAACTGCCTACTAAATAGTCTTTGAAACCCTGGACTCGAATTGCTAAATCTTGGGAAACGCCGGCAAAAGTGGTTCGCATTTCCTTTTGAATTCGATCGCGCCGGCGTTCGAGTTTTTCTACTTCGATTTGTAGCGCTTGTTTGCGCTGATCTAATTGAATCAAGCCGTCTTGTACCAAACGCCCGATCGATGATTGAGCCTCGCCCAACGCTTCTATAGCATTGGCTTTGTCGGCTTCCAAGGCTGCAATTTTTTCTGTCAAAGCTTGTTCTTGCTGCTGCAATTCTTTGACTCTCTGTGCCAACTGTTCGGTAACATTTTCTGGGATGTCCGTTACCGTTTCTGGGGTTGCTGTTGGCTGGGAGTCTGTGGGAAGCTCGATTTGAGCGATCGGACTTTCTGATTCGCCATCGTCGGTGTTGGGCGCAATTTGGGAGATTGCGCCTGCTTCGTCCACGAATTGGGCGATTTCGGCATCTTCCTCGCTCAGCGGTGGGTCTGTTTCTGGCGGGAGTTGGGCTGGCAGCTCATTTTCGTCGATCCACAAATCTCGTGTTTGAGATAGAAGTTGGTACTCCGTCTCATTCACGGGTAAATCGACTTCGCCGTCACCGCTTGGGGCGGCTGGTTGTGGTTGCGGTTCTTGGGTTGGAGATTCGTCTGAATTCATGGGAAATTTTGTTCGGCGTGGGGCACGGAAAAGTTAAAAATTTAAAATTAACAACTTTTTTAGTCTTGACGGGGACAGCGCTGTTCTAAGCAGGCCTGTAGCATTTTACGATCGAACAGAACCGGCAGAAAGTGAATGCTGTTAATTTCTTTGAAATAGAACAAAATCGGCACAGCGGGCCAAAATATCCGCCAATTTTGCCATTCTCGGTAAGGAAAGCGGCGGATTAAGTTGGACGATCGATAAATGTCCAAATCGGTTGGGGTGAATTGCAGCCGGAGGGTGGCGGTTTGGTACATCAGAAACAAGCCGAACAGCGAAAGTGGCAAACTCACCCACTTTTGCACGAACAGCAGCGGTAGGGCCGCCAGTACCAGGACTAAGGGAATCGCATAACTCGGAGCGAGTTCGATCGTACTTGTCGGCGCAGTCGAAGAGGCAGTGGTATTCACGGGTTTAAATCAAGGGTAGTAAACGAATGTTGCCGATTATTCATATTTTATCTGTTTCCTAGCTTACAAGCCTTTGAGTACGCTAGAGCCCGTCCCCTGAAACATCAGCCAAGTCATGAAAAAGTTCACAATAAAAATAGCCAGTAAAGCCGTCACCACCGCCGTAGTAGTCGATTGACCAACGCCTTTTGCCCCGCCTGTGGTGGTCAAACCCCAGCTAGTGCCGATTACAGCAATCAAGCCACCGAATACAAAAGCCTTAATTGCCGCGCTGCAAATATCCCACAGACTCAGGAAATTGCGGACTGATTCTAAAAACACACTTTGAGAGATGCCGTACATCGTCGTAGCAATCAGCAGTCCGCCGAGGATGCCGGTGACGAGACACATGATGGTTAAAATTGGCAGCATCAAGCAGCAAGCCAGGACGCGGGGAATTACTAAATAGTCGATCGGGTCTGTTCTGAGCATCAGCAGGGCATCTATTTGTTCTGTTACCTGCATCGTGCCGATTTCCGCTGCAAAAGCCGAACCTACCCGTCCCGTCACGATGACGGCTGTTAAGACGGGGCCGAGCTCGCGAGTCAAAGACAAAGCCAAAACGCCACCGACGACATTGCCGGCCCCGAGGTTAATAAATTCCCTCGCTACCTGAATAGTAAATACCATGCCGACAAAACCCGCAGTCAGCAAAGCAATCAGCAGAGATTCCGGGCCGACTGCTGCCATTTGGTCGATCGTGTTGCGACGGTGAATTTTGCCCTTCAGCAAGTGCAGCATGACTTGGCCGCCCAATAAAATTGCTGCCAGCAACCGCTGACTCCACAAACTGAGGCTCGATGGTGTAGTGGTGCTCAAGGGGATTTCGAGTGTAGAACAACTGCAAAAAATGAAATCTATCTACAAATCTTAAACAAGTTTTTTCTATAACATTTAAGATTTCTGACAGAACCGGCCACTGAGGGCGATCGCTGCCTATCGTAGAAAAGGACAAGTTTTGTTTGCTTGCACCTTTCGGCAGTTTAGCTGAATTTACTGACTCTTATGAGCATTTTTCCCAATTTTCTTCGCTCTGTACTGTTGACCAGCCTGTTGAGCTTTGTCGCTCCCGTATTGTTAATCGGCGCGGGATTGACTAGCTTTTCGCTGATCGGCTTCGTGCCTGCTCTCCAAGGAGTTGGTCGTTCTGGAGAAGACATGATTTTGCAGTTCTTAGCTACTTTCGGCAGCGGCTGTCCCCTCCAGGGTTTTTTCGTCATCGGTCTAACTTTTGGTTTGGTGGGTGCTTTGTTTGATACCTACGCTTCTTATCAGCATTCGCGGTGGAGTTAATTTTGTTTCGTTATATGTCGAATTTAAGATTTTAGGTTGGGAATTCTAAATTAAATCTAAAATCTCAAATTGTTGGGTTCCGATCCGATCGAATACCGCCACCTGCAATGACTTCCCCCACAAAGGGATAGTTGCTAGCAGACAGGAGTGGTGGAGAGCAGAAAATTTTAGACCAAAGTTAAAATTTCCCGAGTCATGTGTGGAGTCAATCTCAAATCTCAACTCTCCAACCTCAAATCGGCTGACTTCGCCCAAAAACGGATACTTGAAATTTTAGACTCTTGGTCAAACTTCCAGATTCATCTGTGGAGTCAATCTCAAATCTCAACTCTCCAACCGACTCCCTCAACATTATTGCTCGCAAATGTTCGGTAATGCGATCGGCCTTTTTGCGGAAAACCGAATCCCCCAGTTTCTGGAGCTGGAATATATTAAATACAGGTTGAGTCAAGTGTTTCTCAACCCTAAAAACTTCAGATAGTCGAGGTATTAGTTATGGCACTTATTCGTTGGGAACCTTTGCGGGAAATGGACTCCTTGCAACGAGAAATGAATCGGTTGTTTGATAGCTTGACACCGGCAACCGATCGCGCATCTAACGGTGTTGCTTTTGTACCCCCCGCCGAACTCGATGAAACTCCCGAAGCCATCCACCTTAAATTAGAAGTTCCGGGCATGGAAGCTAAGGATTTGGACGTACAAGTAACCGCAGAAGCTGTTGCTATCAGTGGCGAACGCCGCCTGGAAACTAAGAGTGAAGATAAAGGCATGACTCGCTCTGAGTTCCGCTACGGTTCGTTCCGCCGGGTGATTCCCCTACCCGCACGGGTTCAAAATGACAGCGTAGAAGCTGAGTACAAAAATGGAGTTTTGCACCTGAATTTGCCCAAAGCGGAAGCAGAAAAGAACCGCGTGGTGAAAGTGCAAATCGGCGGCTAATAATTGTTTCCTACTTTAGTTAGTTTTAGTTAATTAGTAGGGGGCGCAAGGCACCCCCTATTTCTTTTGGGAATTGATAATTGGTTATTGGGAATTGAAAATTGGGTCTAAAAGCCTTGGGCATTGCGAGTTTGAGTAATGATTCTTCCTTTTTCTTCCTTCCTCCTTCCTTCTTCTTTCTTCCATCCATCCATCCGTTACATCCTCAGAAAGCGAATCCGTTGCCGAACTTTCTTCATCCCCTTATCCAACCGTGCTAAACTCCAATAAGCAATGGTTGGTAAGGAGACTTGCGTGCCGAGTCAGGGAGTTGGAGGAAATGGAATTGCATCTGAGTTTGGAGACTTAACTGGGATGACTCGCCAAGAAGTCGATGACTTTTTGCGCGGACTGGGTGCTAAGGTAAAAAGTTCTTCAGGAAATTATGTTGAATACAAATTTTCTGACAGGTCAAAAGTCATAATCCGCACTAATAGTGAAGTTGTTCGCCTGCCAGCACCGCGATATGGCTCAGATGGTAGAAGAATAAACTGGGGTTTGCGTCTTGACAAAGATGGTAGCGTACTCCAAACACGCGATGAATTTGGCAATCAGATTCCGGATACGCACATTCCTGGAGAAAAAGTGAGTAATTAATATGCCTGATGACTACAACTTGCTTAATTTAGGTGGACTTACATCCCTCGTGAAAAATGTAAATGTGTCTTTGTGGGGGAATGAAGTATTACTGGAATGTATCTACGATCCTACAGGCGATCGATTGCCTTACTCTTTAGTTTTTCAAGACTGCCGAGAAATTATTTGGGAGGTTCATGATGAAGAGGAAGTAAAAGAACCATTAGCTGATTTGATTGGTTTTCATTTGGGTGAAAAGGCGCACCGGAAAGCAGCTTTGATTCATACCGATATTTTTGAAATTTCAATTTTGTACGGCAGTTTTAGCATTCACAAGGGAGACAACCTAAATGCTGAAGTAGCAGATTTAGAAACAGAGGTTGTGGTATCACAATCGCCAGCACTCTTGTAGCAATTTAAAAGTACCGCACGGTTAAAGGGCCAAGCGGTTAGTAATATTATGTCTGGTAAAATAACTATTACATTCCTGGACGAACTCCGACTCCTCGAAACTGGGTTTCGATTTCGCTCAACCAGCAGTTTTTTTACCTAATGTGCGGGTTTTAACGAAGTATTTTCGTAAAAAACCCGGTTTCTGGGCTCCCATGCGTAAGTCCTATATTATTAGGTTTGTAGTGAGGACTGAAGTCCTCAGCAAAAATCTGAGGATCGAAGTCCTCACTAGAAAATCATTACCAATTTTTCAAAAAAGACAGTAGGTATTGTTGCCAGCCTCAGTTTAGGATACTTAAGAGAACATTTTTTGCAAATGAGGTAAAACACAATGCCTGATATTGTTGACATTGCCGTAGGTGCGGGTTCGTTTCAAACCCTGGTAACGGCGGTGCAAGTAGCTAATTTAGTAGATGCGCTCAAAAGTCCGGGCCCTTTCACTGTCTTTGCACCCACTGACGATGCTTTTGCGAAATTGCCGCCGGGAACTATCACAACCCTAGTACAGAACGTTCCCCAACTGACCAGGATTTTGATGTTTCACGTCGTATCGGGGAAGTTTATGAAGGCTGATTTGGCAAAAGTCGGTTTTGTTACTTCCTTAGAAGGTTCGCCGATTAAAATTGATTGTTCTGACGGTTTTGAGGTGAAAAATGCTACAGTTGTCGCTGCGGATATCGAAGCAGACAATGGCGTCATCCACGTCATTGATAACGTGATTTTAATGGGATAATTTCGCCGTCTAATCTCCCTGCGGGAGCCAAGCAGGTGCTTTGCGGTGCCGCTTTGCTCCCGATCGCACGCTTTTTTTTTATCGGTTGAAGGTAATTTCAATATAAAAAAGTTGTTTTTTCGGCGGAGGTATTTTAAGATGATTGTTTGAAAAAGTTTAAAAATCAATAATTATAATATAAGCAAACCAGTTTGGTGAGCACTATGCAAATCCTAGCCGCCAGCCTCAAAGCAAAAGTCCGCCAGCGTACCTTGGAACTGCAAGTTCTCAACGAACTTACTGCAAAAGTTCAAGCCGCTCTCAGTGTTGAGGAAATTTGGTCTGCGTGTCTGGCACATCTCGATCGCCTCATTCCCACACAGGCGATCGCCCTTTTGACGCTACCGGACGATCAAATATATCTGGAACACTTACAGCCGTTAAGTGCTAGCACCAAAGCCGAAATGGAAGGGCGCTTGCAAGCTGCTCGCGCTGAATGGCTTGCTGGCAATCGGGACTGGGCGCACAGCATCACTCAGCCACCAATTGCTCAGTTTCAGTCGGTCTTGATGGCACCAGCCAACCTGGATGAAAGTGAAGAATTGTTGGGAGTATTTTTCATTGGTGCAGAGCAAGCAACTGCTTTTAATTTGGAACACCTTTGTTTGCTCCACACTGTAGCTCAAATTTGTGCAAAACAGTTAGTAACTTTAGCACGTCAAACGACCAGTGCCAAGGATAGATTTCAAAATAATTTTGCTCTGGATTCGGAAAGTCAAGAACTATTGTTGCGGGCTGTAATGGACGAGGCTCCGGACAGAGTGTTTGCGAAAGATAGAAACTTTAGATACATTTTTTTCAATCAAAGTTTTGCTGAATATTTGGGGAAAAGTGTTGAGGAAATTATCGGTAAAGATGATATTGAATTAGGGTTTCCAGCCGAATTAGTATTTGGCGATCGCAACCGCCAAATTAGGGGCATCCGCGAGGAAGATCGAGCTGTGCTGGCTGGGGAGAGGGTTCGCAATCCCTACCAGGCGATCGTCTTTGAAGGTGGCAAACAGCACGTCTTTGATACGCAAAAAGTGCCACTGTGCGATGCAGAGGGTAATATATTTGGGGTTTTAGGTTTTTCTAGAGAGATTGGTCAATTGCAGGCCACAGATGAAGCTAGGAATCAAAGCCAAGCCAAACTGCAAAAAATTACTGCTAGCGTACCCGGTACGGTATATCAAATTGACTTGCATCCAGACGGCTCGATGGCTTTCTCGTTTGTGAGCGCGGGCTGCCGAGAATTGTATGAAATAGAACCAGAGGCTGCTCAGCAGGATTTTAATGTAATTGTTGACATGATTCATCCCGAAGATCGAGATGATTTTCTCAACTCAGTGACGCTTTCTGCTGAAAATTTGCAGCCTTGGCGGTGGGAAGGAAGAATTGTCACTCCGTCAGGAAAACTTAAATGGGTGCAAGGAGCTTCCCAGCCCGAATTTCAAGCATCGGGGGAGATTGTTTACTACGGCTTGTTCACGGATATTAGCGGCCGGAAACAAGCTGAACGGAAGCTGCAACTTTATCAACAAATCTTTTTGAAATCCAACGATGCGATCGCGATCCTAGACCCCGAAGGCTATTACTTAGAAACAAATCAAGCTCACACGGCTTTGCTGGGTCACAGCGCGTCAAAATTGTGGGGAAAAACGCCTGCCACTCACATGGGTGAACAGGCATTTATGTCTGTGCTGCAAAGCTTGGCAGAAACAGGGAGTTACCGAGGCGAAATGACCTGTATTAAGGCTATGCAAGCAGGAACAGTTGAGGTGGAGGTTTCGGCTTTTGCGGTTTTAAATGATGCTGGGGATGTAGTTTGCTACGTAAATGTCAAAAGAGACATAACCGAACGCAAGCGAGCGGAGGAAAAACTAAAGCTTTACCGAGAAATATTTTTAAACTCCAATGATGCGATCGTCATTATCGATGCTGACGGGTTTTTCCTCGAACAAAATCTTGCTCACCAAACGCTTTTAGAATACACAGACGCGGAATTAGAAGCAGAAGCTTCGCCGCTGCTTGCGGGGGAGCGCTTTTCGGCAATTGCCCAAAGTTTAGCGAAAACAGGAACTTTTCGGGGCGAAATTACTAACTGCACTAAAAAAGGCCAGACGCTGGCGATCGACGTTGCAGCATACTCTGTGATTAACAACGCCGACGATGTAATTTGTCATGTCTGCGTCAAGCGCGACATTACCGAACGCAAAAAAGGAGAAGAAGAACGGCAAAAATTTGTGTCGCTGATTGAAAACAGCAGCGATTTTATTGGTATGGCTACCCTGAAAGGCCAAACACTGTTTGTCAACGAAGCCGGACGAAAACTGGTGGGTGTAGAGAATCTTTCGGCAGTGCTTTATACGGAGATATGGGATTATATTGGGCCTTATTTTCAACAGAAATTCAGTCAAGAGATTTTACCAACAATTATCAGTCATGGTCAGTGGCAAGGCGAAGGTCAAATGCAGCACTTGGGCAACGGACAACCCATAGATGTTGTGATGAATGCTTTTCTGGTCAAGCACCCTCAAACCACCGAACCGCTGTGCTTTGCTGCGGTAATTCGCGATGTCACCGAACGCAAGCAAGCTGAGAGAATGCTGCGCGAACAAGCAGAACAAGAACGGCTGGTTTCGGCGATCGCCCAGCGAGTCCGCCAGTCTCTCAACCTGACTCAAACTCTGAGCACTGCTGTACACGAAGTGCGACAGTTGCTGGCAACTGATCGCACGGTAATTTATCGTTTTGAGTCCGAGGAAACAGCGCTGGTTGTTGTGGAATCTGTAGGGGATGATTGGATGCCCCTGCTGGGCAGAAAAGTTCAAAGAACATCCTTTGGGGAAAGTTATGTATGGCTGTACAGTGCAGAAACAATTCAAGCAATGGCAGATATTTATACGGCCAATTTGAGCGAGGAACACCGAGATTTACTTGCTAGTTTACAGGTAAGGGCTAATTTAGTTGTACCAATTTTTATAGGCGATGAAAGTCAGGGGTTGGCAGCAGAATATTCGCCGGAAACTCGAATTGAACTGCCGGGAAGGAGTTTGGAAACGAGTCAAAATCGGTTGTGGGGATTGCTGATTGCCCATCAGTGTAGCGCTCCGCGTGTTTGGACTGATTCTGAGATGGATTTGCTGGGAAGGTTGAGCGTACAATTGGCGATCGCCATTCAGCAATCTACTCTTTTTGAACAAGCGCAGCAGGCCCGAGAAGCAGCCCTAGAAGCGTCTCGAATGAAGTCGCTATTTTTAGCAAATATGAGTCACGAAATCCGTACTCCGATGAATGGAGTCATGGGGATGACTGAGTTGCTGCTGAAAACGAATCTTACTTCCGAACAGCTTGACTTTGTACAGACGCTGAAACTCAGCGGTCAAAATTTACTCTCCATCATTAATGATATTTTGGATCTCTCCAAACTGGAAGCAGGAGAAATGCGCTTAGAAATACTAGAATTTAACCTGAGTATCTGTATGAATGAAGTGCTGGATTTGTTGGCCACTCCCGCACAAGAAAAAGGTATAGAAGTGGTGGCGCTGATTGACAGCGACGTGCCGGTGCAAATTAAAGGTGATGCAGCGCGGTTGCGGCAAATACTCACTAATTTGATCAACAATGCTATTAAGTTTACAGAAGCAGGAGAAGTTGTAATTGAGGTAGCTAATGCTAGTAATTCGGGGTTATTAGCCGCCAGCGAAAATCAGAAAATTTTAGACAATATCGAACCGTTAAAAACAGAAAACAATGACTCTCTGCTCCTGCTGTTTAAAGTCACAGATACAGGGATTGGGATTGCTCCCGAAGACAAAAAAAAGCTGTTTCAATCTTTTACTCAAGTTGATGCCTCTACGACAAGAAAATATGGTGGCACAGGTTTGGGGCTGGCTATTTCCAAGGAGTTGGTGGAGTTAATGGGTGGGCAAATTGGTGTGGAAAGTACCCCTGGCCAAGGCTCGACTTTTTGGTTTACTGTGCCGACAGTTAATGAAAATTTAACTGCTGTCGGGACAGCGTGCGAAGTGAATTTTGAAACGGTGCTGGCCGGGCGAAAAATGTTAGTTGCCAGCGACAAGCCGACAGTGCGAAAAGTGCTAGTGAGAATGGCTGTTTTGTGGGGAATGGAGGTTGAGGAGGTTGAGAACGGTTGGATGACGATCGCATCTATGTACAAAGCTGTCAGCCTTAATTCCCCTTACGATATCGTTTTGGTTGATATTCAGTTGCCGGAAATGGTGGCGGGGAGTCTCGAACGCTTGAGGATTTCTGAGCCTGCAATGCAGCAGACAAAGTGGGTGGTGCTGACTTCAATGACTCAGCTTGCAGAGGCGAAACGCTTGGTAGATAGCGGTTTTAGCGGGTATCTAACTAAACCTGTGAAAGCTCACCGACTATTTGATTGCTTGGCGAATGCGATCGCCCCGATGACGCTGATTGATGAGCCACTGCCAAATTCAACGTCCAATCGAGCCTCAGCTATTGACAACCGGGACTTAGCAAGTTTAAAGATTTTGTTAGTTGAAGATACTCCAATCAATCAAAAAGTTGGTCTGAATCAACTCAGAGTTTTGGGATGCGCGGCGGATGTGGCCAATAACGGTGCAGAGGCGGTATCTATGGTTGCTCTGAAAAAATATGACATTGTGTTGATGGACTGTCAGATGCCGGTTTTGGACGGTTACGAAGCAACGCTGCAATTGCGCCGCCTAGAAGCGGCAGATGTTGCTGCTGGGAAGATGCAGCCGCATCAAAAGACGGTGGTGATTGCGATGACGGCGAATGCTTTGAAGGGCGATCGGGAAAAGTGTCTGGCGGCGGGCATGGACGATTATATTAGCAAACCTATTGCGATTGAAAAGTTAAAATCGGTACTAGAAAATTGGTCCGCCAAGCTAAAAATTGAAACTCCCAAGTTTAAGGGCGAGGAACTTCAAAATTCTGAGCCAGATATCGAATCGCTAGTCGATATGGCACGTCTGCACGAAATTTCGGGCGCTGATTTAGAGTTTGAGCGGGAAATACTGCAAGCTTTTGTGGTGGATACAGGTAGTTATTTAGAAGCTGCTAAGGAGGCGATTGCTTCGGGAGATATGGAGACACTCGCCCGCCACGCTCATCAAATTAAAGGTGTCAGCGCTACGGCGGCGGTGCGGTTAATGCCCGACATGGCAGATCAGCTTCAAAGTCGGGCTGAATCTAATGATTTGGAGGGGGCTACAAAAATCATCGCTGAATTAGAAATAATTCTGGCGGGGGTTGAAAAGTTGGTGGCTAGTGAGTAATCAATCAATTTTGTTTTGAACCGGGCTCTCCAGCCCGATCGCGGACGGCTCTTGGCAGCCCCACGATCGCTCGCGTGTAAAGATTTTTAATCTTTTATCAAGATATTTATCTCAATGTGACGGAATTGGGAACTCTTATAACATCTTGTGTGTTGTAGCTTGTGACACTACTTTATTAAGTTATTCTGGTCAAATATAAAATAATCATTAAGCCGATCGACATAAGGGTGCTTTTCGTCTATCGGCTTGAGACACCAAGACCAGCTTTTCGCTATGCCCGCCCATTAAGTGCGTATTTACGCTCAACGAGGTTTTATGACTCCAGTCATGTTACGCCAACTCTGGTCATTAATTGAGACCACCCAAGCTACTCTGTTAGTAAATTTAGACGATGCGACCTTGGTACAGTGGCTGCTAAAGCAGTTAAAAACGAACTCTGCGCTTAATGGCAAAGAAGCAGATGTGTTGGACGAATACATCCAGTCTCGGCTTTCCCTAATCCGCGATTTAGCTGAGCAGCGGCTCGCACCAGAGCTACTGTGAGCGGATTCAATCAAAATCGGATAAATATTCCAGGGAAGGGCGATGAGCCCTTGCGCTGGGCAGAAATAGCAGAAAAGAAACCGGGTTTCAAGGATAAATCTTAGGTTTGACGACCAGACCTCCAGCCGGAAACCGGGTTTCCAACTCTGGGCTCCCAGTTTGCTCAAAAAAAAACAGGCGGGTAGTCGGTGCAGTTGCAGCAGTGCAGCACCGGATGCAGAACGGCTAATTTGAAGCCGGAGGCTTTTGTAGATCGCCGATCGCCACAGTTCTCGACAGCTACAAGGTAGGATTGTCAGGAAAGCGTTCTACTAAAATCTATGCGTAAATGGGGATTTCTGCTACTAGCAAGTGTGTTATTTGTGGCACCGTTGGCGTCTTGTAGGGATCGATCGGCACAAACCGGACAAACAACAGCAACAACTACTGCAGGTGGCAACTCGCAACAAGGTTCCAGCCGGATAGATACAATTGTCAGCCGCGGCAAACTGATTTGTGGCGTCAGCGGCGAACTGCCGGGTTTTAGCTTTGTAGACGAAAAAGGCAAATATTCGGGACTGGATGTGGATGTGTGCAGGGCTGTGGCGGCGGCAATATTTGACGACCCCGAAAAAGTCGAGTACCGAAAGCTCAACGCTAAAGATAGATTTACAGTTTTGCAGGCCGGAGAAATCGACATTCTCAGCCGCAATACCACCTACACGGCCAGCCGCGACACCACTACCGGACTGGAATTTGCCCCGGTGATCTTTTATGACTCTCAAAGCATCATGGTCAAAAAAGACAGCGGCATCAAAAGTTTAAAAGATTTTGCGGGCAAATCTATCTGCGTCCAGACAGGTACGAGCACCGAACAAAATTTGTCCGACCAAATGCGAAAATTAGGAGTTAAATACACTCCTGTGGTGTTTGAAGATGTGAATGCTGTCTTTGCTACCTATCAAGAAGGTCGCTGTCAAGGTGTTACTGCCGATCGATCCCAGCTAGTCTCGAAGCGGACAACTCTGCCGAATTCCGAAAATAATGTTGTTTTGCCGATCGTGATGTCAAAAGAACCGTTAGCCCCAGCGGTGAAAAGCGGCGATCCTAAATGGGCTGACGCGGTGAGATGGGTCGTTTTTGCTGCGATTGAAGCTGAAGATTTGGGAATTAATTCAGGAAATGTAGACCAAATTGTTGCAAGCACTACAGACCCGAACATCAAACGTTTGCTAGGAACAGAAGGAGATTTAGGTAAAGGCTTGGGACTCCCGAACAACTACGCAGTCCGCGTTGTGAAGAAAGTGGGGAATTACGGGGAAATGTACGATCGCAACCTCGGCCCCAAAAGTACACTCAAGTTAGAACGGGGTCAAAACAGACTCTGGAAAGATGGCGGTTTGCTTTACTCGCCGCCGTTCCGCTAATTTTAGTTAACTGTTAACTGTTGACCGTTGACTGTTAACAGTTAACCAACAAGATATTTTAGACAGCAAGGTACTCCGCGCTTACCCGACTTTTAAGGTGCTTGTTAGGCGCACCCTAAAAGATATTTTAGGCAGGCTAAAGTTAGGTAGAGTGCGCTCTACATTAAATAAACAGTTATGAACCCAGAACCTCAACCGGGTAAATCGCAAAAATTGCCCACATTTAAAGATATATCAAAACTGCTGCGGGACGATCGCTTCTGGAAAATAGCCGGACAGGCGATCGCCCTAATTCTAGTAATAGCTATTATCGCCATTTTCTGGGATAATCTCAGTGCAAATTACTCGCAACTGGGAATTGAATTTGGATTTGACTTTCTCAATTCCCAAGCATCATTTGACATCGGCGAAAGCGTGATTCCCTACAGTCCCGAAAACAGTTACAGACAAGCTTATTTGGTCGGTTTAATCAACTCGCTGCGGGTAATGGGTCTGGGGATTGTTTTCGCAACAATTGCGGGTTTGACGGTGGGAATTGCCCGCCTTTCAGACAATTGGTTGCTGCGGAATTTGGCTGGTTTGTACGTAGAAATTTTGCGAAATACGCCGTTATTGCTGCAATTATTTTTCTGGTATTTTGCAGTTTTCATTTCCCTGCCAAAACTGGAAGACAATCAGCAGTTACGCGGGCCGATTTACTTGACAAATCGTGGCATTGCTGTACCTTGGCCTGTGGTTTTGCCCGGTTTCGAGATTTGGGTGATTTTGCTAACAGTCGGAGTTTTGGCGGCGGCGGGGCTGTGGATGTGGCGGGCGCGGGTGATGTTGGAAGAAGCTAAGCCGGGAAGACAGTTGTTTTGGGCTTTAGGTGCGATCGGGCTGAGTGCAATCTTAGCTTTTATTATCACCAAAAATCTGCCTTTTCGGCTAGATTTCCCCCGCCTGACACCAGAATTGCAACTGGAAGGAGGATTAAAATTAACTCCTGAATTTGCCGCCTTGGTGACAGGACTCAGCTTGTATACTGGCAGTTACATTGCAGAAATTGTCCGGGCCGGAATTCAGTCAGTATCGAAAGGCCAGTGGGAAGCGGGAAAGTCTTTGGGGCTGAAGTCTGGAACAATGATGCGGATGGTAATTTTGCCACAAGCTTTGCGGGTGATTGTGCCCCCTTTAACCAGTCAGTATCTGAATTTAGCTAAGAATTCTAGTTTAGCGGTTGCGGTTGCTTATCCGGACGTTTATTTTGTGGTGGGCTCTCCGACCTTGAATCAGACCGGTCGGGCGATCGAAGCAATGTTAATTATCATGGTAACATACCTAACAATTAGTTTGATAGTTTCTCTGTTCATGAATTGGTACAATAAAACCGTACAAATCAAGGAGAGGTAAAGAGTTAAGATTTGAGATATAACCACAGCGGTTAAAGGAAATAAAAAATGGTATACAGTAATTTTAGTTTGTATGGTCTCCTCAAAAGATTTGAATTAAAATATTCGGAAACCGCCGATTTATTTGGCAAACAACCTAACTTAGACGGCAGCCAATTACTAGCAAAAATTCTCAAGCGTAACGTACCGTTAGCCCTGGCAAGGAACACGGAAAAATTCCGTGCGGAAATGATTACAGCACCAATTTTAATCGAACTGAGAGAACAATTACAAAATACAATGAGCTTGTTTTCCGGTATTGACTTTAATTTTGACTCCGAAAGAGGCTTAAACGGCGGGGTTGCGATTTTTGGAGAGGTATTTTAGCCAGTGCAATTAATAATTAATAATTAATAACCAACAAATAAAATGGAAATAATACCTGTATTACCGCCCCCAGCCACCGAATCGCCTACCCCTTGGAATTGGGCGCGCAAAAACTTATTTAGTACCTGGTACAACAGCCTTCTGACAGTAGTTTGCCTAATTATCGCCTTCCAAACTATTAAAGGAATTATCGTTTGGGCAACAACAAAAGCTCAGTGGCGCGTTTTAGAAGCTAATTTGCCACTATTTTTCGCCGGCAGATTTCCCCGCGAATCCTACTGGCGGCTGTGGATAGTATCAGCCATAATTGCCTTGTTGGGAGGATTAACTTGGGGAAACATTCAGCGGCCAGAACGTCTTTGGAATCCGCCTTTACTAATTATACTCGGTGCTGCGGTTGTGGGTGCGGTCATTTCGCCGATCGACCTAACCTCTCGCCTCTACCTCTTAGGAACTATTATCGCAGCCGCCGCCAGCTATGTCCTCGGAAGGCAAATTAACCCAAAAATCATGGGCTGGATGCCAGCAGTTTGGGCTCTTTCCTTCCCCATAATTTTGTGGTTAATTAAAGGCGGGTTGGGTTTGACAGAAGTGTCAACAAATGATTGGGGCGGTTTAGTGCTGACACTGTTTTTAGCAGTTATTAGTATTGTGCTTTCCTTTCCTTTGGGAGTATTGCTAGCACTCGGCAGACAAAGTTCTTTGCCAGTTGTGAGACTGTTATCAACATTATACATTGAAATTATTCGCGGTTTACCACTAATTGGCATTTTGTTTTTAGGTCAAGTGATGCTGCAACTCTTCTTGCCACCAGAATATCCGAAATTAGATAGAGTGATTAGAGCCATAGCTGGATTAACCTTATTTAGTGCGGCCTACTTGGCAGAAAACGTGCGTGGTGGCTTGCAGGCCGTGCCCAGGGGACAAATAGAAGCAGCGAGGTCGATCGGACTCAATACACCCCTACTCACAATTCTCATTGTACTGCCTCAAGCTTTGCGAATAGTCATTCCTGCGATCGGCGGTCAATTCATCGGATTATTCATGGATACATCCCTGCTATCTCTATTCGGAATGTTAGAATTAATCGGAATATCCCGCGCAGTTTTAGCAAATCCATCCTATATCGGCAGGTACGCCGAAGTTTACATATTCGTAGGCATCATTTATTGGATATTTTGCTACTCAATGTCCTTAGCCAGCCGCAAAATAGAGCGAACATTAGGAGTAGGCGAAAGGTAAAAAAATATCTGCGTTCATCCGCGTTAATCAGCGGTTAAAAAATAAAAAAATATTATGGAAAGTCAACTAACAGCCCCAGAACAAGTAATCGTAGCAGAAAACGTCCACAAATGGTACGGACAATTTCACGTACTGCGCGGCGTCAGCATGACCGTAAACCGAGGTGAAGTGGTTGTCGTGATGGGACCCTCTGGCTCGGGAAAATCGACGTTTATTCGCACATTCAACGCATTAGAAGAATACCAACAAGGTAAAATTACGATCGACGGAATCGAACTTTCCCACGACTTACGCAACATCGAGACAATTCGCCGCGAAGTAGGAATGGTGTTTCAGCAATTTAACCTGTTTCCCCACTTATCAGTTTTGCAAAACGTCATGCTAGCGCCAGTATGGGTGCGCCGCTGGCCCAAGAAAAAAGCCGAAGAAGTTGCAATGCAACTGTTAGAAAGAGTTGGAATTTTGGAACAAGCAAAAAAATATCCCGGACAGTTGTCTGGAGGACAGCAGCAGCGGGTCGCTATTGCACGTTCTCTAGCCATGCAGCCTAAAATCATGCTGTTTGATGAACCGACATCAGCATTAGACCCGGAAATGGTGCGGGAAGTGTTAGATGTAATGCGAAATTTGGCTCAAACAGGAATTACAATGGTAGTGGTGACTCACGAAGTCGGGTTTGCGCGCGAAGTTGCCGATCGCATTGTGTTGATGGATGGCGGTGTTTTAGTGGAAGAAGCCCAACCAGAAGAGTTTTTTCAGAACCCGAAGGAAGAACGCACGCGCAAGTTTTTATCTCAGATACTGTAACTGATTTTCCAGTTTAATCTGTGGGTTTGGCGACGGTCGCAGCAGTCAAAATCGACCTAATTAAGGTAAAATAAAAGAGTGTACAATCAGTCTCTATTTTGCTGAGATAGCTTGCAATGCCATCCACAAAAACTCTGCCGTTAGTTAAAGACTCCGAACGCCTAGAAAGTCGCCTCAAAGAAATTCCGGCGGTTCCTGGTGTATATTTAATGCGCGATGAGAGCGATCGCATCCTTTACATCGGCAAATCCAAAAAACTCCGAAACCGCGTCCGTTCCTACTTCCGCGAAAGCCAAAATCTTAGTCCCCGCATCGCGATGATGGTGCAGCAAGTGCGCGAAATTGAATTCATCGCCACCGACACAGAAGCGGAAGCTTTAGCATTAGAAGCAAACCTCGTAAAACAGCACCAACCTTACTTTAATGTCCTCCTCAAAGATGATAAGAAATATCCTTATTTGTGCATAACTTGGTCTGAGGAATACCCGCGCATTTTTATCACCCGCAAGCGCCGCGCAGGTAGTGCAAAAGACCGCTATTACGGCCCTTACGTCGATACAGGGGCGCTGCGGAGTACGCTACATTTAATTAAGCGAATTTTCCCGCTGCGGCAGCGCCCTCAACCGCTGTTTAAAGACCGTCCCTGTTTGAACTACGACATCGGGCGCTGCGTTGGAGTTTGTCAAGGGTTAACTTCGCCGGAAGAATATCGAAAAATCATCCAAAAAGTAGCGATGATTTTCCAGGGAAGGACTGAGGAATTGCTCAATATTTTGCAGCCCCAAATGGAAGAGGCAGCCGAAGATTTAAACTTTGAAACGGCGGCGCGCCTTCGCGATCAGATTAAGGGTTTGCAGTCTTTGAGTGCGGGTCAAAAAGTGTCTTTGCCCGACGATACGGTTTCCAGGGATGCGATCGCACTTGCGGCCGATAGTCAGCACGCTTGCGTTCAATTGTTCCAAATTCGGGCCGGTCAATTGGTCGGAAGATTGGGATTTATGGCGGAAATACCCTCCCAACCTCCCCTTGCAAAGGGGGATCAAGAGTTATCTCAACTTTCTCTTTCCTCCCCCCCTTGGCAAGAGGGGGAACGAGGGGGGGTAGAGGCCGGAGCGATTTTACAGCGGGTGTTGGAAGAACACTATCAAAATGTCGAATCCGTAGAAATTCCCAGCGAAATTTCAGTGCAGTACGAATTGCCAGAAGCGGAAATATTAGCAGATTGGTTGAGCAACCGTAAGGGGCGCAAAGTTACGATTTTGACGCCGCAGCGGCAAACTAAGGCTGAGTTGATTGAGATGGTGGAACGCAATGCTGAGTATGAATTGGCAAGAATCCAAAGATTGAGCGATCGCAATTCTCAAGCAATGCAAGATTTAGCAGAAATTCTCGATTTGCCAGAAGTTCCTCGCCGTATTGAAGGTTACGATATTTCTCACATTCAAGGTTCTGACGCCGTAGCTTCCCGCGTCGTATTTATTGACGGTGTGCCCGCCAATCAACACTACCGCCATTACAAAATTAAAAATCCTGAAATAAAATCGGGTCATTCTGATGATTTTGCTAGTTTAGCAGAAGTTCTCGGTCGCCGATTCCGAGGATTGAAGGAAGAAGGAAGAGGGAAGATGGAAGATGGGTTTAGCGACTTAGAAGAACCGGAAGAAATCAGCAATTTATCATCGGTTTCTCATACTATTTCAGACAAACCCGACTTAATTATGATAGATGGCGGCAAAGGTCAACTGTCAGCAGTTGTGGCAGTTTTGCGGGAGATGAATTTGCTAGAAGAGTTGCGCGTTGTCAGTTTGGCAAAGCAGCGAGAGGAGATATTTTTGCCGGGGGAATCTTTGCCGCTGCAAACTAATTCTGAGCAGCCTGGGGTACAATTATTGCGCCGGGTGCGGGATGAGGCGCACAGATTTGCTGTAAGTTTTCACCGCGATCGAAGAAGCGAGAGAATGAAGCGATCGCGCCTTGATGAAATTCCCGGATTGGGACACCACCGACAAAAACAATTGTTAGCACATTTTCGGTCGATCGACTACCTCCGTTTAGCGACTCCTGAACAGTTGGCAGAAGTTTCTGGGATTGGCCCGCGTCTGGCGCAGCAAATTTACGATTATTTCCACCCGTAAAGTCTTACGCAGCATGGGAGACGGGGATTTTTGGGGCGAGGGGGCGATCGGGCCGCAAGTCCTATTCAGCCACTGTGAGGGAGGTATTCAAAAATTTTGCACAGGCCTATTGCAATCCCCAGAGACTTGTGGTATATTTAGTTTCTGTGCGCGGGCATAGTTTAGTGGTAAAACTTTAGCCTTCCAAGCTAACTATGCGGGTTCGATTCCCGCTGCCCGCTTGCGCCTACAAAAACCTCAAACCAACGATAAATCAACGGTTTGAGGTTTTTTATTGTCCAGAATACGGCTGAGTCGGGGATCAAAGTGACTATCAAATGACTAGGAAATGACTACGAAATGACTATCAAATGATTTTTTTGGATACAATTTGGAGACAATGTGACTAGAATTTGACTAGAAATATCCAGCCGATAGTTAATAGCGGTAAGGTGCGCGGCCCAAGAGCACCCTACATAATTAGGTTCTGTGTAAGCCCTGTATCTGGAAGAATAAGTGGTTAACATAGAGTGCCCTGATTTGACAAGATTGCCGATCGAACTCAGCTTGAGTTATGACTGATTCGGAGTCGCATCAGTCACAAGGAGGGCCCGTGAAATATTTTTCAGTAGTAATGTATTTGCTGCGGGAACGGCAACAGTTTCTCGAAGAAATTCGCCAAGGTGTCAAGCTCAAATCTAAAATTTTCGGTTTGTTGATTTCTAGTACCCTATTTTTTGGCATTTACGGAGCCATATTAGGTGCATCTAGTACGTGGATGCAATGTCTGGTTTCAGCAATTAAGTTGCCAGCACTTTACCTACTGACGCTGATTATCTGCTTTCCCACACTATACTTTTTTAATGTAATGTTTGGTTCAAAACGTACTTTTGAGCAGTATTTGACATTGTTGATGACAGCGATGGCGATGATTAGCGTTTTGTTGTTTGGATTTGCACCTGTCAGTCTGTTTTTTCTCATCAGCAGTACCAATTACAATTTTTATCTGTTGCTGAATGTTGCTATCATGGCAATCACAGGATTTTTGGGAGTAAGTTTCATTTATCAAGGAATGCACTTTCTTTC
This sequence comes from Microcoleus sp. Pol11C2, assembly GCF_036701505.1. Classification (NCBI taxonomy): domain Bacteria; kingdom Bacillati; phylum Cyanobacteriota; class Cyanophyceae; order Oscillatoriales; family Microcoleaceae; genus Microcoleus; species Microcoleus sp. Pol11C2. Next base: position 90,194 of record NZ_JAUBQX010000005.1, read on the forward strand.
AGAACAAGATGCGGAAGGCAAAGACATCAGGCTAAATATTTTGCGCTTCTGGTTGGGACTTTATGCGTTTGTTGGCAGTCAATTGGGATGGACGCTAAGACCGTTTTTTGGCGCACCGGGACAAGCTTTTCAACTGTTCCGAAACCGAGACAGCAATTTTTATATGAGTCTGTGGCAATCAATTATGTCTCTGGGAGGATCGTAATTAATCCCAATTTAAGGAGATTTTAAAGAGTGATACAAGCGGATTTGGAACAGTTAAAAATTCCTGAGAAGGAGTTGGAGGATTTGAGCGGAATAGCTTTGAGCGACGGTTTTGCAGCGGATTTTTACCGACCTGCGGCACTCCGGGACCGCAAAAAGCTGTTTTCTCTTTTGTTGAATGAGTTACTGATATTTTGTGTGACATTAGTTGTTTCGCTGCCTGTTGCTTTACTGGCTAATAAACATAATGTTGGTTCATTTAGCGATGCTGAAATATTTGTCCGGGTTTTACAAATAACTTTGGGTTTGTCGCTGGCGATTACTGTTGCTTGGAATGTCTATAAATGGGTTAAGGCCAAGCCTCTGGCAACGCTGGCGGGTCTGCTGGATGAAGTTGAGAAGTATCATGAGGTAATTCAGGCTTTAGATATTATCGATCGCCTAACGGATGCTGGCAATTTACAAGCCAATTTAATTAACCGAGGAGATGCAATTGAAGCATTAAAAATTACTAGAGAAAGTTTAGTCGGTGCTTTGAAAACCGAGAGGATTCTCAGGGAAAATCAGAAATTTATCGGTCGCCGTTACGAGCTATTTGCTAATATTGAAAGTAATTTAGCTGCTTTGATGGCGTTGGAGGTGAGCGATCGGGCGACTGAATACGGCCGATTGCTGAATGAAGCTTTGGAAATTGGGATGAGCGTACACAAAGAGGTAAGAAAGTTGCAAAATGGACGTTAGAGTTGTTGCAGAGTTCCTGGTTTGTTGTAAAAGTAGTAACTGAGATCTTGCACCATGCTCAAGAACAGGCAGGATGCCTGTTCCACAAAAATTAAATTTTCTTGTGGGGTGGGCATCCTGCCCCCCCCTGAAAGGCTTATTGAAAATGGTGCAATATAGAAATTACTACAAATTTTATTCGCACCGGGAATTTCAATCATCAAAAATATCCAACTGTTCGCCCTCCGACTCTTTTCTACCATTTTTTTTAACACCTTTCCGCAGCCCGATCGCAATTTTGCTATGTTTCTCAATCTGCTTCATCACCTGTCTCGCCCTGTCAATCACCGACGGCGGCAAACCTGCCAATCTCCCCGCTTCAATTCCGTAAGATTTGTCCGCACCTCCCGCCTGAACTTGGTGCAAAAATACGATTTGATCCGGCAATTCTTTCACTGTAACCTGATAATTTGCGACATTATCTAAAATAGAAGCTAACTCATTCAATTCGTGATAGTGAGTCGCAAAAATTGTCCGCGCCCGAATCTCAGTTGCTAAATATTCTGCGACAGACCAAGCAATCGAAAGTCCGTCAAACGTCGCCGTTCCCCTGCCAATTTCATCTAGCAAAACCAATGATTGCGGCGTCGCGTGATTGAGAATATTTGCAGTTTCGTTCATTTCCACCATAAACGTAGATTGACCGGTTGCCAAATCATCTACTGCGCCGACGCGGGTAAAAATGCGATCGCAAATTCCCAAACTCGCAGCTTTCGCCGGCACATAACTGCCCATCTGCGCCATTAACTGGATCAAACCCACCTGCCGCAAGTAGCAGCTTTTCCCGCTAGCATTCGGCCCGGTTAAAATAATTAAATCTGGGCGGTTTAGCGATTCTTCCCGACCCAAAAAAGCAGAATTAGGTACAAAAAATCCCGGCGGCAAAGACTTTTCCACCACAGGATGACAACCTTCAATAATTTTAATTTCCCGACTTTCTGTCATAGTCGGGCGGCAGTAATTCTGGTAAACTGCTACTTCTGCCAAACCGCACAAAACATCCGCCGCCGCCACCGCGCGGGAAACGTTGCGAATAATTTCGGCGTGTTCTCCTACCTCCGATCGCACTTTAGCAAAAATATCGTATTCCAATTGATTTAAATCTTCGCGCGCCGTCAGAATTCGCACTTCCCTTTCTTTTAATTCTTCAGTGCTATAACGTTCTTCATTGGTAAGAGTTTGCTTGCGGGTGTAGTCCTTCGGCACTTGGTCTACTTTCGATTTAGTAATGCTGATGTAATAGCCGAAAGCTTTATTGTAACCGACTTTTAAATTAGAAATTCCGGTGCGTTTTCTCTCAGTTGCTTCTAAATTGGCAATCCATTCTTGGTCGGCTGATGCAGTGTGGCGCATTTCATCTAGCATGGGATTGATTCCCGAGCGAATCAAACCTCCTTCTTTTAAATGAATCGGTGGTTCATCAACTAAATGAGCGTGAATTTTAGTTGCTAATTCTTCTAAAATTGGCGGTACATTTTGCAGCGCTTTCAAATAGGGCGATCGCCCTTGACCTGCGATCGAGGCTAATTCCGGCAGTTTTCCCAGAGAATCAGCTAAAGCGACCAAATCCCGCGCGCTAGCTGTTCCAGAACCGGCGCGGCCTGTAAGTCTTTCGATGTCGTAAATTTGGCGCAGCAACTGCTGAAAATCTTGGCGCAGACCGTTATTTTCTACTAATTCTTGAATCGTGTCATGTCTGGCGCCAATGCCTTTAATGCTGAGCAAAGGTTGCAGCACCCAGCGGCGCAAAGCGCGGCCTCCCATTGCGGTGCTGGTTTTATCTATCGCCCACAGCAGCGAACCGTGAAAAACCCCATCTCTCACCGTTTGAGTAATTTCGAGATTGCGGCGCGTTTGGTAGTCGAGTATGAGAAAATCGGTGAGAGTGTAAGTGTGCAATCTTTGCAAAGAAACTGCTTTTTCCTTTTGAGTCTCTTCGATATATTGCAGCAAACCACCAGCGGCGCGCACTGCGAGGGGCAAATGGCCGCATCCCATACCTTCAAGCGATCGCACTTTGAACTTTTGCAGGATTCTCTGTTTTGCTTCGGACAAACTAAACGGTATTTGCGATCGCAAAGAATAGCAAAATGAATTAGGCAAACAATCGGGCAAATGCTCGGATTTCTCTCCGGGCCTCAACATAGTCACCAAATCCGGCGCATTAGTCGGCACCAAGACTTCCGAAGGCTGCAAACGCAGCAATTCTAAGGTTAATTGTTCTAAACTGTCTGCTTGGGTAGTGACAAATTCTCCAGTAGAAATATCTGTATAAGCCAGTCCCCAATGTTCCCCAGCGATGACGACTGCTGCTAAAAAATTATTTTGTCTGGGTTTGAGCATTCCGTCATCAGTCAAAGTTCCGGGAGTGAGAATGCGGGTAATTTCTCGCTTGACTTGGCGGCCTTCTTTAGCAGCAATCGAGGCATCTTCAACTTGGTCGCAAACTACCACAGCATAGCCTTTTTCTACTAACATTGAAGTGTAGCGATCGAGGGCGTGGTGCGGCACTCCTGTCATCGGCACTCTCCCGATTTCCTTGCCGCTTTCTTTGCTAGTACAAACAAGTTCTAATTCCCGCGAAATCGTAACTGCATCTTGGAAAAAACACTCAAAGAAATCTCCGACTCGAAACAATAAAAGTGCGTGGGGATACTGTTCTTTCACTTCCACATACCGCTGCATCATCGGCGTCAGCTTGGTGAATTCTAGTAGGCGGTGGTCGGCATTGCGGATGTTGGGTTGATTGGGGTCTGTTGGGGTAGATGCAGTGTAAGGCATAAAAGGCGATCGATAAATTTTAATCTTTAACAACTTTAGCGCAAGCTCGGCTTTTAGCTCTAACTAATATACAATATTTGACGATTAATCCTCCTTAAGCAGGGTGCGTGATTCTCAATATTGGCGAAGAGTGTTGAGCTATACAAAAGTCACGCACCCTACTTAATAATCGATAAACCCGCTTTTAGTTGAGAAGTTTTAGGTCGCTAGTTATCTAATGTGAGCCAGGACACCGCTTTAGTGAGATTAAGCGCGAAAATTTTATTAATTGTGAGAGGGGAGCGCTCGCCGATCGACAAAAACAACCTCATCCATCTCGTTATTAGCTGTTCTAGCCGATGTTGAAGGAAGACCGAAGTTGCAATCTTCCGCAAGGATTTTAGCAATTAACAACGTCCTAACCGTCGGGCATGGTTGCTATAACTGTTGGCGGTTAACAGAAGAATGTAAAATTTCCCGCACTTTAGGGGCATAAACTTTACATTTTTGGTATTGAAAACAGCCGGAAGATAGATTTATAAATTATACCTTGGATAGAGAGAATATATATTTTATATGCTTAAAATTAAAAACATCCAAGCGAGTAATTTATCAGCTTAGTAAACGTAAGATTTAAAATCAAAAATTTGCTAGCTAGTAGTTAACTAGAGGAAAAAAATAATGAAAGCTCTTTGCTGGCACGGAGCAAATGATGTGCGAGTTGATAATGTACCAGACCCAACAATTATCAATCCGCGCGATGCGATAGTTAAAATAACGTCTACAGCAATCTGCGGCTCAGATTTGCACCTCTACAACGGCTTGATCCCGACAATGCAATCGGGCGACATCATGGGCCACGAATTCATGGGGGAAGTAGTCGAACTCGGCAGCGAAGTCAAGAACTTAAAAAAGGGCGATCGCATCGTCATTCCTTTTACTATTTCTTGCGGTAGTTGCTTCTTTTGCAACCGCGATTTGTGGTCGCTGTGCGACAACTCCAACCCCAATGCAGGATTGGCTGAAAAACTCTACGGTCATTCGCCGGCAGGACTGTTTGGCTTCTCGCATTTAACGGGCGGCTATGCAGGAGGTCAAGCAGAATACGCGCGGGTTCCGTTTGCAGATGTCGGCCCTTTAAAAATTCCCGACGGACTTTCGGACGAACAAGTATTGTTCCTCACCGATATCTTTCCTACCGGTTACATGGCTGCAGAAAACTGCAACATTCAGCCGGGGGATACTGTAGCTGTTTGGGGATGCGGGCCGGTCGGACAATTTGCGATCAGAAGCGCGTTTATGCTGGGGGCAGAGCGAGTAATTGCGATCGACCGCGTACCGGAACGCTTGCAAATGGCGGCCGCGGCCAAAGCTGAAATCATCAACTACGAAGAAATGGACGCCGGGGAAGCCGTCACCGAAATGACGGGGGGACGCGGGCCCGACTCTTGCATCGACGCTGTGGGAATGGAAGCCCACGGCACCGGTCTCGACGCTTTGTACGACAAAGCCAAGCAAGCCGTGCGGTTGGAGAGCGATCGACCCACCGCCCTGCGACAAGTGATAGTAGCTTGCCGCAAAGGTGGTACAGTCTCAATTCCCGGCGTTTACGGTGGCTTCGTAGACAAAGTACCCCTAGGTGCAGCTTTCAACAAAGGCTTGACCCTGAAAATGGGACAGACGCACGTTCACCGCTATTTGCGGCCGTTGCTCGATCGCGTTCAAAAAGGCGAAATTGACCCGTCCTTTGTAATTACGCACCGAATGAAATTGGATGAAGCGCCCCACGCTTACGAGATTTTCCTCAACAAAAAAGACAACTGCATCAAAGTTGTCCTCAAACCATAACTCGCATTTACCCTTCACGGAAAAACTATGCTTTTACAAGAAAAAGAATCAGGCGACTTGATTGAAATCCTCGATGTAGATGCTTTACTCAGCCCTACAAAACAAGAAGTGCCGGGAAAAAATCAAGCTGGTCAAGAAGAGCAAGAGACAGCTACTTTTCCCAAGAGTAATTTAGTCTTTCCTTCCGGTGAATCTCTACCGCGCTGTTGGACTGAGGAAAATTATCAAACTCATTGATTCAACTGATTCTCCCCATTCCGCTTAACAAGGGCGGGACTCGAAGCTAGGGGGATGGACACAGCACACAGGTGTCCGCTAAACCGGAAAAACCGCTCTCCGATAGGGGTTAACACCCCTGCATGAGGGCGGTTTTGACGTGTTTTTTGACATCCGGAGGACACAGCGCTGTGTTTGTTTAAATAGAATGTACGATCGACCAAATTTAATGCAGAGTCTTTAGTTCGCGGGCGCGAAAAACCGCATTAAACTAAAGTGATAAAGATAACCGGGCTTGATTTAATTTCTTTATGACTAAAAGCTGATTCCCCTCGATCGTTGGCAGCGTTACAAATAATGAAACTTGTTCAAAACACCCTGGGAGGAATTCCCCATGTTTTACCATAAGAAGCCACTACAGTATTACAAAAGACCAGAAAAGCCAGATGCCGTTTACGCCAAGAAAATACAAGAACTAATTGGCGGTACATTTGGCGAAATGACCGTGATGATGCAGTATCTATTTCAAGGTTGGAACTGCCGAGGCCCAGCTAAATATCGCGATATGTTGCTTGATGTCGGTACAGAAGAAATCGGGCATATCGAGATGCTAGCAACTATGATTGCTCACTTGTTAGATAAAGCTCCTGTCTCTATGCAAGAAGAAGGTTTCAAGGATGCTGTGGTGGGTGCTGTGATGGGGGGAAACAGCCCGCGAGATGCGATCGCCGCCAGCATGAATCCGCAGCACGCAATTGTATCTGGCTTGGGCGCACTTCCTAGCGACAGCGTAGGGTATCCCTGGAACGGCCGTTATATCGTTGCTAGCGGCAATCTTTTAGCAGATTTTCGCTCGAATTTGCACGCCGAATCGCAAGGAAGATTGCAGGCTGTGCGGATGTATGAAATGTCAGACGACCCGGGCGTGAAAGACACCCTGAGTTTTATGATCGCCCGCGACACGATGCACCAAAATTTGTGGCTGGCGGCGATCGAAGATTTAGAAAGTTCGGGAATGGAAACAACCCCCGTTCCGAGTTCCTTCCCGCAGGAGTTGGAAAAATCAGAATTTGCTTATCAGTTTTGGAATCATTCTGAAGGTTCCGAAAGTAGCGAGGGACGCTGGGCGAAAGGCAAATCAATGGACGGCAAAGGCGAGTTTGAATATGTAGCCAATCCCCAACCGTTAGGCCCTGAACCAGTACCACCGCCGCCCGAACCAAAATTGCACGGCACCGGCATGAAATAGGCAATCAAAAAGTTAATAGTAAGCTGACCAGTCCCCGATTGATTAATTAATTAAGTAATTAAGGACTAAAGTGCTTACTCCTCACCTAACAAAAACTAAAGTTTTTACTACTAACCCCATGTTTGTAGTAAGAACTTTAATCGATAATTGGCTCATTAATTAGTGAAGGAGTTCAGTCCTTACTACAAACCAGGTTTTGATAAGAAGTCTAATAACTAACCACAAATAAGTTATGCAATTGCAAGCAGTAATTCTCGATATTGACGGTACTCTCACGCTCAGCAATGACGCCCACGCTCAAGCTTGGGTAGAGGCATTTGCGGCTTACGGCTACGAAGTGCCGTTCGAGAAAATTCGCCCGCTAATTGGCATGGGAGGCGACAAAGTTATACCCAAAATGGTATCAGGACTTTCCGACGAAGAAGGGGACGGGAAAAAGATTGCACAGCGGCGCAAAGAACTGATTATTAACCGCTTTGCCCCCGAGCTTTCTCCAACCCCCGGTTCGCGGGATTTGCTGTTAAAAATGCAGCAAGAAGGATTGCGGCTAATTATTGCTACTTCAGCTACCAATGAAGAACTTTCCGGTTTGCTGAAAGCTGCACAAGTTGACGATTTATTGGATCAAGATCAAGCGGCGACATCGAGTGATGCGGAAGCTTCTAAGCCGGAACCGGATATTGTGGAAGCTGCTTTGAGCAAATTGCAGATGGAAGCGAGTCAGACGGTGATGTTAGCTGATACTCCTTACGATATCGAAGCTGCGGGCAAGTGCGGGGTGCCAGTAATTGCTTTTAGGTGCGGAGGTTTCGATGATGCTTCGCTAGCAAATGCTGCGGCAATTTACGATCACCCTGCTGATTTGTTGGCGCATTATGACGATTCTATTTTAGGGAAAAAGGAATTGGTAGCGCGTTGATGAAATAGGAGCACTAGCGGGTGGATTGCCACTATTAAGCCCGATCGCTCACAATCCACTCTACCTGATGGGCTTCTGTGATGTCGGGAATATCCAGTCGGGCAGCTAATTTGCGAATGACTGCTTCCGGTACTGTTGCTGTGCGCGATCGATTCCGCTGCAATATTTCTTCTAGAGGTACTTCCAGATAAACAATGTGAATTCGCGCTTGATAAGCAGCAAAAAAATTAATTAATTGCTGCCGCATTTGTTTAGTTGTATTCGTGGCGTTCCACACAAAAGAACGCCCCTCATTTATGTATTCGCGCGCTCTTTGTTTGGCTGCTGTCACCACATTCCCAGGTGTTTCGTTGGGAGGCACATTCATCTCTTTTCGCAGTGCATCCAGCGAGATTACTGGCAAATCTGGGAGATTTTTCCGAATCCAATAATCTTTACCGCTTCCTGGCAAGCCAGACATCAAAATTACTTCGCATTTAGTGTCGTCAAATGCTTCGTAATCCGGGTTGCCGTTCTCTTTGCGGAAGTAGATAAATCGGCTGTGTGCTGATGGGAATTGTCGGGGAGAATCCAAGCAATTATTTTCTTGACAAAACTCCCGAAATAGTTCTATTTTATCCAGCAGTTCTTGTCTGTCGTCGCACTGTCGGCCGCGCACGTCTGCTTCGGCTAAAAGTGCGAGGAAATCGCAGCGGACAACTTGACTGACTTTAATTACAGACTGCTGCGGGTTGGGTTTGTCGATCAGCCAGATGGGTAAACTGCCGAATTGGACGATCGCCACCACTGTTTCGCGAATCTCAAACTGCACGGGCGGCTCGAATTGAGATAAAATTTGTCTGACCATTCTCGCACCTTGGCGGGCGTGACCTTTTGAGCTAATTCTGCCGTCGGCTTCTATTTTTGTAAAGGCTGGTTTGGCGACATCGTGCAGCAAAGCGGCCGCAAAAAGTATCGATCGTTCTTTTTCGGGTAATTGCCGCCAATTCGGGGATGAGATTAATGCTTCGCAGACCATTTTGGTATGAATTAAAACGTCTCCTTCGGCGTGATAAATCGGGTCTTGCTGACATCCTTTTAAGTTTTGAATCCAATCGAAATGATTTTGAATGCTGTCCCAATCCAGGAACCAATGGGGCGGTTGGGGACAAAAGGGAAAAGTCCAAGTTGCCGAGGGCGATAACAGTGCATTCATAAATTCACCTGCTGGTTAACTAAAATTAAATAAATCTGCACCGGGACGCAGAATATTGGGTATAATTGGGCGATTTAGCCAATGTCCTTCGGCATTTTTAATAGCCGTCAAAAAGCTGGCACGCACGTATTTATAACGCGCCTTTACTATGCCATCTTCTTCGACTTTAATGTACAGACCCTCCATGCGATCGCTCTTGTCAGTCTCTTTCAAACACCGTTCTTCATCTAATCCCAATTCCCCGCAGTACGAACGCAATCGCTCCAAATGTCCAGGTTGAATAAAATTAGACTTGTCCATAAACGGCATCATTTGCTTGGGAGATTTCACCACTCCCGAAAACAACACAGGAACTGACACTAACGGCAGTCCGCTTAACAACTTGCGGCGGGATTCTGTACTCAAAAATTGATTGGTTTCTAAGTCGAGCACGTCGTATTCCATAAAATAGTGCGGCAAAAAATCATAAAAAACAGTGTGTTTGGCATACAGCCATTCACCGTAAAGAATGTAGCGATTTCCCAGCACTTCTCCCAGCACACCGCTGAGACTGAAAGCCCACTGTTTGAATAAGTTAAAATGTTTTTCCCTTGGCCCGCCGGTGAGATAGTGGCCGCGACTTTGCAGCAGCATTTGTCCATCTGGTGCGAAGCTGATGCCTGTATTAGCGCCGTCTACCTTTTCTTCTATAATTATAGGGCGATCGCTCAAGGCGCTAAATGGCACGCTGTCGAGGTCTTCATCACCTGGTTGGAAACGCGAACCTTCGATGTGATAAGTTCTAGGATATTTAACAATTTTGAGCATCAGCCCATCCATTTTAGATTTGAGATTTCAGAGGCAACCCCATCCATTTTAGATTGTAATTTTAGATTTTAGACTTTAGAGGCGACCGAATATATTTAACCATTATAATGGAATGAGCACAAAGGAGCGTGTAAGTTGAAAAATCAAAATTTTCCGAGCATATCATCAGCACTCGCTGGGATTCTATTAGTAGGCGCGCTACTCATCGCCTTAAACTCTTTTGTCGTCATCAATCCAGGTGAAGCAGGGGTGGTTAGCGTTTTAGGAAAAGCCACAGATGGAGCATTGTTAGAGGGGTTTCACCTCAGACCCCCGCTAATATCCAAGGTAGATGTGTACGATGTAACAGTGCAAAAATTTGAAGTTCCCGCCCAGAGTGCTACTAAAGACCTTCAGGATTTAAATGCTAGTTTTGCGATCAACTTTCGCCTCGATCCTGAGAAAATAGTGGAGATCAGAAGGACTCAAGGAACTTTGGAGAATATAGTCTCAAAAATTATTGCTCCTCAGACGCAAGAAGCATTTAAAACAGCCGCTGCACTGAGAACCGCCGAACAATCTATTACTCAAAGAAGTGAACTGAAGCGAGACTTTGATACTGCGCTGAAGGACAGGCTATCAAAGTATGATGTAATCGTACTCGATACGAGCGTGGTTAACATTCGATTCTCCACAGATTTTGCAAAAGCGGTTGAGGAGAAACAGGTTGCTGAACAGCGGGCGCAAAGAGCTGTTTATGTGGCTCAGGAAGCAGAACAACAGGCTCAAGCTGACATTAACCGCGCTCAAGGTAGGGCTGAAGCTCAAAGGCTTTTGGCTGAAACTTTGAAGGCTCAAGGCGGCGATTTAGTGCTGCAAAAAGAGGCAATCGAAGCTTGGAGAAGCGGCGGGGCTCAGATGCCAAAAGTGCTGGTTATGGGCGCAGGTTCGAGTCGCGTTCCTTTCATTTTTAATATGAGCGATATTCAGGAAGAACCCGATCCCCCGCAAGTGACCAACAATTAAAATATGACTGAGGGTAACAAACCCACTGTCTCCGAAAATATTGGCTTTGCTAACCAGAAATCTCGCAATAAACCGAGTTTCCTCAGAAAGCGCACATAAGTCCTATGAGAGTTGCGGGAATATGCTACACTTCTGAAAGCCACAATATAACGACAGTTTGAAACCTGTCGTTATAAAAGCGAAGTCCGCAATTAAAACGCAGGCAACACACTCATTTTAGGAAGCCAGGAGAAATCATGACCCGCGCTATTATGGAAACCGACAAAGGCACAATCAATTTGGAATTGTTCGATGCGGATGCGCCTAACACAGTGAAGAATTTTGTTGACTTGGCGGAAAAAGGTTTTTACGATGGATTGTCCTTTCACCGAGTCATTCCTAACTTTATGATTCAAGGTGGTTGTCCCAAAGGCAATGGAACGGGCGGCCCGGGCTACAAAATCAAGTGCGAAATTAACTCCAACAAACATTTGGCAGGAACTTTATCGATGGCTCACGCAGGCCGCGATACGGGTGGCAGCCAATTCTTTATTTGCCATTCTCCCCAGTCTCATCTAGATGGAGTTCACACAACTTTTGGCAAAACTGAGGATATGTCTGTCGTCAATGCTATCCGCCAAGGTGACAAGATTATTTCGCTCAAAATTGAGCATTAATTTCCAGTAATTAGTTTTGTTGGCAATAAGGAATAAAGTCCTTATTGCCAACAAAAGTTGTGAAAGTTAAGAGTTTTAAAATCTACAATTTATGACTGTTATCAATGATTCTGCTGTGGCGGCTGAGTTAACTGAACTATATTTAAAATACGAAAAAGCTCTTTGTACGAACGATATTGAAACTCTCGATAATTTGTTCTGGGATGCGCCGGAAGTCGTGCGGTTTGGGGTGACGGAGAACCTGTACGGGAGCGATGAGGTGAGGGCTTTTCGCAAAGGGCGATCGCCTGTAAATGTCGATCGAGAAATGTTCAACCTCAAAATCGTGACTTTCGATGCAGACACGGCGGCGGTGACGCTGGAATTCCGCCGTGTAATGGATGGAGTGGTGCGGCTGGGGCGGCAGAGTCAGATGTGGCGCAAGTTTCCTCAAGGGTGGAAGATTGTTTCCGCTCACGTTTCTTTATTGCCGGTGTAGATGTTATGTCATTTCCCTTGAATTGCCTGTAATGAAATTCTATCGCTCAGGCTGGGGGGGTTTATAGATATTATGGATGTGAATTACAGATTGTTTGTCAAACCCGCCCCTACCAGTATTGTGGTTAATTTACCTGAGAGGATATTAAAGCTAAGAAAACAATATATTCAAATGTAAAATTAGTATTTAAATTTGATTATTGTTGAGCCTTTCAATTCGGCATATATTCTTTTTTTTATTTACTATTAGTACCTCTGATTTTTTCCCGCTCCTCTCCCCTAATACAGTTCATATTTGAGCAAAGTACACGGAATCGAGCCATTGAAAACAGGAATTCGCCGCGATGTCCTGAGTCCCACCTTTTTACCCAACTCCTTATTTCCAGTCAAAATAAACGCATTCCAACCTTTAAAACGATTCTTGAAAATATCCCCCAACATCTTGTACAAATCTCCCAATTCGCTAGCATCTCCGAGCCGCTCTCCGTAAGGAGGATTACAAATCAGAACGCCTCTGTCTGCTGGTGCTTCCAACTGAGATAACTCCGTTTGAGCAAACTGAATCTTACCGGAAATACCCGCTTGCTGCGCGTTCGTGCGAGCTTGGGTTAGCATATCGGAATCGCGATCGCACCCTGCAATCACCTCTTTAAGTTCCGGTAACTCACTATTTTCCGCTTCCGCCCACAATTTATCCCACAAAGGTTCGTCAAAATCCCGCCAAGTCATAAATCCAAATTTTTCTCGAAACAATCCCGGTGCAATATTCAAGGCCTTTAAAGTCGCTTCCAAAGGCAAAGTTCCAGAACCGCACATCGGGTCTAAAAACGGCAAATCAGGCGTCCATTCTGCCATCTCCAACAAAGCGGCAGCTAGGGTTTCTTTGAGGGGAGCAAGCCCCATCGCCGGTCGATATCCCCGACGGTGCAAACTGCCTCCAGAACTGTCTAAACTTAAAATAGCTCTATCTTGATGAATGTGAATGTTAATTAGCAAATCGGGATGCTCTACATCGACATTAGAACGCTTGTTAAATTGAAGGCGCTGTTGGTCGGCGATCGCATTTTTGACCTGCAAAGCTGTATAGTGAGTGTGGTTCAACTTTTCGTTGCCGCCGGTGCAGTTTACTGCTAAAGTATTTTCGGGATATAAGTATTCGTCCCAAGGGATTTTCTGCACTTCGCGGTAGAGCATATCCGAGTTGTAACACCGGAATTCGGCGATCGGCATTAGCACTCGAAAAATTGTTCTCGACCACAGATTGACGCGGTACAATAAAGCGCGATCGCCCGCAAAATAAACCCCAGTAAAATCAGGCTTGACATCCTGGGCCCCTAAACGTTCTAATTCTTGGGCGGCAATAGTTTCTAAACCGCGCGCAACTGTAGCAAAATATTGATTCATTGATAATTGGTAATTGGTAATTGCTTTTTCTCGATCGCTCTAAATTAGATAGTAGGTGGTTTAAATCCTAACTCTCACAAACAATACTCTACCTTAAGCTAGATGCCTCGGTAAAAAAAATACTAATTTTCCGAACAGTTTTGTCAACAGGTGATCGCCCGAACCCGCACCCGATCGACCTTACCGACACAAAAACCCACCTCATGCGGGTGGGTTTCCGCGCACCTCACCCTTGCAAGTCACAAACTGTCAGTAATACTCGTGAAATTAAAAGCTTTCACGCGCACTCCGGGCACGACACTACCGCCGTAACGCTTCACCGCACTAACTGCATCCACATCGCGCAACATATCAGGTAAAACTTGATTGAAACGCAGGTTTTTAATCGGGTAAGCAATTTTGCCATCCTCAATCCAAAAAGTACCGTCGCGAGTCATCCCCGTTACTTCCAATGTTTTCGGATTAACGTAGCGCACGTACCAAGCTCGACTGACAAAAATTCCTCGCTCGGTTTGAGCAATTAAATCTGCTAAACTTTGGTCGGAACCTGTCATCACGATCGGGTAATAAGCACCTTTTGCCTCTTTGCCTTTTTGTGCTGCCCAGTAGCGGGAATAAGACAAACTTTGAGGGACGCCATCTTTGATGATTTCCAAATAGTTATTGCTCAATCCGTCGCCGAAAAAAGTATTCGATCGCAGCAAAGGATGAGCCGGATCGCGCTGCACTTGTATTAACGGGCTGAAAAGTTGTTCCCCCGCGCGGTTTCCCGCTGGTTTTCCCTCTGCATCGGCGATCGACATAAACGATCGCCCCTCATCCGCCGCCCTCGCATCCAGCCCCCAAATCACCCACGGTAGCAAGCCCGCAAAAGCAGCGCCGTCAAGGATTACCGGATAAACGCCCGGAGTGATGGGGCGCGGGTTGCGAGATGCAATCGCCCGATCGAGCACTTGTTCTGCTAATTGAGCGATCGGCAATTCGTTGATACTCCAAGCAGTGCTCTGAGCCCAACTAGAACCGTCTTCAACGCGAGCCGTAAAGCTGAAATCCGCCTCTGTAGACTGGTTGCAGGCGCGGAGTCCGGTTGACGAGGCGATCGCGTACAGCGACGCATCAGTGCTCAAAGTGCCCGAACCATGAGCGCCCCCCTGGGAGGATCTCGCGCAAGCTTGCTGCACCATTTCGGCCCGCGCTAGAGGCGATACAGTTGCCGTTGCTGTGTCGAAGGCGGGCGATCGCAAATCGTAGGTTTGAGGCGGCAGCAGCGGCATCCATTCGGGGTCTGCCGGCGCAATTCGGGCCAATTCTTCTGATCGCTTGACTGCAGAGGCGATCGCATCTTCATCAAATTCTGTAACAGCAGCAGAGGCGCTTTTGTTGCCAAAATAGCTAGTAATGCTCAGGCTAAATACAGTTTTGCTAATATTTTGACTAATTTGATTTTCCGAGAAGCGGGAAAGAGATTCTTCCCCAGTAGAGAGACTGACAAATACTTCCTCTGCTTTGGATAGTTTGACTGTTTTTTCTACTACAGATAAGGCTTGGTCTTCACTTAAAAGTGCGGGCGATGTTGTTACAATCATGATTGGTAATTAGGCATTGCGAATTGGGCATTGCGAATTGGGCATTGCGAATTGGGCATTGTTAGCAATTAACTAATAACTAAGAACCGATGCCCCGTGTCCTATGTCCTATTACCCAATTTGAATATTTCTCACTCGCACCGGTACACAAGCGTGAGTCATCTGAGCAACCTGCATCGGCTCGCCCTTTCCGCATATATTAGTACCGCACTGAACCAGCTCCGAAGCCGGCCCGATCGCATCTATTTGATTCCAGAAATCAGTGCTCATCGCCTGATAAGTTACATCCTTCAACATACCGACAACTTTACCTTTTTCCACCTTCCAAAAAGCATCACCGCCGAATTGAAAATTGCGTCGCTGTTGGTCGATAGAAAAACTACCAACACCGTCAATTAAAATCCCATCTTCAGTATCAGCAATCATCTCGGCCAAAGTAGCAGTATGGCTGCCGCCATCCGGGCCCGGCTCCAATCCCAAATTGGGAATTCTCACCATCGGCACGCTCGACCAACTGTCAGCGCAAGCAGAACCGTTGCTGCTAGCGCGTCCGAGGCGATAAGCCGTCTCTCTGTCAGTGAGATAATCAACTAAAATTCCATCCTTGACAACGTACCAATCTTGTGATTTTACGCCCTCATCATCGTAACCCATTGTACCGCGGCCGCCCGGTTGAGTGCGATCGCACTTAAAATTCACCCACGGTGCAGCGTATTGCAGTTTATTTAACTTATCAGTAGTAGCAAAGCTCGTGCCAGCAAAATTAGATTCGTAGCCGTAAACCCGGTCTAATTCAGTTGGATGTCCTACAGATTCGTGGATGGTCAAATACAAATTTGTCGGCTTGAGAATCAGGGATTTGCAAATACCAGCAGGGATTTTGGGAGCGTGGACTTTCTCAATAGCTTCGGCGGCAACTCTTTCGACTTGACTCAACAAATCATCGGGATTAATATGTTCGTAACCGATATTCAGCGGCGGGCGTTCGTAACTGCGACTTTGGGCATCGCCGCCCGCAATTGCCGTACAGCCAAAACCCGGATAGCTGCGGTAGATTGTTTGTTCGATTAGCGAGCCTTCTGTAGAAGCAAAAACCTTGTCTTCGCGGCTGGACTGCAAAAAAGAAGAAGCTTTTTTGATGCCTTGTGCGCCGTGTGCTAGTAGCTTATCGTTGATAGTTAGCAGCAGTTCCGCTTTATCAGCAACCGGTACCGAAAAAGGGTCAATGAGGATCGGAGTAATGTAGGTATCGACATATTTTTCGACAGGCACTAACCGCACGGGTTCCTTCTGAGTCAAGCGACTGCCTTTAGCGATTTCTACAGCCAAAGCGACTATTCTTGCAACCTCTGCCGGCGTTTTGCTGTGACTGGCGGCAAACCCCCAAGCGCCGTCGAGAAGCACCCGCACGCCAAAACCAGAACTTACATTATCTGACAAATTGCTTAAAGATCGATCGCGCGCGTAAAGATTCTGCCTTCGGTAACTGCCAAAACGTACATCACCGTACTCGCAACCTGTTTTCCGAATCAAATCTACAGCCAAATTTGCTAACTCGTTAGCAGAGATTTTTGCAGTTAATTGCACCATAGTTATTCGTCATTCGTCGTTAGTTGTTAATTATTATAGCGCTTTTCAATTTTTTGAACCATTTTCAACAAGCCTTCTATGGGCGGGCAGGATGCCCACCCAACAATAAATTCACTCTTTGTGGAACCGGCATCTTGCCTGTTATTAAAAATAGTACAAAGAGTGAGTTTAATGGCGGGCAGGATACCCACCCCACAATAAATTCACTCTTTGTGGAACCGGCATCTTGCCTGTTGTTTATCATTGGGCAATATCTCAGTTTAATCTCACTCCATCTCCTGCAAAACCCCGGTTAAAATTTCCACAAGCCGATCGATATGTTCCTTCTCAATAATCAGCGGTGGCGACAAAGCAATAATATCACCCGTCGTGCGAATTAGCAGCCCTTTTTCATAGCACTGCAAGAAACAATCAAAAGCCCGTTTTCCCGGCTTCCCAGCAATAGATTCCAACTCAATACCCGCTACCATTCCTAGATTGCGAACATCAATTACGTGCCGCACTCCCTTCAAAGAATGCACCGCATCTTCCCAGTAACCAGCCATCTTATCGGCTCGTTCAAACAGCCTTTCTTCCTCATAAATATCCAGCGTCGCCAGAGCAGCCGCACAAGCCAGAGGATGACCCGAATAAGTATAACCGTGAAAAAGCTCGATCGCATTTTCAGGAGCATTCATAAAAGCATCGTAAATCCCTTCTTTCACAAACACCGCCCCCATCGGCACCGTACCGTTAGTTATCCCTTTCGCCGCCGTCACAATATCGGGAACAACCCCAAAATATTCCGTAGCAAAACTAGAGCCTAGTCGCCCGAATCCGGTAATTACCTCATCAAAAATCAGCAGAATTCCGTACTTGTCGCAAATCGCCCGCAGCCTCTCCAAATAACCTTTCGGCGGAATCAAAACACCTGTAGAACCAGCCACCGGTTCGACAATTACGGCTGCAATATTAGACGCATCGTGCAAAGCGACAATCCGCTCCAATTCATCCGCCAAATGCGCTCCCCATTCCGGTTGTTTGCGGCTGAAAGCATTGTGTTCGAGATTGTGAGTGTGAGGCAAATGATCGACTCCCGTCAGCAAACTGCCAAAAAACTTGCGGTTTGTACCGATACCGCCGACAGAAATTCCCCCAAAACCAACGCCGTGATAGCCGCGTTCCCTACCGATCAATCTTTGGCGAGTTCCTTCACCTTTCACCCGGTGATAAGCAATCGCAATCTTCAAAGCAGTTTCTACAGATTCCGAACCAGAATTAGTAAAGAAAACGCGATCGAAATTGCCCGGAATCATCTTTACCAAACGTTCCGCTAATTCAAAAGCACCTGGATGTCCCATCTGAAAAGCCGGAGAGTAATCCAAACGCAAAACCTGCTGTTTAACTGCTTCGGCAATTTTCTCGCGGGCGTGTCCTGCATTCACGCACCAGAGCCCCGCAGTACCATCTAAAATTGAGCGGTTATCATCGCTTGTAAAGTGCATATCTTTTGCCGAAACCAATATTCGCGGATTGGCTTTAAACTGTCGGTTGGCCGTGAAGGGCATCCAGTAAGCGTCCATATTTGTCATCGTTTTTTTATCCTTTTATATTGATGCTTCTGCATCCAAACTATAACTGGCTCCCGATCGCCGAGCGCCAGACGCTTATTATAATTTTACAAAACACCTCTCTCCCTCTTTCTATCTTTTCTATCTCCTCTGCGCCCTCTGCGCCCTCTGCGGTTAGTAAAAAAAATATCATTCACAAATGAAATAAAATCACTGCCGCAATCCTAAATCTTGGCGATGGCTTTCCTAGCGACAGAGATATCAGATAAAAAACCCGGTTCATTAATTAACATAAAAAAACCGGGTTTTTAAGGAACCTTAAAACTTGATGTTTAATGACAAAAACTAGCTAATTAACGATCGCGGGTACAGACTCATGCTGCAACAAACCTGTCAGCATTTTCACAGGCCGCTCCCCGTAGGGCCAGGCGAAAGCATGGCGGAAAGCAGCTTCTTGACACGCTTGCAACTGCCGAAAATCAATGATATCCAAAGTTAACAAATTCTCGTACTCGAAAGGCAGTCGCACGTTGTGCAATCCCGCGTTGTCGGTGCAAATGGCAATATCGACGCCAGCTTCAAAACATCGATCAAACACAACCTTTAATTCGCGCATATCCTGCAACGTCCCCGTTTTGAGATAGGTAGTCGGGCAAACTTCCAAGCATTGACCCCTGCGCGCCAGTTCTGGCAGCAATTCGGGATATTTTAACGGAATTTGAATCCCGTGGCCGATACGCATCAGATAAGGCAGAAGTTCGGGATAACAACCAGAGGTAGTTTCATAGAGGTGGCCGGTAGTTTTAAGGCCGATCGACCTCGCGTACTGGTACAATCCGACAAACTCCTCCAAACGCTCGCCAATACAATCATCGCCGCCAGCTATATCGATCGCACAAACATATTCTCCCATCCCGGCCGCCAAATCTACGATCGCCCGATTCACTTCATAAGGCAAACGCGAGTGCATACACAAAATTTGGCTGGTAACAATCGGACAATCGCTAATTTGACTTGCCTTGCCCACAACCTTTACAATTTCTGCCATCAAATCAATGCGTTCTGACTGTTCCAAATGTTCTGGAGTCCGCAAATAAGGCGTATAGCGCAACTCCAAATAAGCCATATTTTCAAACACGTAAGCGCCCCGCATCAACCGATAGATAAAATAAGGCAAAGTCTCAACAGTTTGAACGCTTTCTACCAGCGTGTGCAGTTCCAAATACTCATTGAGAGTATTGCGTGGACGAGTGTAAAATTCCTCAAAATCCGAGTATTTTTGAAATCGATTAACCATCTCAGCATTGTGGCGATCGAAATACCGCCACAGCACCCTAGGAACGACAGAACCACCCAGATGGCGGTGCAACTCAGCGTGTAAAGTCATGGCAAAAAAGCCTCAATTTTCTCGATTGTAACAAAAATTAATTTGACCGAAAGCAATTGGGTCTGTTGCCTCCGGACTCGTCTGTGGAGCGGCTCTCACTAATTTGCCTAGCCGATCGACCTGCGAACCAATGTATCCGTGGCGTAGCCTCTCAAATCTCAAATCCAAAATTTAAAATCTAAAATTGATTGACATTTGGGACGCATTCATAGATAATCGGAGATTGTGTCAACCTGAACTGAACGCGAGAAACCCTTGGCTAACGTAGTTGTGATCGGCGCCCAGTGGGGCGATGAAGGAAAAGGCAAAATTACCGATTTGCTCAGCAAATCCGCAGATATCGTTGTCCGCTACCAAGGGGGCGTCAACGCGGGTCACACCGTGGTAGTTAACGGTCAGACTTTCAAGCTGCACTTAATTCCGTCTGGGATTCTCTACCCTGATAAAGAGTGTATTATCGGCTGCGGTACGGTCATCGACCCTAAAGTTTTAATTGCAGAGTTAGATCAGCTAGAGGCACTGAATATTTCAACGGCCTCGCTGATGATTTCGGAAACTGCTCACGTAACCATGCCCTATCATCGATTAATTGATGTAGCATCGGAAACCCAGCGGGGAAATTATAAAATCGGGACGACGGGACGCGGAATTGGCCCTACTTACGCCGACAAGTCCGAACGCACTGGCATTCGGATGCTCGATTTAATGGACTTGGAAGGGTTGCAAGAACAACTGGAATGGACGATTAATTGTAAAAATGTCCTTCTCGAAAAACTCTACAATTTGCCGCCTTTAAATCCGCAAGATGTAATTGATGAATATCGAGTTTATGCGGAACGTTTGCGACCGCACGTAGTAGATAGTTCCCTGAAAATTTATGAGGGAATTCACAAGCGGAAAAATATTCTGTTTGAAGGCGCGCAAGGCACATTATTAGACTTAGACCACGGCACTTATCCTTACGTTACTTCGAGCAATCCCATCGCTGGTGGGGCTTGTGTGGGAACCGGAGTCGGCCCAACAGCGATCGATCGCGTAATTGGCGTAGCAAAAGCTTATACAACCCGCGTCGGAGAAGGCCCCTTTCCTACCGAAATGGTAGATGGAATAGGCGCAATTTTGGGCGAGCGAGGTGCAGAATTCGGAACCACAACGGGCAGGAAACGCCGCTGCGGTTGGTTCGATGCGGTAATCGGTCGCTACGCAGTCCGCATCAACGGCCTTGACTGTCTGGCAATTACCAAACTAGATGTTTTGGATGAATTAGAAGAAATTAAAGTTTGCGTTGCTTACGAAATTGACGGCGAACGCTGTGTTGATTTCCCGAAAAGTTCCCGGATATTTACTCGCTGCAAACCTATTTACGAAACCGTTCCCGGTTGGAAACAGTCTACGGAAGAGTGCCGGAATTTGGAAGATTTACCGCCGCAAGCATTGGATTATCTAAAGTTTTTGGCAGACTTGATGGAAGTGCCGATCGCAATTGTTTCTCTCGGTGCCAGCCGCGACCAAACTATTATTGTAGAAGACCCTATTCACGGCCCGAAACGGGCTTTGCTTTCGGCAGACGGCCATCCCGCCAAACCATTTTAGGTTTGAGATTTTAGATTGGGAAATATTGATGGGGAGATTGGGTGAGTTGAAGAGACCGAGATTCGGAGAATAGCCAAATTCCCAATTCCCAATTATTATCAAATATTCAGCGAATTTAATTAACTTCGATCGCTGTAGCATAAATTTGATAAAATGTAAAAACAATCAACAGAAAGTCATAAAATGGAACTCGCAGTAGAATGTCAAAAGCGGGCAGAAGGCAGCAAACCTAACGCCCTCCGCCGCTCTGGATTGATTCCCGCCGTCCTCTACGGCCACAAAGGCTCTGAATCCATTTCCCTTACCATCAAAGCCAAAACAGTTGAAAACCTGCTCAAAAAGCACGTAGTCAACAATACCCTAATTGACCTCAGCATTCCCGACCTCTCTTGGAGCGGAAAAACCTTGCTCCGGGAAGTTCAAGTTCATCCTTGGAAGGGCTATCCTTACCACCTGAGCTTTTTCTCCGTGGCAACTCAAGACAGTCTGGAAGTTGAAGTGTCGCTGAATTTTGTCGGCGAAGCTGTGGGCGTCAAGTTAGAAGGCGGCATCTTGGATACCGTGCTGACGCAACTAGCAGTTAAGTGCAAACCTGACAGCATTCCTGAAGGAATTGATGTAGATATTTCTAATTTAAAGGTTGGGGATGCGCTGCACATTCACGAATTAGTTTTGCCTGCGGGAGTGGTAGCTCTCGGCGAACCAGATCAGGTGGTTGTTACCGTGCTGGGAATTCAAGCAGGTTCTGAAGCAGAAGACGCAGAAGCAGACGCAGACGCAGCAGCTTGATTAGTAATTGCTAATAGTTGTTAACTAATTGTTGAAAAAAAAGGGCGATCGCTTTCTCGCAAAAGGGCGATCGTTTTTTGCTAAAAAGGCTATTCTCCTTTGGGTTCGATCGCACATCTTGCACCCTTCTCAAAAACAGGCTTTCCGGCCTGTTCCACAAAAAGTGAATTTGTTGTGTTGTGGGGTGGGCTTCTAGCCCGCCCGTAAAAAGCCTATAGAAAAGGGTGCAATCTCCCTTGCCCAGTCCACAAGAAAGCCTCCCACAAGCAAGAACCGGCCGTGTTTACTTTGCTTTACAAAACGGGCGATCGCCAGGAGCTACAAAAGTCGCCACTGGCGCGCAAATCAGCCAGGTTTCTGGCTGATTATTACATATTTAGCAGTCAAATCAAAAAAATCATCGGAAAACTCGGTTTATCGATAGCACCCGAAGTCAAAAAAATTAAGAGTTGGGGGAACAAGTCCGGTAATGTTAGTGTCAAACCCGAGTATAATTGTGAAATGTTTTGACTACCCTATTCAATTCCTGCCTCTGGAGCCGCCGCCCATATGCCATCAACAGTGAATACAGAATCAACAGCGGTTCAATTTAACCAACAGGGAGAAATATACTTATCCCAAGGAAAAGTAGAAGAAGCGATCGCCTCCTGCGAGCAAGCTTTGAAGATTCACCCCAATTTTGCACCGGCTTACAAGACTTTGGGCAACGCGCTGCAAGCTCAAGGCAGGATGGAAGAGGCGCGGCACTGGTACGCTAAAGCGATTGAAATAGAACCGAATTTTGCGGAAGTATATGCGAATTTGGGTAGCCTGGGCGCGCAGCAGCAAAAATGGCAGGAGGCGATCGGATTTTATCAAAAGGCGATCGCGATTAAGCCGAATTTCGCGGGAGTTTACCGGAATTTAGCAAAAGTATTCGGACAAATTAGCAAACCGGAAGAAGCGCAGCAGTGCTGGTATCAAGCATTTAGTTTGGAACCGGAAAAAGTAGCGCCTGGGGAACACTTGAATATGGGCGACGCTTTTTTTCGGCAGGAAAAATTCCCCGAAGCGATCGCTTGTTACGATCGCGCCATAAAATTAAATCCTAATGTGGCGACTGCTTACCAAAATTTGGGCGAAGCGCTCAAAAAACAAGGCAAGTTAGAAGAAGCGACAGCATATTATCGCAAAGCTATTGAACTGAACGCAGCTAATGCGAGAAATGGCAGCGAGGGACAGCAAACTTTAGCGGGTGCCACTGCGAAAAACGGTGCAGTTAAGCAGCAGCCAGCAGCAACCGCAGTTAAGCAGCCAGTGCAGCAGCCAGTGCAGCAGCCAGTTAATTCTACAATTAATATAGAAGATCCAGAAGCATACAAAATACTGGCAGAAGGCTATTTTGCTCAAGGCAAATTGGAACAGGCGATCGCAGCTTGCAAAAAGGCGCTGCAAATTAAGCCGGAAGCGCCGCTTTACAAAATGCTGGGCAACGCCCTGCAAGCTGGTGGCAAAATTGATGAAGCTAAAAGTTGCTATGTCAAAGCAATAGAAATTAACCCAAATTTTGCCGAAGCATACGCTAATTACGGCAGCATTTGCGCGCAGCAAGAACAGTGGCAGCAAGCGGTTTCAGCTTACGAAAAGGCGATCGCCCTGAAACCGGATTTTGCCGGTGCTTTTCGCAATTTTGCAAAACTTTTGACGCAGTTAGGGAAGTCTGAGGCGGCGGCTGAGGCTTGGTATCGAGCATTTGCGATAGACCCCAAATCCGGCACCGCTGAGGAACACGAGAATTTAGCCAAAACTTTGATCGAGCAAGGTAAGGTAGATAAGGGAATTGAGTGTTACCGACGCGCGGTTGAGTTGAACCCAAATGCTGGCGCAGCTTATCATGAATTGGGCGAAATTCTCAGAAATCAAGAACAGTGGGAAGCGGCCGTAGATGCTTACAGTAATGCTATTAGAAATAATCCCGATCTCTCTTGGTCGCACAACAATTTAGCTGAGTCGCTGGTTAAGTTGGAACGGTGGGAAGAAGCTGTAAATGCCTACCGCAAGGCTATAGAATTAAATCCAGATTTTAGCTGGTCTCACAACAATTTAGCAGATGTGTTGCTGAAGTTGGAACGGTGGGAAGAAGCTGTAAATGCTTACCGCAAGGCTATAGAATTAAATCCAGATTTCAGTTGGTCCCACAACTATTTAGCAGATGCGCTGATTAAACTGGGAAGGTGGGAAGAGGCAATTTCGTCTTACGAAAGGTCGATCGAACTCAATCCCGATCATTTTTGGGCGCACAACAATTTAGCAGAAGCGCTGGTGAATTTGGAACGTTGGGATGAGGCAGTTGTTGCCTACCGGCGTGCTAACGAAGTTAATCCGAATTTCTTCTGGTCGCAGAGCAAATTGGGCGACGCGCTGCTAGAAATGGAAAGGTGGGAGGAAGCGATCGATGTTTACCGACGCGCGGCCGAGTTAAATCCAGATTTTCCGTGGACTTATTACAACCTGGCAACGGCTTTTGAGAAGCTGGAACGGTGGGATGAGTCGATCGCCGCTTACCGCCGCGCTGCGGAAATTCAGGCTGATTTGCCGTGGCTTTCGCAAAAGTTGGCTGATGCTTTGAGGATGCGATCGCAGTGGGATTTGAAGGAGGCGATGCGTTTGTACCGGCGCGCGATTCAGGAGAATCGTGATGACGTGCAGTTGTATCACAAGGCGCTGGAGATTGCGCCGAATGATGCTGACCTTTATGTTGAGTTGGCTGATGCTTTGGTGCGTCACAATTGGCCGGATGGGGCGCTCGTCTTTTATCAAATGGCGTTGCAAGTAAATCCCGAATGTGGTGAGGCGCACTTGCAGTTGGGGTGGCTGTTCGCGCAAAAGAATGATACAGATCGGGCTATCGCTTGTTACCGCCACGCTATTGAGGTTCAACCAAATGAGTATAAACCTTACCAATTGTTAGGGGATGCTTTGAGTGCAAAAGGTCAGCGGGAGGAAGCGATGAACTGTTACCGCCGCGCGATCGAGTTAAAACCTGACGATCCATATATCCACAACAATTTAGGAGATATGCTGCGACATCAAGGAGATTTGGAGGGAGCGATCGCTTGTTACCGGCGCGCGATCGAACTTAAGTCAGATTTCTCTTGGTTCCACTATAATTTAGGGGAAGTATTGACTAAGAAAGGGCAAATAGATGAGGCGAGTTCTTGTTACCGTCACGCCTTAGAGCTAGAACCAAAGATTTTCTAATTTAGACTGCGATTTGGTATACATTTCGCAGTGTAATGTCGGATAATCAATATTATTACACTACCAAAGTCAATCGAATTTAGAGAAACCCAAATGACACCGGAAGAAGCTCAGCGTCTAGAATCAAATATCCAAAAGACTTTATCTATTCATGCTAAAAGCGATAAGAGTTATCTCTGGATGGCCTATTGGGTAATCTTTGAGCGGGAAGCTGACCCGGATGGATTAGAAGGTTGGTTAAACGATATCAAGGCTGGTTTGAATCGAGCTGATATCATCCAAAAGATGGTTGAGTCAGAGGAATTTCAAGAACGCCTTTCAGGTGTAAAAAACTTAGAAACCAGTCCAAATTAAAAGAAGTTCAATGAAACCGGAACAAGAAAAACGTCTGCAAGAAAGTATCCAAAGTACTTTATCCGCTCATGCTAAGAGAGACAAAAGTTATCTCTGGATGGCATATTGGGTAATCTTTGAGCGGGAAGCCGATCCTGATGGGCTGGAAGGTTGGTTAAACGAACTCAATACAGGTGCGTCTCGAGCTACTGTTATAAAAAAAATGGTTGAGGCGCATGAATTTAAACAAAGGCTGACAGGTGAAGAAGGTAGCAATCATGGCTTTACTGAAGAAAACATCAACTCTATTTTGGAGAATAAACTTCATAGTGCTCGCATGAAAATGGTTAGAACACTTCTACCCCCTGCTAATGCGATATTAGATTTGGGAGGTTATTCTGCATCAGATCAAAGAGGAGCTCTATTACAGCTCGGCTATCCTCATCTTCCAGAAAATTTATATATTAGAGATTTTCCGCCAGATAAAATGATGTTTCGAGGGCCAGAGTGGCCAATAAAGGTTAAGCACCAAAATTGCAATATTGAATATGTTTATGGAAGCATGACAGACTTAAGCTGCTTTCAAGAAAGTAGTTTTGACTTAGTTTGGTCCGGAGAGTCAATCGAACACATCACCACAGAAGAAGCAGAACAACTATTTGACCAAGTTTATAAATTGTTAAAGTCTGGTGGTAAGTTTGCTCTTGACACTCCTAATAGGAAAGCTACCAAGCTACAGTTTCCCAATAATTATATTCATCCTGAACACAAGCTAGAATACTATTTCGATGATTTGTGCAAGCTTTTGGAGAAGCATAATTTCAAAATAGTGGAGACGAAGGGTATTATTGATCTCTCACAATCGATTGAAACCTCAAACAAGGAAACTTTTAACCATGAATTTCTTCACAGCCAACTGTTAAATGATAATCCAGATAATTCTTATTGTTTCTACATTTGCTGTATGCGAGCGGAAGATTTGTCGGCTAATTTCTCAGAAGACGCCCAATAAATAATACCTGATGCCAGACAGTTGCTAATATCAAAATTGAAGCCTTGCTCTGTCTAGTTCTCTCTGAGCTTGCAGCGCCGCTTGCTTCCAAGCTTGAGCTTGCGATTCAAACAACTTTTTTTCTTCTATTGTCCTCATAATATATTCCAGGCGATGTCTAATTTTTTGACCAATAATCTCTGGATTGAATAAAGACCTAATCTCCTTAGCTGCTCTCGCTCCTACTTGCTGTGCTTGCGGATAATTTTCAAAAACATACTGCATAAGCGAAGATGTATGATCGATATCCGGCTCAGCCCAGATACTACCTTTTGGGTAAAGTCCGTAAGCTTCAGTAGTTGCCACTAAATCGTATTTCACCAAAAAACTATTGCCGACATTCATAAAATCGGTATTGGATGAATAGGCGGTAGCTATAACTGGCTTGCCGTAATACATTGCCTCCGCCATAGTCAAACCAAAACCCTCAGCCCGATGTAACGATACATAGCAGTTACAATTATCTACTAAGCCATGAACTTCTTCCTTGCTCAAATGCCCTTCGATAAGTTGAATAGATGGCCAGTCTTCTGTCATTGATTTTAGTTGATCGTACTGATTTTGATAATAAGGATGAGGCCGAAACTTAATAATCAGTAAAACATCTTCATTAAACTTCCCAAAAGCTTTTTTAAACGCCTCAATGGTAGCAAAAGGATTTTTTCGCTCAAAACCGCTACCCATGTCGAACATGAACAGAAAAATAAATTTGTCTTTAGGTAATCCTAAAGCTTCTCTGCCCAATTCGTTGGGCGGTAAATAAATGCTAGGCGGTAATTTCACAACTGGAAGAGGCGAGACATCGGAAATGGTTTCAGCGGTGTAATTACTGTAAGTCCACACCTCATCAAATCGATTAAAAGCTCCCATAAAAAAATCTGGAAATACGGGAAGTTCCCAAATCCAAAAACCAATATTATATCGATTATTGAAAAACTCAGGCTCGATACAATTCAACAAGGACTCGTGAGGATTGGTATGGACGATATTAATCGGATAAGAGTGCTGGCTGGAAAAATTGGTGTATGTAGAATCTAAGTTGCGTTGCGAATCTTCTTTCATATCCTTGATTGTGAAAGGAATGTTAGCTGCTTCTATGGCTCTGATTGTGCCTCGCACCCCCCCGCCTAAACCAAACTCGCCACTCACATGACCGATAATATTAACTCCAAACTTAAAATTTGTGTTATTGAACATGATTGAACTCCTAATCAAAAATATCTACAGTAAATCAAATTTGTCAAGTCTTAGCAAGCCTTTGGTATTGCGCTAGTTCAGATTGAACTTGCTGTGTTGTCTGGCGCCAAACTTGGATTTGGGAGTGAGCCAAAGCCGTCTCTTGCTGCATCTGATGGATACGAGTTGACCAGTTTGTAGATTGGTTCATTCTGTTTCTAATGATTTCCAACCGATTTTTAATTTTGATGCCTTGAAGTTGAGGACTCAGTAAAGACTTAATTTCTTGAGCTGCTCTTGCTCCTACTTGCTGGGCTGCTTGGGGATTTTCAACAACATATTGCATTAATGATGCTGCATGCTCGATACTGGGATCTGCCCAGTAATTGCCTTTAAAGTAAGGCCCATAATCTTCGGTCAACGTCACTATGTTATATTTTACTGGAAAACTATTGCCGACATTCATAAATTCCATATTAGATGAGTAACCAGTCGCGATTACGGGTTTGCCATAGTACATCGCTTCCGCCATTGTCAAACCAAAACCTTCTGCCCGGTGCAGGGAAACATAGGAGTCGCAATTGGCAACTAAAGCATGAAGTTCTTCTCTCTTTAAGTGCCCGTCTATAAAGTGAACTGGCCAGCCTGCTGCTTGCGCTTTGAGTTTGTCTCGTTCTTTGGGGAAAAAGTTGCCATTAGAAAACTTGAGTACCAGTAAGACATCTTCATTCGATTGAGCAAAAGCTCGCTTAAATGCCTCCAAAGTAGCAAAGGGATTTTTGCGACCTATTGTACTGTGGAAGTCAAACATGAACAAAAAAATAAATTTGTCTTGGGGTAATCCTAATGCTTCTCTCTCAAATGACGGTTCGGGAAATTCAAGGCTGGACATCATCTTAATCACAGGGACGGGGGATACGGGCGCGATAGCTTCAGCGCAGTAATTGCTATAAGTCCATATTTCGTCAAAGAAAGAAAAAGCGTACAGCCACCCTGGAGGAAATAGCGGCAGTTCCCACGCCCAGAAGCCGATATTGTATCGACCTTTAAAGCATTCGCGATCAACCATGTTGAAAACAACGGGTTCTGGCAGAGTGTGGATCAGGTTAATGGGATAGGGATTTTGCTCTGAAAAACTTGTGTAGCTGTTGTCTAAATTTCGATGCCAATCTACTTTAATATCTTTGAGTGCAAAGGGAATTCCAGCCGCTTCGATCGCTCTGAGAGTGGCCCTCGAACCTTCTCCCAGACCATATTCGCCGCTCAGGTGTCCAATAAAATTGATGCCGAAATGAGAATCTATTGTTTGATTGAACATTGTTCGTCTTTTACTTAAGAAATATCTAGAATAAATGCTTGACAACTAAGTGCTATTGTGGTTGAAATTAAGAGTATTTTGCTAACTCTTTCTGTACCTGCAATGCTGTCTGTCTCCAAGCTTGAGCTTGGCGAGCCAATAGATCTCTTTCTGTCTGAAGTTCATGGAACCGATTTGACAACTGGGTATGATTGAGATGTGCCATGATAAATTCAAGGCGATTTTTGATTTTTATACCTACAGCTTGAGGATTTAATAAAGACCTGATTTCCTTGGCTGCTATTTTTCCGGTTTTCTGAGCTTCCTGATAATTTTCAAATACAGACTGCATGAGAGACGCAGCATGATCTATATCCGGTTCCGCCCAGACACTACCTTTCGGGTAAGCTCCATAATCTTCAGTAGTTGTCACCAGTTCGTATTTCACCGGAAAACTATTGCCAACATTCATAAATTCCATATTAGATGAATAGGCGGTGGCTATTACTGGTTTACCGTAGTACATGGCTTCCGACATTGTTAAACCGAATCCTTCAGCCCGATGTAGAGACACATAACAGTCACAACTATTAACCAAACCATGAATCTCTGCTTTTTGCAAATGTCCGTCTATAAACTGAAGAGATGACCAACCCTCAGCCAAATCAATTAGTTCCTGTCGGCGTTGCGGAAAAAGATGAGCATTAGCAAACTTGAGAACCAGTAAAACATCTTGATTAGATTTACCAAAAGCTCGTTTAAATGCGTCAACAGTGGCAAAGGGATTTTTCCGTTCAAAGGAACTGCCAAAGTCAAACATGAATAGAAAAATAAACTTGTTTTTGGGTAAGTTGAGGTTTTCTCTTGTTAATAATGGTTGCGGGAAAGCGAGGCTAACAGGAATTTTGAGTACAGGAACCTGGGAGACAGCGGAAAATGCTTCTGCACAAAAATTACTGGTAGTCCAGATTTCATCAAATAAATCAAAGGCCCATTGCCACTCAGAGGGAAAAACAGGCAGTTCCCACAACCAGACACCTATATTGTATTTGCCTTTGAAATATTCAGAACCAATCCCCGGAAAGTATCCTGCTAAAATCTGCTCAACCCAATTGGGGTTGGTTTGGACTATATTGATTGGATATGGATTGTCGTCGGAAAATTTTTTGTAGCTGGTATCGGAGTTGGGTAGCCAATCTATTCTCAGATCCTTAGCTGCAAAGGGAATTCGGGCTGCTTCTAGGGCCCTGAGATTTCCTCTAGCGGCTTCTGCTAGCCCAAAATCACCGGTTATATGACCGGTTAAATTTACACCCAAAGAATTATTTAGTTGATGATTTAACATTCGTCTTGCTTTTTGCTGAGTTTGTAATCATAGATTGCTTGCCATCTCTTACTAATGGATGGTTAGCGCAGTTTTGCCATTAATGCTACGACGCATCAATTCTTTCCATTCTGGTGAGTTAACTAAGGTATTGGTATCGAGGATCTCTCCTTTTTCTGACGAAAACCTAGCAAAATTTTCTAACCAGTTCAAAACTGTTTCTGTTGTTGAAAAAGGCGTAGACTTCAACGATTCTTTAAGAAAGTTAGCCATCCCCACCCTATCGCCTTTGCAATAAGCGTACCACCCCTCCCACAATAAGTCTTTGTACTGCATCTGACTTTTGACCTCAGTTTCTCTAACCCTAGCTGGCGAAAACTTTAATCTTTCCAATTCACTCTGAGTCTGATGCAGTTGTAACTGGGATTGTTCCAATTCACTCTGAGTTTGATGCAGTTGCAACTGGAATTGTTCTAATTCACTCTGAATTTGGTGCTGGAGTGCTTGGAATTGTTCCAATTCACTCTGAGTTTGGTGCTGTAGTGCTTGGAATTGTTCTAATTCACTCTGAGTCTGATGCAGTTGTAACTGGGATTGTTCCAATTCACTCTGAGCCTGATGCAGCTGTAACTGGGATTGTTCCAATTCACTCTGAGTCTGATGCAGTTGTAACTGGGATTGTTCCAATTCACTCTGAGTCTGCTGCTGGATTGCTTGGGATTGTTCCAATTCACTCTGAGTCTGATGCAGTTGTAACTGAGATTGTTCCAATTCACTCTGAGTCTGCTGCTGGAGTGCTTGGGATTGTTCCAATTCACTCTGAATCTGATGGAGTTGTAACTGGGATTGTTCCAATTCACTCTGAGTCTGCTGCTGGAGTGCTTGGGATTGTTCCAATTCACTCTGAGTCTGCTGCTCGATTGCTTGGGATTGTTCCAACTGGCACTGAGTCTGATGGAGTTGTAACTGGGATTGTTCCAATTCACTCTGAGTTTGGTGCTGTAGTGCTTGGGATTGTTCCAATTCACTCTGAATCTGATGGAGTTGTAACTGGGATTGTTCCAATTCACTCTGAGTTTGGTGCTGTAGTGCTTGGGATTGTTCCAATTCA
>NZ_JAUBQX010000005.1:121840-231216 GCF_036701505.1 Microcoleus sp. Pol11C2
CTCTGAGTTTGGTGCTGTAGTGCTTGGGAGTGTTCCAATTCACTCTGAGTTTGGTGCTGTAGTGCTTGGGAGTGTTCCAATTCGCTCTGAGTTTGCTGCAGTTGTAACTGGGATTGTTCTAATTTACTCTGAGTCTGCTGCTGGAGTGCTTGGGATTGTTCCACTTCGCTCTGACTCAGTTGCAATTGCAACTTAAATTCTGCCAATTCACTTTGAGTTTGCTGTAGCAGAGCCTTGTTTTGCTCAAATTCTGTCCGCGTCTCATAGGGCATATTGTATAACAGAGGACTCGGCTCGACATTTAATTTTAAGTGAAAATCACTTGAAAGCTTGGAAAGCTCGATAACTGCGATCGCATTTGCTTGAGAAAAAGGTGAGCCGTATTCCACATAACTCAGTTCAAGAGCATCTAACTCTTCCCAAAGCACGTTAAAACCACGGTCAGTTGTTTCTCTGTCTATTAGCTTTAAACAATTAACTGAGACAGCCTCTTTCGGAATTCCATAGTTTTTACCTAATAAATACAAATACTCTTTACTAAACTGAATATACCATTCCCCATCTATAAGTTTCCCAAAAGGAACGGTAATCAAGGCTTTGCCATCAGGAGCCAGTAGGTCGTATATCTTAGCAATTGCTTTTAAGGGAGCTTCCAGATCACGGTTTTCGGCCTGCTCTCCATATCCACCAGAGGGATCTCCTTTTTGTCCAATGTGTTCGACTGTAGAAAGTGAGACAATGGCGTCGTATTTTTCTTCCGACGGCAGGTTCATTAAGTCTTCATTATCTACCCCTAGTTCTACTTCAAATTTATCGACAATTCGTCTTGATGTTATACCAAGCGTTTCACTCAAATGATTTTCATAATGAGATAGTACATTTCCCACTTCAAGTATGCTTCCTCGCTTTTCTATAGTGGCAAGAAAATTAAAAGCAATAGGTATCTCTACAGCTCTCTCGGTAGGATTGTTAAAATTTATACGATTGTAATAAAAGTCTTTTTTATTGAAAGAGAACGTTCTTTTCCATTCTTGCATTGTGGCTTCTCCTGTCTTTTATACATTAAATTTAGTCGGCTTTGAGACTTGTGTGAATTGACGTAAGTAATACTGACAAGGATTCCATTTGACTCATCTACACGTCAACACAATTTTCGCATACAATGATCATTAAGCGCGGCTTATATTACAGCAATTTCCGTTAGTCTATTAAGACTGGCGTCTAGCGCTATATGTTCCTGCCGATTTAATCTGGCATCAATCACTGTCGCCAAAATTTCTGACAACGCATGATGACTTTCACCTGTTGCACTTACCCAGCCCTCTGGCTGTTCGTGCTGCAACATCAAGTACATCGCCTCTCAAGATTCCGGGATTCAACCACAGTTTACACTAAGGTCAGGTCATTAAGGTTACATCTTGTCAAAGGTACACGACTTAGTGTAACCTGAAGTGGTTCATCAGCTTAGCACGATTGACACTAACTCAAGATGGAAGCGAAAAAAACTGCCGTTGATTATTTGGACGAGGGCGATCGACTTGTAGAGTCAGGGAATCTGGAGGAGGCGATCGCAGCTTTTCGCCGTGCTATTGAGCTAAATCCTGAGTTCTATTGGTCTCACCATAATTTAGGGGAAGCTCTAGCGAAACTCCGTCAATTCGAGGAAGCGATCGCATCTTACCGCCGCGCCATAGAACTCAACCCGGATTTTTCTTGGTCTTATCATCACTTGGGGGATGCTTTAGATCGACAGCAACAGTGGGAGGAAGCAGTGGCTGCCTTTCGTAAAGCTACTGAACTCAATGCCGATCACTTTGGTTCTTACTGTGGATTGGGGCAGAGTTTGGTGAAACTGGGCCGGTTAGATGAGGCGATCGCTGCTTACCGCCAAGCAAGTATTCTTAACCCGGATGTGGATTGGATTTACGGCTGCATAGCAGATCTTTTACAACAGCGAAGAGAGTTAGATTTGGAGGCGGCGATCGCCTCCTACCGCCGTGCAGTACAACTAAATCCAAATGACGTGCAAGCATACCGCAACCTGCTAAATATTCAACCAGATAACTTTGAAATTTATTTGGATTTGGGGAATGCTTTAGCGAAACAGGGAGATGGGCGGGGGGCGATCGACACATATCGGAGAGCGATCGAGCTTAATCCACAAGAGGCTTTAGTTCACAACCTTTTAGGGGAAGCGTTAGAACAACTCGGCGATCTAGAATCTGCCGTTTTCTCATACCGGAAAGCAATAGATATTAACTCATTTTTCATGTCGGATGAGCAGTTAGGGAAAGCGTTAGCTAAGCTTAGTTATCTGCAGCAATTTCCCCCGGATGACGCAGCCTTTTTGCAAAAAACTAGCCACCTCAGTGATGCAGATTTCGTCCAAGAACTTTTCTACACCTATATGAAACGCTCTCTCAATGATGAAGAAGTTGCGTCATTCGTTGAAGTTATTCGATCAAGTGGTCGAACTCGTCACCAAACAATCGCCGAAATCATCCGACCCTCAATGGAATTTCAATCAAGGTACAAACAATTCTGCTCACTTTCATTGGAGGAAGTTCACTGGCAATTGGGAACCTTGTTTGCACAAGCAGGGAAATGGGATAAAGCCCTTACCTCGTTCCATCATGCAGTTTTACTAAAACCTGAAATAGCATTAGGCTATAGCCGTTGGGCTGAATATCTAGTTTTAGAGAACAAATATGATGAGCAGGTTGCGATTAGATCCCAATTTTTCATTGCTTTACTAAATAAATCATACTCAGCGGAATTTTATGCCTGTTTAGGAAAAATTCTAGCACGAATAGGTCGGGTAGATGAAGCAATAGAAGCTTATAAAAATTCACTATTGTTAATTGAGCAACCAAATCGACCTCAATTTCCCGAAGAAATTTATATCAATATCGGTCAGCTACTGCAACAAAAAAATCAGCTAGACGAAGCGATAAAATATTATCAAGAAGCTCTGGCTATCAATCAAAACCAAGGTGAAGCGTACCTAAATATTGCGCATATTCTTTCAGTACAAAATCAACTATACGCAGCCATTAAATTTTACAAAAAAGCACTTGAAATGCAGCCCAGTAAAGGAAATATTTACATTTTTATTGGGCATATCTTATTACAGACCACTCAAATAGATGAGGCAATAAAGTATTACAAAAAAGCTCTGCAACAACCTGAAATCCACTACCATGCCTATCTAGCATTAGCAAGTAGCCTGACTCAACAAGGTAAATTAGATGAAGCTGTATCTTGTTTGGAAGAGCTAATTAATCAAGGGAGTTCATCTAATTATCCTGAAGCTCTCAGAAACTTGGGAAATATTTTGCTGCAACAAGGTAAAATAGATGAGGCAAATAGTTGTTTCCAAAAAGCAGAGCCCGTTACTCCTCTGCAAGGGTTTTATCCCTCAACTAGAGAGTGGGCAGTTAAATTGAGCTCGGAGTCAAGTCACTATATAGATATACATCCTAGTCATCAAATCCAAATCCCACTACCGAAAACACTAGATGAAGATGTCCATCCTGGTTTGAAGAATTGGAGTAATTTTGAATCGCCAGCTACCTTTGTTGCTGTAGTGCCAGAAGGAAGGTACTGTCAGCTTGACGGTAGGCAGACTGCTTACATCACGGCTGACAATCAGATATTGCTAGATGTTTCTAGTTTCATAAACCCTGGAAACTTATCAGAACTCTGTTTGCCGTCTATTCACGAAGTTAATGGTACAGTAGCAGTTTTATCAGGTAATACAAGTGCGATATACTACCATTGGATAATTGATGCGCTTCCCAAGTTGGGACTAATAGAATTGAGTGGGATAGAACTGGATAGTATAGACAAATTTGTAGTTCCCAATTATAAGTCTGACTTTCACAAAGAAACACTAAATATATTGGGAATTCCAGAAAATAAAATTATAGATGGTAGTAAATACCCTCATGTGAAAGCGGATAGGTTGGTTCTTTCATCTTACCCAGGCATAATTTGTTGCCCGACTAAATGGGCCACTGATTTTCTCCGGAGTAAATTTTTATTGGCGGCAGCTAAGTCAAAATTAGAGCATCCAGAGCGTATATATATCAGTAGGAGTATTGCAGGAAATCGGAGAATTATCAATGAAGCTGAAGTGATAGAAGTCTTGGATAAATTGGGGTTTGTAACTATTACGGCCGAATCAATCTCGATAGCCGAAAAGATTTCCTTGATGTCCAGCGCTAAAGTCATAGTAACTCAGCATAGCGGTGGAGGGACTAATCTGCTATTTTGTAATCCTGGGACTAAAGTTATAGAAATTTTTACTCCTCACAATGTGGGTATGTGTTACTACATTATGAGTCATCACTTAGCAATTGATTACTACTATTTGATGGGCGATGGTCTGGAATGCTCTTACTTGCGTCAAATCATTTATCAGATAGATGGTTTTGAAGATACAATCGTCAACATCGCTTCACTGAAAGCCTTGCTAAATATGGCTGGTATTACATAGCCTTTATAGAGATAGTAATTATGTTCAAGCCCTTAATTCATAAACTACTGTGGCACTGCCCACCCGATGACAATTTTTTTTTGAACGCAACTACAAACCTGAGTGATGTAGAGTTTGTGCAAACTGTTTACTGCGTTTATGTGAAGCGATGGGTGGAGTCCCCTGAAAGCATTAGTGAATTGGTGCTAATTTTACAAGAGTATAAAACACGCCAAGAATTTATCACCAGATTTATCCGACCCTCACAAGAATTTCAGTCTTTGTGTCAATGGTGGGCTTCTGCTTCCCAAGATGATATTTACTGGTCTTTGGGGATTTTCTTTGCCCAACAAGGAAAAAGACATGAAGCAATTACAGCCTACCGTCAAGTACTTGCTCCTAATTCAAAATCTGAGAACTTTTATGGGCAATTAGAGCAGATGCAGAGCAAGAACATACCTCAACTGCAACTAGAAGAATTCCCACCAAATGACGAGGCCTTTTTACAAGTAACTGGTGAGCTAAGCGATGCAAAGTTTGTGCAAGCTGTTTACTCCGCTTATGTGAAACGTTCAGTAGATTCGTCTGAAGGTATTACTGAATTAGTGCAAATTCTACAGCAACATCAAACGCGAAAACAATTTATCACTGGTTTCATCCAACCTTCAGAAGAATTTCAGTCTTTGTGTAGATTTTTTCAATCAGCCACAACTTCGGAAATTCAAGGGCGTTTAGCCTCATTGTATGCCAAAGAAGGAAAATGGGAGGAGGCTATAGCAGGATTTCATTGGGCCTTACTACTTAAACCCGATCTAGTAAAAGCTTACTGCCGTTGGGCAGATTCTTGCGCCCGACAAAACAGAAGCGATGAAAAGGTAAAGTTTGTAAGTAAATTTCTTAAAACCTTATTGCTTCATCCTTATTCTGAAGATGTTTATCTTAGTTTTGGCCAACTGCTAGCCCCCGGTAACGACTCAAATAGTAAAATGCAAGTTTACCGTCAATAACTATTAATTGAACAAATATTAGGACAAGCTGTGCTTTTAGCTTTGCAAGATAATTTAGATCAATTTTTAAATTATTTGCAAGATGAAATCTGTAAAATAAAAATTGATGAAATCGTCAATTCTCAAAATCACTCAATTCTTGATGATCCTTGGCTTTACTCCTCTATTCTTGCTCGCGCTAGTAAAATTTTATTTCATAAAGGTAACTTAAAGCAAGCATATATTTGCGAAAAAAGCGCACAGCCAGTAGGTGTGCCAAAAGATGTTTATGCTACTACAAAAGAATGGGCTTTAGCTTCAAACTTAGAATCTCACTACATAGAAATACATCCACCTCATAATCCTAATATTACAACTATTGCCAAAACAATTGCTGGAGAAATTCATCCAAATTTAACAGGAGAGTATTGGCTTGAATTTGAGTGCCCTGAAACATTTATTAGTATTCTTTCAGAAGGAAGATATTACCAATTTGGTGTTTATAACACTGCTGTTATTACTTCAGATAATTACTTGTTGCTTGATGTCTCTCAAATGCCTGGTTGTCCAAAAGAAGTTAAACCACTTATGTTTTTAGGCAAAAATCTTCCACCTATTTGTAAAGAAATAGAAGGTACAGTAGTTGTTTTTACATCAAATCCTTGTACAAATTTGTATCATTATATGTTTGATTTTTTACCCAGATTCGGTCTACTTGAAGTAAGTGGATTGGATTTAGATAAAATAGATTACTTTTTACTTAATTTTTATCCCTTTGATTTTTACAAAGAAACTTTAGAAATTTTAGGAGTTCCCCCCAAAAAAGTTCTGACTATTCAAAAGTATCCTCATGTGAAAGCTAAAAGTTTGATAGTTCCATCTTTACCTGGTGTTATATGCTTTCCCACTAAATGGTCAGTCGAATTTCTGAGGCGCAAATTTATGCCTCTAATCGATCAAATCACCTCTGAATCATCTGGTCGGGTATATATTAGTAGAAACCTGGGCTCCAACCGGAGAATGGTTAATGAAGATGAAGTTTTAGAATTATTGAATAACCTAGGATTTATAACCGTCTATTTTGAAAAAATGTCAATGCTGGAAAAAGTCGCACTTATGTCTAGGGCTGAAGTGGTAATTGGTGTGTGTGGTGCTGGATTAACTAATCTAGTTTTTGCTAATCCAGGAACGAAAGTAATAGAAATATTTGCCCCAAATTATATACATTTTACTTATTATATTCTCAGCCATCACTTGGGGCTGGAATATTATTATTTAGTTGGAGATGGGCTTGAGATAAATTACTTAGCAGAAGTAATTTATAAAGGGGGTATATATGAAGATGTAATAGTTAATCTCAATTCTCTAAGAGATATTTTAGAGCTTGCAGGAATAAAATAAATTCAGTTTAGTTGTTTTTGCCACCAAATAATAGCTTCATCTAAGCCCTTGTCTAAATCATATTTTGGTATAAAACTCATTTCTGTTGACAAATGAGAGACATTGGCAGCAAATAGGGGTGGTTCCTCAGCAGAAGCAACTATAGCCCCTAGTTTAACTAAATCCGATTTACCCAACTTTTTAGCTATTTTTAAGACAATTTCTTTAACAGCTACAGGCTTTCCAGAAGCTATATTAATCTCACCGGCAACATTACTTTCTAAAAGTGCAACAAAAGCGTTTGCCACATCTTCAACATACAGATAATCTCTTAGTTGATTACCATGAGAACACAAAGCCGATTCGCCACGCAACAGAGAACAGATAACTGATGAAACTAAACGCTTGGGATGATCGTAAGGGCCATAAACGTTAAAAATACGCCCCCAAGCACTACTAAGTTTAGTGATTTCTGTATAGGCTTTTAACATTTCTTGCAAAGCATTTTTGCAAACCCCGTAAGTTGTATGGGGGTTTCTTGGAGTTAAAACTTCCGAACAGTAACCGTAGTTCCAATCATATTCCAAGGCGCTACCAGCCATGACAACTCGTTCCCCGCCTTGTTCTCGAAAATGTCTTAGTAATTCTAAACTAGCTTGTACCCAAAGGAAATTTTCTTCTGCTACTAAGCATTTTCCCGGTATGTTGTACCAAGCAAAGTGCAGCAGGTGAGTTGGCTGGATGGTAGACACAAGATTTTTAACTTGAATGGGATCTAGTAAATTCATCGTATGCCAACAACATTTCCCGTCTACATCTGTTGAATTTACTGAGATTTTAGAGGTTACAGCATGAACCTCAAAACCCGCATCAGTTAAAGGTGCGATCGTGTGTCTACCAATAAAACCAGTCGCACCTGTTACTAGCACTTTTTTCATGGTTTATCGGCCTAATTTACAAAGGAAAAGCTAATTCTTCAAAAGGAGCGCTTAAATAGCGCTTATAGTTATCGCGATCGACAATATGCAGACGCGGTAAGTCAAACACCAACTTTCCACCTTTTTCCAGATACTCAATCTCATCCTCAATCACTTCGCGGCGGAAATGCCAGATGAGAACGAATACATAGTCAGGTTGATTGCGCCGCAACTCTTCTTGGCTAATAATCGGAATGCGCGTACCGGGCGTAACCAGACCGTCTTTCTGAGGTTGCTTATCACAGATGGCAACTAAATCTTGGGGCGTAAGACCGCAATAATTCAGTACAATATTGCCCTTGGTTGATGCTCCATAGCCATAGACTTTTTTGCCTGCAGCGCGGGTTAAATCGAAAAAATTGCGCACTTCATCGCGATGTTGAAGGACGCGATTTCGGAAGCGATTGTAAGGAGCTATTGTGGTAAGTGGCTCTTCATAATCAACCAGCTTCTTGATATTTTGATGATTCGGGGTCAGCGTACTATCATTCCGCGCTGCAATGATGTCAAAACTGCCACCATTAATGTCATTTAAGCTGACATCCAGAATTTTGATGTTAGCCCGTTGGGCCATCCAAAAAATTTGGCGCAAACCCATATAAGTTATGTGTTCGTGACAAACTTGATCGTAGGTAAGATTAGTCAACATCGTAGGCATATACGACAATTCAAAACCCCATACCCCTTCTTGGGCCAGTATTGAGTGAATTTGACGCATGAAGCCTACGGGATCTTCAAGGTCGTAAAACATCGCAATTGAAGTTATGATGCGACATTTACGATCTCCAAGGATGTCACGAACGCCATCGGCGGAAAAGAAATCATAAATAACCTGAATATCGGGATCGAAATTATCAGCGAATTTTTCACTTGATGGATCCATCCCAACCCGAACCAGGTCGAGGTCTCGATACAAATTCAGCACCGTACCGTCATTGCAACCGATATCCAATACGACATCGCCCTTCTTCGGCTGCACGATGTCTAGCAAGCGTTTAATCTTTGCTTCTAGGTGACTACGCATCGTGCGACTGGTGGAGGAACGGTAGCCGTAAGTTGTCCCGTACATTTCCGATACATTAGCGGTGTGCTTGAATTGCAGCATCCGACAAATATCACTTGAATCATCGCCATCACAGAGAACTAAATCGAGAGGAGAAATTGATGGGTTAGGGGAGTCTTGTTCTGGAAAAACACTGCTGAGGCATTGCTCGCCAAGACTTAAAACAGGGGTGAGATTTTCGTTGCCACAAATTCGACATTTAGTGATTTCTTTAATGGGGCTGGGGGAAGATTGAGTCATATGATTCTCCAAAGAGTCAGTATTCAAGCGGTAGATCGAGTTGGTTGATTCAGTTAATACTCTTGTCTGCAAATCAATAGCTTAGCATCATTAGTGCATCGTCATTGCCTCTAGTCTCACATTTGTTTTACTTGCAAAAATTCTCTGACGGTGAGCTGCTATTCAAAGCTAGTGTCAACAGCAAAAACATATTTACTAGACATACGGCTGGCAACTATGATTCCAGTTCATCTAGTTTTGGAGATGTTCCTTTTGAAATAAAACTAGCTAAGCAAGGCAAAGCTATTTTATTTTTGCATAAGTAATGGCAATGTTTTGCTGTCAGGATTGAGCAATTGCTCATACCATTGAATAGTCTCCCGCAGACCTTCTTCAATAGAATACTTTGCTTGCCAATTCAGCAGCTTACGTGCTTTTTCTGCTGACAGATACTGATGTTTGATTTCATTCTTAGCCTGATTCAAAATAATTGGCTTTAAATGAGTCTTATCCATCACTTCCAAAATCTTACACACCATTTCTAAAACCGGGATTTGCAACTCATTACTGAAAT
This sequence comes from Microcoleus sp. Pol11C2, assembly GCF_036701505.1. NCBI lineage: Bacteria > Bacillati > Cyanobacteriota > Cyanophyceae > Oscillatoriales > Microcoleaceae > Microcoleus > Microcoleus sp. Pol11C2. Next base: position 131,517 of record NZ_JAUBQX010000005.1, read on the forward strand.
TAAACGCTTCTCCCCATATTTCTCTTCTATCCATCTGCTCTGCCAGATGTAAATAGGCTAAAACCCCATCTCTAATATAGAAATAGTCTCGGATATAACTCCCATCGCTGCGGAGTACCACTGGCTTGCCACGCAAAGCTGACCTAATTGTATCCGGCACTATACGATTAAAGTTTAAGTCTCCACCACCGTAAAAGTTGCCACACCGGGTTATGCACACTGGCATCCCATAGCTGACAGAATAAGTCCGACAAATCAAATCAGCACAACTTTTAGAGACATCGTAGGGGTGTTCTCCTTGTAGTGGCGTTGTTTCGTCGTAGGGTAACACTGGCTGGTCTCCATAGGCTTTGTCACTAGATGCCATAACAATGCGACTGACACCCCCAACTTGGCGACAGGCTTCTAGCAGGTTCCAAGTTCCTTTAATATTTGTCTCGAAAGTATCTAGTGGATCTCGGTTGCCAATACCCACAATAGATTGAGCTGCCAAGTGAAATACTGTGTCTACTTCATACTCATTGATCGCTCGTTTTAGGGTTTGTAAATCTTGTACGCACCCGCGTACTACGTTAATCTGCTGATCCCAGTTTTCTGTGTAAAGTCTGGATTGCGGTACCCAGTCTCTGACTAATCCAGTTACCCTTGCCCCCCTCTGCACTAAATCAGCTACCAACCAGCTACCCAAAAGGCCGGTGCAGCCAGTTACTAACACAGATCGATCGCGCCAAAATTCACTCATTCCCACACCCTCCAAGGAGCCTCTCCATTATCCCAAAGTTCGTTCAAATATTTATACTCGCGGTAAGTATCCATCGCAAAAAAGAAACCTTCGTGGCGGTAGGCCATCAATTGTCCCTGCGCCGCTAACTGCTCTAGTGGCTCTCGCTCAAAAAAACAATCATCTCCGCTCAAAGCCTCAAATATGCTGCGGTGAAGTACCAAAAATCCCGCACTAGCCCAGCCATCTATTTGAGGTTTTTCCGTAAATTCCAGAACTTTGCCTTGGCTGTCCACATCTAAAATACCATATCGGGATATCGGACGAACTGTACTAACAGTTGCCAGCTTACCATGAGCCTTATGAAAATCCACTAAAGCTCCAATATCGATATCAGCAACTCCATCACCGTATGTCACCATAAAGGTATCATCAGTAATGTATTTCTCCACACGTTTCACCCGCCCTCCAGTCATAGTGTCCGAGCCAGTTTCTGCCAGTGTCACCTTAAAATCTTGCTCGCGATGTTCCTCGTGATAGGTAATGCAATTCTGCCGACCCAAGCAAATAGTAAAATCATTATTCATCGCTTCATAATTCAGGAAATACTCCTTAATCATGTTGCCGCGATAGCCCAAACACACAATAAAGTCCCGGAAACCGTAATGGGCATAGGTCTTCATAATGTGCCAGAGAATTGGATACCCCCCTACATCTACTAGGGGCTTAGGACGAAATTCTGTTTCTTCTCGGAGACGTGTCCCCAAACCGCCTGCTAATATAACTACTTGCATTGTTTCACATCTTGAAAAGGGTACACAACCGCTGATAATTCACAACAGGTATTTATTGCAAACAAAGAGGTATTTTTATAGGAAAAAATCCTCACACCTTACCCATCCTCGCTTCTACCATCATCCGCACCACATCAGCCATCTTATACTTCGCCTCCCATCCCAATTTTTCTTTTGCTTTAGCCGGATTTCCCCTGCCAACAGCAATCTCGGTCGGTCTGTAGAGACTAGCATCACTTACTAAATGTTCCTGCCAATCCAAACCTGCAGAAACAAAAGCTGTCTGCACAAACTCCTCCAGAGGATAACTTACACCCGTTGCAATTACATAATCGTCCGGTTCTTCCTGCTGTAACATCAAATACATAGCCTCCACATATTCCGGCGCCCAACCCCAGTCCCGCTGCACTGAAATATTACCTAAATGCAGTTTTTCCGAACTACCCGCAGCAATTCGGCACACCACAGATACTATTTTTTGGGTAACAAATCTCTCCGGCCGCAGCGACGACTCGTGATTGAACAAAATACCAGAACACGCAAACAAATTGTAAGCTTCCCGATAATTCGCTACTTCCCAAAATGCCGTTGCTTTCGCCACCGCGTAAGGACTTCTGGGGCGAAAAGGCGTATTTTCATCGGCTGGATTGCCTCGGGTATCCCCAAAACATTCGCTGGAACTGGCGTTGTAAAGTTTGATTTTTCCGCCTGTAAACCGAATTGCTTCTAAGAGATTCAATGTGCCTGTGGCAATGCTTTCGAGGGTTTCTACGGGCTGTTCAAAAGACAGACCGACGGAACTTTGACCTGCTAGATTGTACACCTCATCTGGCTCTATTTTGGCAAGCACTTGCAAGACGCTGCGAAAATCGTTGAGAGACATGGATTCTAGTTTTACTCTGTCTCGGATGCCCAAACGGGCCAGGTTTCCGAAACTAGACATTTGGGCGTCTCTGGAGGTGCCACAAACTTCATAACCTCGATCGAGTAACAGTTTAGCTAAATAAGCTCCGTCCTGACCTGATATACCACTAATTAACGCTTTTTTCATACCACATTTTGCTTCCAAAACTCTACCGTAGCTGTTGCTATTTTTTCAGGTTTTTAACTTTTATAGTCGGAATTTTTATTTTTTTAATATTTGGGGTTTTCCGAGAACTTAACTAAAGCAATTTTAAGCGCTTACTACAAACAACAAATTTATCATCAAGCAGACCCGAAAGCCCAATCATAGTATTATGGCAAAAAGTTCGATAGCTGGGAGTAGCAGCTTACCAATATCGTAGAGACAGGGCAGTCCTGTGTCCCTACGATATTTCATCTTCTACTCGCCAACTATCGACTGCCAAAAGTCTCTACCGCTCGAAAACAGAAATAACCAATCAGCTAGAAATCGACTCAAAAGTACAAAATATCAGGATTTTTACCTTCTGCCGAATGACTAAAGCCTTCTGCCTTCGGGTACTAGGCTTCCCAACGTTCGGCGACCAATTCAGCCAAGTCAACCACCCGCTGACTGTAGCCCCACTCATTGTCGTACCAAGCCAACAGCTTCACCATGTCGCCATCCATCACCAGCGTCAAGCTGGAATCCAGAATCGAAGAAGCATCACTTCCGCGATAGTCGCAGGAAACTAAAGGCAAATCGTTGTACTCCAAAATCCCTTTCATGGAACCGGAGGCAGCTTCTTTGAACACTTGATTTACTTGCTCGGTAAAAGTCTTTTTCTCTACCTGAGCCACAAAATCAACTACCGACACATTAGGAGTCGGGACGCGCATGGCGATACCATTTAACTTGCCTTTCAATTCCGGAATCACCAAAGCCACAGCTTGGGCTGCTCCGGTAGAAGTCGGCACAATATTCATTGCTGCTGCCCGGGCCCGGCGCAAGTCTCGGTGGCTGGCATCCAGCAAGCGCTGGTCGCCAGTATAGCTGTGGGTAGTGGTCATCATGCCTTTGATGATGCCAAAATTTTCGTGCAGCACTTTCAGTACAGGAGCCAGACAGTTGGTAGTACAGCTAGCATTGCTGATGACTGTGTAGTCACTGTGCTTGTAGTTGTGGTGGTTGACTCCCATCACATAAGTGCCAACTTCAGAACCCTTGCCGGGAGCGGTAATTAGCACTTTTTTAGCGCCGGCAGTGATATGCTTCGATGCACCAGCTTGGTCAACGAAGACGCCGGTCGATTCAATAATCAGATCAATACCCCAATCTTTCCAAGGCAAGTTTAGCGGGTTGCGATCGCTCACGCATTTAACTGTCTTGCCGTTGAGAGTAATGGAATTTTCATCCGCACTGATGTCCACATTCTTCAACGTTCCCATCATGGAATCGTATCTCAGCAAGTGAGCATTACTTCTGGGATCGGAAGTGTCATTAATAGCTACCAACTCTAGCTGGCTGTTTTCTCTGCCCAGCCAGCAGCGCGCAAAACTGCGCCCGATACGTCCAAAACCATTGATCGCGACTCTAATCACCTTGTACCTCCTAACGATGGCAGCCTCTAGCTCAGGCTTAAATTTTGAAAAAATTTAAGAATTGACTTATGAGACAAGATCATATCGCAAAGGTCGATCCTTTCTAACTTTTTGTGTCGAGCAAAAAAGCTTGAACTTTTCTAGAAGGCTGAAATTGCAAGGCAGAAGGCATTAGGCTTTCTGGCGCTAGTTACTGGTAAAGCTGATGGGATGCAATATAAGTCCCGACCAATTCCGGGACTAAGTAGCGGAGGCCGATCCTTTCGGCGCAGCAGCGGCGGATGTGGCTCGACGAAATCTCGATCGCAGCCATGGAAAGCACCTCCCAGCGAATTTCCACGTCCAAAAGAGCCATTTGTTCGGCAACTCGTCTGCCCAAAGCATTTGCCTGAACCTGCATCCTGTCCCTCGCGGAATCGATGGGTTTTCCACTCGGACAATCTCCCCACTCGGACAGTCCCCCAATCTCCCCGCTTTCTGCTGTCTCTCGATCTTCCTGACTCGGACGTGGGGCTACCAACCAGTCGCACAACCCGGCAATTTCGCCGGACCGGTGCCATTTGGGCAGAGTAAGGAGTGCGTCACTACCAATAATCCAGTACCAGCGATGATCGCCTGGATACAATTTTTGCAAATACAGCAGGGTGTCGATCGCAAAAGAACTGTCGGATGGATTTGCCGACGGCGGCGAAATTACGAAGTCGGGGCGATCGGCGATCGCCAGAGCGAGCATTTCCCGTCGCTGGTCAAAACTTGCCAAATCCGGGCGCCACTTGTGAGGAGGAGAGCGATCCGGTACCCAGATGACTTGATCGAGAGCAAATTGACTCGCAGCCGTCTCGGCTACTAACACGTGACCCCAGTGAACCGGATCAAAAGTCCCCCCCAAAATCGCTATTTTCGCCATATTCCCCCCACATCAGGATTAATACAGACATCGCGCCAATTTTATGTTTATACGCTTTTAACCATAAGCTCGTTTATTAGAAAACCCTCGGTTTTCATTGGGGACAAACCCCTGGACGACCCTAGTTTCGACGATCGTCCTGAACGCTGAAACCGGTTTTTTTAACCCCCTTAACTTTTGAGGGGTTCGGGGAGCTATAAGTCTCGCGCTGTATGCTTCGCATCAGCCTCGGGATACATGGACTCCCCGCGCTTGTCGATTCCCCTCGATGGGGATGAGACAAGCATTTACCACTGATTATAGCTTGTGGTAAATTATAGCTATGCTGACAATGAACTACACCTACCGAATTTATCCAGATGCCACAGAGCAAACCAAATTGTTGGAGTGGCTTGAGATGTGCAGAGGCGTGTATAACTACGCTTTGCGCGAAATCAAGGACTGGATTGCTTCGCGTAAGTGTTCGGTAGACAGGTGTTCGCTGGAGAAGGAATATATCATTCCCGCCAATGAGCCATTCCCGTCTTACCATCGTCAGCAAAACAACTTGCCCAAAGCTAAGAAGCAATTCCCGCATTTGAGCAAGGCGCATTCCCAGGTATCATGCAGACTACAATTCGCAGACTGCATGATACCTGGGAAGGTTTTCAGAGGCGTGGGCATGGCTTCCCGCGTTTCAAAAAGTTTGGTCAATTCAAGTCCTTTGTGTTCCCCCAGTTCAAGGACAACCCCGTCAACGGCTTCACGATCAAGCTGCCGAAGATTGGAGAAGTGCCTATCAACCTGCACCGCCCCATCCCTGACGGGTTCAAGGTTAAGCAAGTGAGAGTTTTGTCTAGGGTGCGAGGAAAGCAGTGGTATGTCGTTGTCACCATTGAATCGGGGGTATCGGTTCCCAGTGTCCCGGTGCATGGTCGGGCGATTGGAATTGACCTGGGATTGGAGCGATTTTTGACGGCTTCGGATGGCAGCTTTCAGCAGCGCCCTAAGTTCTTCAAGTCGATGCAACGCAAGCTGAAATTGCTGCAACGCAGAGCGGCACGAAAACAGAAGGGTTCTCAAAACTGGGAGAAGGCGCAAATTGAAGTTGCCAAAATGCACCATCGGATTGCGAACCGTCGTAAAGACTTCCATCTGAAGACGGCTCACAAGCTTTGCGACCAAGCGCAAACTATCTTCGCAGAAGACCTCAACATCAAAGGGTTGACGCGGGGAATGCTGCGAAAAGATTGTATGGATGCTGCCTTCGGACAATTTCTGTCCCTGACCGAATGGGTGTGCTGGAAACGTGGGGTGTACTTTGCCAAGGTCAATCCCAACGGCACCAGTCAAACCTGTCCCAATTGCTTTGCCACTGTGAGCAAAGACTTAAAAGTCAGGGAACATCATTGTCCTGAGTGTAGCTATCGAACGCATCGTGACCATGCTGCCGCAGAGATGGTATTGCATCGTGGACTAGAACAAGTAAGTAGCCAGGGACTCCGGCGAAACGAAAGTGCCTGTCAAGTCGGTCTGTCGGGGGTCTATGACCTAGATAAGTGGCGGGGGACAGGAATGCCTAACTGCGAGGTTGGGAAGCCTGCGCTGTACCCGTAGGGTCAGCGCCGGGAGGATGTCACTTCGTTCAAACCTTCAATAAGACTTAAAAAACCCGGTTCTGAGGGTCGGAGTGGGTGCGGGACTGGATGATTAACCTTGCCAATATTAATCCCAACTTGTTTTGAGTGCGCGATCGACCGCCCGAGCATTCGTTTGTTGGCGGTCTAACAAGTTTTGACGGTAGATATACTTATCGCAGTGGTAAAAATTTTAAGGACTGCCAAGAGGGTGCATCGGCTTCTCGATCAAGCCCATGATTTGGTTTGCTCAATGGCTATTCAACTATTCCGACTAACTGCATAACTTGTATATATACAATAAAGTAAAAATATATACTATAGCTGCGATCGTGTCAATCTCTCACTTTCAAGAAAAAATGACCGTAGGGGTAGATAAATGACTATAAAAGGAGCGAAATTTTGTTGTTCGTGGTAGTGTTTGTAAATCCTTATGGGTTTTACCCTCAATCTTGGTAGAAAGGTTGTGGGGCTTTTGCTGCCGTATCCCAGCACAGCAGGCGGATCGAAATAGAAAGAATGCAGGAGTATGCAACCACCCAAAATTAGTCTATTGGCCCCGACCCCAGACCCCGTTTTCTGTTACCTGCAATTTTCGAGCTGTGACTGTTCCGGAAAACTACTCGGTACTAAGTCATATAGGATACAAGACAAACATCTCTACAAGTCCCGTAAATCTAGGGACGCGCAGAGAATTTTGTACAAAATCTCTAGCGAACTGTATCCTGAAAAAACAATTCTTGATATGATATCGCGTGTTATTGGCGTGGTGTGGTGTGTGAGGAGCAAAGATGCCGAGTTCTGTTGATTTTAGCGGTAGACCATTTCATTTCATCGGCATTGGTGGGATTGGGATGTCAGCCCTTGCCTACATTCTAGCTAAACGCAAGTTGCCTGTGTACGGCTCCGACATTAAATCGAGTCACATAACCGAGCGCTTGCAAGGAATGGGAGCTCATATTTTTTGGAGTCAAGACGCCAGCAATTTTGAATTATTTCAAACGGCCCTTAACGGTAGCAGTCCCGACTGCGGGCAACAGGAAAGGGCAGTATCCTCGATAGTCGCGGGTACGGTAGGGACTTCTGTCGCGACAGCCAAAGCTCTCCAATTGAACGGCAACAGTTCAAGCGCCCAAGCAATTCCGGGATTGCCTCAAGTAGTATGTTCGACGGCTATTCACCCAGCAAATGCCGAATATCGAGCTGCTTTAGATTTGGGCTGTCCGATTTTTCATCGATCGGATGTGTTGGCAGCGTTAATTCAAGATTACCAAAGCATAGCGGTAGCCGGGACTCACGGCAAAACTACTACTAGCAGTTTAATCGGCTTCATGCTGATGGCGGCGGGTCTAGACCCGACGATCGTGGTAGGAGGCGAGGTAAATGCTTGGGAAGGCAATGCCCGTTTGGGGGAAGGGCCCTACTTAGTGGCCGAGGCTGATGAATCCGACGGTTCTCTCGTTAAGCTGGTAGCCAAAATTGGCATAGTGACGAATGTGGAACTGGATCATCCAGACCATTACGATACCCTTGACCAGGTAATAGACACATTTAAGGTGTTTGCCCAAAACTGTCAAACCTTGGTGGGTTGCATTGACGACCAAATAGTCAAAGATTCCCTTCAGCCTCATGTCAGCTACAGCTTGCAGCCAGACAGCGGTGCTGACTACACAGCTTCGGGCGTGGAGTACGGAGCAGAAAGCACCAAGGCCCAGATTTGGGAGCGAGGATCTTTCCTAGGGGAAATGGAGTTGAAGTTGCTGGGTACACACAATCTCAGCAATGCACTAGCTGCGGTAGCAGTGGGCAGATTGTTGGGGTTAGAATTTTCGGCGATTGCCAAAGCGATTGCTGGCTTTGAAGGAGCTCGCCGCCGTTTTGAGGTGCGGGGTTTTCACAATGACATCCTGTTTGTGGACGACTACGCCCACCATCCTAGCGAAATTCGCGTTACCTTGGCGGCGGCTCGCTTGCGGATCGAAGGTAGCGAAAAAAATCCCAAATCCCGAAGAGTGGTTGCAATTTTTCAACCCCACCGTTACAGCCGGACTCTGACATTTTTGCCAGAATTTGCTCAATCTTTTGGGGATGCTGATTTGGTTGTGGCTTGCGATATTTATAGTGCTGGGGAACCGAATTTAGGAGAGATTAGCGGGCAGCAGGTTGCTGATTTGATTGCTAAAGAAGGCGGAGAGGTTGAGTTTGCGCCTTCCCTGGAGTCAGTCACTAAGTTTTTAACCAAAAATCTGCAACCGGGGGATTTGGCTCTGTTTTTGGGCGCTGGTAATCTGAATCAGATTATTCCAGAAGTTATGGCTTTTTATCAACAAGCCGATCGCCCGGATTAGCTCGCGAACTGAGTAGAGTTGATCGACATTATGGCGTGGCACGTTGTGCCGAAACTTCTGTCGGACGGCTCGCTCAAAGCGGCGACATAAGTTAGCTAAATGGATTTTGAATTACGTCTTCGAGCGAAGGTATTTTTAAGGATTTTCAAGATGGTGACTATCTCGAATGACTCCTCTGTTAAGGACAATCGGCGAGTGTATTCTCCTATTGCTTTGCGGGGAACTGATTGCAAGATTAACTCCCAAGTTTCGCTGGCGGGCCTGACTTCCTTCCGAGTTGGTGGCCCGGCCGAGTGGTACGTTGCTCCCCGCAGTATGGAGGCTTTGCAAGCGAGTTTTGCCTGGGCACACGATGAAGGAGTGCCGGTGACTCTGCTGGGTGCAGGTTCTAATTTGTTGGTGAGCGATCGGGGTTTGTCCGGTTTGGTCGTCGGCACTCGCTACCTCAAACAGGTGAATTTTAATCTAGAAACAGGTCAAGTTACAGCGGGGGCGGGGGAGTCAATTCCCCGCCTCGCTTGGTTGGCGGCTAAACGAGGCTGGAAAGGTCTAGAATGGGCAGTCGGGATACCAGGTACGGTGGGAGGGGCTGTGGTGATGAATGCAGGCGCTCACAGAGGCTGTACTGCTGATATTCTGGTCAACGCTCGCGTCCTATCGCCTGGTGGCAAGGTGGAAATTCTTACTCCCCAAGAGTTGGAGTACCGCTACCGGACTTCGGTGCTCCAAGGGGGCGATCGGCTAGTAACAGAAGCGACTTTCCAGTTGCAGCCGGGATTTGACCGATCGCAAGTAATGGCAGAAACTAATGACCATTTCAGCCAGCGGCGGACAACTCAACCTTACCACTTACCGAGCTGTGGCTCAGTCTTCCGCAACCCCGGCCCCAAGACGGCAGGTTGGTTCATCGAACAAGCGGGACTGAAGGGATATCAGATCGGAGGCGCACAAGTAGCTCAGCGCCATGCTAATTTTATTCTTAACTGCGGGTCGGCAACGGCCAATGATATTTTTCAAGTGATCCGCCACGTTCAACAGCAAGTCGAGCAGCGGTGGTCGCTGTTGTTGGAGCCAGAAGTTAGAATACTGGGAGAGTTTCCCTTCTAAGGCATCATTGAAGTAATACGGAAACGGCAGACTGCCAGCCCACACACCATCACAAAGTAGTTATGACAAAATCAGGACAAGGATTTGGCTTCGGCCTGGGAAAAATGAAAGAACTGACTGAAGCTTTCAAAAAAGCTCAGCAGGTTCAAGAAGGAGCTAAAAAGCTCCAAGAAGAGTTGGATGTAATGGAAATTGAGGGAACAGCCGGCGGCGGCTTGGTCAAGGTTTTTCTCAGCGGCAACCAAGAACCCCGCCGCGTGGAAATCTCACCGGATGCCCTCGGTGAAGGTGCTGATGTGGTTTCTGAACTCGTCACGGTGGCGATGCAGGATGCTTACGCTAAGTCTACGATGACGATGCGGGAGAAAATGGAAGAACTCACCGGCGGACTAAATCTCCCCGGTTTCGGTTAGTCATTAGTCATCAGTCAATTGTTGACTGTTGACTGTTGACTGTTGACTGATTAAACTTTCTGGAAAACCACTATAGTAAGGTGCGTCGCTGCTCCATGTTCGATGGAACTTGCAGATTGACTCTGAAAGCGACGCACCCAACAAATTAGCACTGTTGACTGACTAATAACTAATAACTAATAACTAATGACTAATAACTACTAACTAATGACTAAATTATTGTTTGTCTGCCTCGGAAATATCTGCCGATCGCCCTCAGCAGAAAATATTATGAATCACTTAATTGAACAAGCTGGTTTGAGCGATCGTATCACCTGCGATTCTGCCGGAACTGGTAGCTATCACATTGGCAGCCCCCCTGACAGGCGGATGGCATTGGCGGCGAGGAAGCGAGAAATTGAATTGTTAGGCGAAGCCCGCCAATTTATAAGGGAAGATTTCGAGAATTTTGATTGGATTCTGGCGATGGATCGGGAAAATTATCGGAATATTCTTGCTCTTGATAATGCTGGAAAATATAAAAAAAAAGTGCGGTTGATGTGCGAGTTTTGCCATAAATATGACCTGAAAGAAGTGCCAGATCCTTATTATGGTGGGCCGGAGGGATTCGATCGAGTAATTGATTTACTGTTAGATGCCTGCGAGGGTTTGTTGGAATACGTTGTTAGTCAGGAAGGCTTAAGGGTTGGTGGCCAGAAGGAAAGTTAGAAAATTGCGATCGACAGCTACTGTAAACTCTCTAGACGATGGGACACTATATTTTCTCTTTTGTGCTGTACCCGAGACTACTCGGGGATTTAACAAACTTTTGCAAGCTGCAACTGTTGGTAAAAATGTATAAGTTATGACTGTGATTCTTAATAAAGAAAGTAGGAATCCTCCTGCTAAATCTCTCCCTCGGCGCGGATTGAATAGGAAAGCGAAAACTAAAGGCAGCCAAATAATAGGTAAGGTTGTTACTAGAAATCCTACCCAAATTGCTAAAATGCCGCAAACATAGGGGCCGGAATAAACACATCCTATTAAAACAATTAATGTATTAGCCAGCAAAACGTCAAGGTGAGCATTAACTATCTGCTGGTTCAATAGCATGGGATTGACTAAATATGCCATTGTGTTCAGGCTGTGTAGGAATTTTTGAGTAATCGCCAAATCCAGTAAGGATTGAGTGAATGATTGTTGACTGTTTACTGTAGAAGGAGGGGTCAAAAAAATGAAAATTGCGAATTATTTGTTGGCCTCGGGATTCGACTTTACGCCCGACGAATGAAGCAAGGATTTGATATTATTCCGGCCTTACTGCGGGAATTGATATAAAACACTCTGTAAAACTTGGTGATTCCCCTTGAGGTCATGGCAATACAGAAAATTGTGGAAGCTGCTACTGCGGCAGCATATAGAATTTTCTAATTTTTTAAGTAATTGTTGATTATGCTGTTATTCATGTTTGTGTGACAATTGCAGGTGATTTTATTGAACGAGCGAGCGTTTGCGGTTATCTGACTAAATGGTGTTCCATCGCAAAGCGAACGAGTTCTGCACGGTTGTTGCTTTCAGTTTTTCTGAACAAGCTGCTGACGTGCTTTTCGACAGTTCGAGGGCTGAGGTGGAGCCGATCGCCTATTTGGATATTAGAAAGACCTTCTGTCAGCAAATCTAGGACTTCTCGCTCTCGCTGAGTCAAACTCGGAGCATTTTGGCTTGTGTATGCGCGTGAAGCGGAGCTATCCCGTAGGGAATCGTCGGTTTCTGACTTTTGAGTAATAAAATCCGATTCTGGCTGGCTATTGGCTCTGCTGCGTGCCTCTGTTGGCGTCGGTTCTGGTTTTGGGGAATGAGACGGTGCCTGAGCGATTAGAGCGTAGCGATCGAGCAAAGAGCGAATTACCGCCCCCAATTCTTGGAGTTCAAAAGGCTTAGCGAGATAATTGTCACACCCCATCTGATAGCCGCGAATCCGTTCCTGCGTGCTCGTGCGTTCCGTCAAAAAAATCACCGGCAGCAAGCGGAAAGCGGGACGAGTCCGAACTCGCCGCACGAATTCGTAGCCATCCATCTCCGGCATTGTAATGTCGGTAACAATCAAGTGGGGCTGAAATTCCTCTACCAAACCTAAAGCTTCTTTGCCATTCTCAGCAGGGATTACAGAGTATCCGGTAATTTCCAGATAATCGGTAATCGACAAGCGAGTCGCGAAATCGTCGTCAGCAACCAGAATCGTCAAGGGCATGAGAGGAATTTAAAAATTAAACCTTAAAAATTAAAAGTGACTAATTTCACTTTTAATTTTTAATTCTACTGTTTAATTCTGTTTATAACTTGCTGTTAAAGTAGCAGGCTGCCCTAATGTTCCCTCCAAAGCTACGCCGCGCCCGTTTGCTGCCAAATGCCGCAGAGTTTTGTAAATTGTCTCGATTTGCTCTGGCTTTCCTGCTTTTTTGGCTATTTCTGAGACAGACAGAGGTTTTTGGGCGTCTTTGAGCACTTGCAGTACCCGTTGCTGCAAGTCCAATACAGCAGCGGCCGCTTTTTTGCCTGCTTCGACGCCCGGCTGGTGATAGGCATTGACATTCACCAAGGAACCGTAAAAACCTACTGCTCTTTCGTAGAGGGCGATTAATGCTCCTACTGTCTCCGGGTTGACTTGGGGAATGGTGACAGTAATGGAATCTCGGTGATTTTCGTACAAAGCTTGTCGAGTTCCCTGCAACAAACCAGACAAATAATCTCCCGAAGTGACGCCGGTTTCTACTTCTGGGGAAATGCCTTGCCTGTCTTGCAAAACTTCGATAAATGTTAGGAAGAAATTCGGCACGCCGTCTCGAAGTTGCTGGACGTAGGCGTGTTGGTCGGTGGTGCCTTTGTTGCCGTAAACTGCGATACCTTGATGAACTGTATTGCCGTCTAAATCTTCCTGTTTGCCGATCGATTCCATGACTAATTGCTGCAAGTAGCGGCTGAACAATAGTAGTGAATCTTTATACGGCAAAACTACCATATCTTTTTCGCCCCGTCCGTTGCAGGCAAAATACCAACTCATGGCTAAAAGGGCGGCGGGATTATTTTTAATGTCGGGAATTCTGGTAGCTTCGTCCATGACTTTAGCGCCGTCGAGCATCGCCCGAATGTCGATGCCTTGCAAAGCTGCTGGCAAAAGTCCTACTGCTGAGAGTTCCGAAGTGCGTCCTCCCACCCAGTCGGCCATCGGGAAGCTGCCAATCCAGCCTTCAGATTTAGCTAATTTGTCTAGTTTGCTGTCTGTTCCAGTGATGGCAACTGCCTGTTTGGCGAAGTCTAGTTTTTGAGCGGCGAAGGCTTTTTGAACTTCGATCATGCCGTTGCGGGGTTCGGGGGTGCCGCCGGATTTGGAGATAGTAATTACTAGGGTGCTGGCGAGTTTGTCTTTGATTTTGTTAAGGATGCGATCGATCCCAGCCGGATCTGTGTTGTCGATAAAATGAATTGCTAGGGGCGGAATGTCTGGGGATAAAGCTTCGGCGACAAATTGGGGGCCTAGGGCGGAACCGCCGATGCCGATCGAAATTATGTCGGTAAATTGCGGAGCAAAGGGCGGTTTAATATCGCGGTTTTGAACTTTCTTGACAAATGCTTCGACTTGTACTATGCCTTCGACTATTTCTTGTTTTAATTCTGGAGTGGGAGCTAAATCGGGGTTTCGCAGCCAGTAGTGCCCCACCATGCGGTTTTCGTCTGGATTGGCGATCGCACCTGCTTCCAAAGCTGCCATGTCTTTGAAAGCTTTGTCAAATTTGGGCTTCAATGCTGCTGCGAAAGCGTCGTCGAATCCCATGCGGCTGATATCGAGGTAAAGTCCCAATCCAGAGTGATAGTAAAGCCAGTCTTGATAGCGTTGCCAGAGTGCTGCGGCGTCCATAGGAATTCTCTACAATTTTTTTAATGTTCGATCGGCGTCGTCAGGAATCCACCAATTGTAGTTTAAAACGATCTGATGTACGGCTTTTGCACAATCCCAATAAATTTAAGCATTAGTCGTCTGAAGGCAGCCGGAGCCGAAGGCAGGCAGAGCATTCGGCAGAATTAAACAATAAAAATATGACTCGGGCAACACTCTTAGTAGGTAGATCCCTCATTAATGGTCACACCCCATAGATAGATCGAAGAGGCACAGAGATTTAACGGTGGTCGGTGTTGGCGTTTGAGTCCTGGTTTCAGAATATTCAAATTCGGGCGATCGGGATGTGTAAAATAGGCATTGCGGTCAGGTTAAATATACTTTTAGCTGCCACTCAATAATCGGTTAAAAATATAGTTAACAACGGTCAACTATCTGAAGTGTAGTATAATATACAGATATTAGAATTAAAGTGCGATCCACTATGCTTGCTCTATCTCCAGAATTAAAAGAAAGGTTAGCAACTCCGCTCAAAATCGGCGATTTTGAAGTTAAAAGCCGCGTCCTGCAATCGCCCTTATCCGGCGTTACCGATTTGGTATTTCGCCGCCTGGTGCGCCGCTACGCGCCGGATTCGATGATGTACACGGAAATGGTGAACGCTACGGGTTTGCACTACGTGAAGCAACTGCCGAGAATTATGGAAGTTGACCCGAACGAGCGCCCGATTAGCATTCAATTGTTTGACTGCCGGCCGGATTTCTTGGCAGAAGCGGCGCAGAAAGCAGTGGCAGAAGGAGCGGATACTGTTGATATTAATATGGGCTGTCCGGTTAACAAAATTACTAAAAATGGCGGCGGTTCTTCCCTGCTGCGAGATCCGGAAACTGCCGAGGCAATTGTGCGGGCTGTTGTGGAAGCGGTAGATGTTCCTGTCACCGTTAAAACTAGGATTGGTTGGACTGACAAAGAAATTAATATTTTGGAATTTGCGAAGCGGATGGAAGATGCGGGAGCAAAAATGATTACCGTGCACGGCCGCACTCGATCGCAAGGTTACACTGGCCCGGCCAAATGGGAGTGGATTCGCCGAGTTAAAGAAGTTTTATCGATTCCTGTTATTGCTAACGGGGATATTTTTTCAGTGGAAGCAGCGATGCGATGTCTGGAAGAAACCGGCGCGGATGGAGTGATGTGTTCGCGGGGAACTTTGGGCTATCCTTTTTTGGTGGGAGAAGTTGATTATTTCTTGAAAACTGGTGTGGAAAAGATAGCTCCGACACCAATTGAACGCCTCGAATGTGCTAAGGAACATTTGCGGGCTTTGTGGGAATATAAAGGTGAAAGCGGTGTCTCCCAAGCGCGCAAGCACTTAACCTGGTATGCTAAGGGTTTCCCCGGCGCTGGGGAATTGCGGGGCGTGTTGGCTGTGGTAGAAACGGTTGAACAAGGTTGCGATTCGATCGATCGCGCGATCGAGCAATTGCCCGCATAAACCTTACCCGCAGATGTCAACTAGGGATTACAGAAACAAAACCCACCTCTGCGGGCTAAGATTTAAGACACAGTTAAAAATTTGTGTGTGGGGGAAAGCATGGACTCATTAAAAGGGCGAGATTTATTAAGTCTGGCAGATTTAAGC
Organism: Microcoleus sp. Pol11C2; assembly: GCF_036701505.1. Classification (NCBI taxonomy): domain Bacteria; kingdom Bacillati; phylum Cyanobacteriota; class Cyanophyceae; order Oscillatoriales; family Microcoleaceae; genus Microcoleus; species Microcoleus sp. Pol11C2. The sequence continues at coordinate 147,423 of NZ_JAUBQX010000005.1, forward strand.
ATAGATGAATTAAATTATTTGCTGGATCTAGCAGCCAGTTTAAAATCGGGAATGGTCAAGCTGAAACGCAATAAAGTTCTCGGCTTGTTATTTTCTAAAGCTTCAACGCGAACGCGGGTAAGTTTTACGGTGGCAATGTATAAATTGGGAGGGCAAGTGATTGACCTCAATCCCAACGTTACACAAGTCAGCCGCGGCGAACCTTTGGTAGATACAGCCAGGGTTTTAGACAGATATTTAGATATTTTGGCGATTCGGACTTTCGAGCAAAAGGATTTAGTTACTTTTGCCAACTATGCGAAAATTCCTGTGATTAATGCACTGACAGATGACGAACACCCATGCCAAGTGCTGGCGGATTTAATGACAGTAAAAGAGTGTTTTGGCAAGCTGGAAGGGGTGACTTTGACTTATTTGGGCGATGGCAATAATATGGCAAATTCGCTGATGTTGGGCTGTGCAATGACGGGAATGAATGTCAGAATTGCTTGCCCTCAAGATTTCCATCCGAATGCTGAGATAGTGGAAAAAGCTAAGAATATTGCTAATGGAAAAACAGAAGTTACTGTGACGGCGGACGCAGAAGCTGCTGTGAAGAATGCTCAAGTAATTTATACTGATGTTTGGGCGAGTATGGGACAGGAAGAGGAAGCAAAAATCAGGATTCCTTTGTTTGAACCCTATCAGGTAAATGAACAATTGCTGAAGTTAGCAGATAAGAATGCAATTGTATTGCACTGTTTGCCCGCACACCGAGATGAAGAGATTACCGATGCCGTGATTGAAGGCAGTCAATCGCGCGTTTGGGATCAGGCAGAAAATCGGATGCACGCTCAGCAAGCTTTGCTCGCAAGCATTCTGGAAAGCGATTAGGAATTAGCTAAAAATTAGTCTGGCGGGGGATCAAATCGACCTGCTCGCTACTTTTTGCAGACCGCTTCCGTTATCATTTCATTTGAACCAGGATTATTTGCAACCAGCCTGTAATTATCCGTTTCAACCATGATTAATTGCAATCTCTTAAGTAAAAGAAATGAATCACATCACTACGACAGACTTACTCGAAAATCTCAAATGGCGATATGCCACCAAACAGTTCGATCCAGCCAAAACAATTGCTCCAGAAATCTGGACAGCTTTAGAAGATGCGTTAGTGTTAACACCATCTTCTTATGGGCTTCAACCTTGGAAATTTCTGATTATTACCAGCTCGGAACTTAAAGAACAGCTCAAGCCCCACTCCTGGAATCAGTCACAGGTTACTGATTGCTCTCATTATGTCGTTTTCGCGATTAAAAAGAATCTCACTGCCGAGGATGTCGATCGCTTTATTGCCCGCACTGCCGAGGTGCGAGGCGGGACTGTAGAGGCAATGGCAGGATATCGGAGTCTAATCGTCAGTGACTTGGTTGATGGTGGCCGCAGTTTTAATATCAATGACTGGTCAACGCGCCAAACTTATATTGCACTGGGCAACTTTATGACCAGTGCTGCATTGCTTGGTGTTGACACCTGTCCAATGGAAGGAATTGAACCTGTCAATTACGATCGCCTGTTGGGTCTTTCTGCAAAAGGCTTTACTACCGTCGTAGCTTGTGCGGCTGGCTATCGCTCTGAAGCAGATAAGTATGCTTCACTCGCAAAAGTAAGATTCCCTAAGTCAGAAATCTTAGAAACTTTATAGAACCCATTTGGTATCTTCTTGAGCGAACTATATGGTTTTGAGGGGATCGTTTTACTAGAGGATTTAATACCAGAGTCAGGACTTTAAGCTAACAGGCATCAAACCAGATACAATCTAGATACCTCAAAGGCTTGTGAGACAACAAAAAGATCCTAAATGGGTTCTATAAACCCGGGATACGCTGTAAGTCGATCGCAATAGCCCACCTCGGCGCACCCTAAAAAGTGATTAAGAGGCTCCGAAATTGATTTTTGCAACTTCACCGGCGACAAGATTAACTGTTTGTTGAATTTGACTTCCGTCAACTTTCAACTGATAAGTTCCCGGAGAAAGCTCGATCGCCCCAAACCATCCTTTACCATCCGCGCGCAGTTCACGCACCTTGGCAGCAGCATCGATCGACTGCAATGTCAAGCTCGCACCGTCGCAAGTTCGATCGCACCGCTGCAAATTTCCGGCGATCGCACCTGTAGTCGGCCGCGACTTCCAAGGCATATCGGGAACCGCTGCTGCTGTCGCCCACACAGGCTGAGTTTCATAGGTTTTGCCCGTCGCAGCGTCAACGTATTGACTCGGCTGCGACAGCGCGGTGTAAAACAAATCGTTGCTTTGGGGAACGTATTTCCAAGGCTGGCGGGGCAAATCTCCGCTGCCGCCCGATCGCAGTTCCACATTCGTGTACACGTTGCTGCTAGCGTAGGAATAGAGCACCGTACCTGCGACGTGATTTCCTTTCGCAGACGGCTGTTCGGCACGACGAATCTGGCCTAGAGTGTCTTCGATGTAGTTGAGGTAATTGCCGGGGCCGATCGCAATTTGGCGGTTGTACTGGTGGTCTTTGGCGTACTCGATCCAGTGGTCATAAGCGAGTTTTTGCGATGGTTTGTACTCGCGCTGGTAGGTCATCGGCATTGCCATGTCTACGATCCCTTCTTCCAGCCAAGCGCGCCAATCCTGCAATACTTCTTTGTACGGCTGCGTTTGATACCATCCTGCATCGTTTTTCGGGCCGTCTCCCCAGGCGATCGTGGCGGCGGTAATTTTAACACGCGGTTTAATGGCAAGGCTTTCTACATAAAGCTTCCGCACTAAATTTGTCACCTGGTCGCGCCGCCACTGCATCCAGGCGGGATCGGTGGGTGCGGGTTTGCCCGATCGACCTGTTTGCTGATTGAAACGGGCGATCGCAGTCGGATTGTAGCCCCAAGTCGGCCCGCCGTAGCGCACATAATCCAACTGTACTCCGTCCACATCGTAGCGCTTGATCAAGTCCAAATAGACGGAAACAGTGTAATCTACGGCGTCTGGATGACCGGGATCGAGGAAACCGGGTGATTCGCCACTCGAAGTCAGCATCGCCCAATTGTCGCTGCCGGGGGCAGAAGGCCCGTGTTGTTGCCAAACGTGACCGGCGGGAAGTTTGGTGCCCGAAACCACCGGCAGCGTCACCATCCAAGCGTGTACTTCAATGCCTGCGGCGTGGGCTTTGTCAATCAAATCTTGCAGGGGATCGAAACCGGGGGGAACGTTGGGATCGAGGGTGCGGGGTTCGATCGCACTCGTGTAAAAAGCATCGCCACGGCGGCGGACTTGGGCGACGATGGCATTGGCATTTGCCCGCTGCGCGTCTGCGATCAATTTTGTGACTTCTTGAGGAGTTTTGAAGCCGGGGTTGAAGGCGTCAACCCAGAAAGCGCGAAATTCGGCGGTTTGGGTTTGCGGGGGCATAGTTGCGCTAGCGCGGGATGGGAAGTTGGAGAACCAACCAGGAGTCAGCAGAAAACTAATTGTTAAGCCGATCAGGAACAAGCTTGACAAAAAGAATGTTTTGGTATTTCGCATCAGAAATGTGTGAGAGAGCGTTTAACAGTCCTTTACGGACTTTTGCTTTGAGCGTCCGCTTGACATTTTCGCACAATGGTACATTAAGTGGGCAGATCGGTAAATAGTTGAGTAATACCGCTGGGAGAGTCGAGAATGAGATTAAAATTGACCTCGGCAAAATGGGCGATATTTTCCGATCTTTCAATATAGCGGTTGAGCCAGTAAATTGAATCCGCTACACCACTTAACATAGTTTTAGAGGGTAAATAGGGTTTTAATGATTTTCATTTGGGCTGTATCAAGGCCGCCTTCAAGTTTGGAAATTGGAGTTAGGGTTTTCCACTTGCCTTTATTCGCGGTAAAGATAGCATCGGCTGTTTTTTCGGCATCAATATTTTCAAAGCCGCCTATTTTATTAGTGAATAAGTAATTGAGGCGATCGAAAATCTCATCTCTTGATGCACGTTTCACACTAACTGCTTCAGGCGGTGGTGGCGGTGGCGCGAGTGGAGCAGGCGGCGAGAGATAGAATACTTTTGCTAAAGCATCTAACTTTTTACCCTTAGTAATGGAACATTTTAAGCTGGTAACAGGGTTAAAGTTTGACCATGTTTCTCGATTGGCTGCTGAAATGCGATTAGTCGCTACAATGACATCCAATCCCTTCAATGCACTTCCTGGTTCTGCCACCAAATATCTAAGTGCAGCAAGAATAGTATCTCTTGATGCTGTGCTAAGGTTAACTTTGGGTATTACTTCCCTTGCCAAAATTTTAGCTTGCTCAATGTCTTTAGATTCGGGTTCAATGATTATGCACCAGACTCGCTCTAGGTCAGCTTGTTGAGCGACTGCATAAATAAAGGAATTGCTGACTACTTGATATTGATAATCACCTGTTTCTTTAACAATCACAGGAATCCAATTGTGTCCGCCAGCTTGCAGAACTGCCTCGGCTGCGGCGGTGATGATAAACTCAGATTCAGAGCATAGTTCCCCTGGTTCAATATCCGCTAATGGCAGGTGCATCAGCTTACCGATGTCATCATACTTACTCATTTCAAGAAATACTCCTTAATTAGACCAGAATAGTGTTCTAAAGCGATATTGTTGAGAAAGACAGCGGGAATGTGAGAGAAGGCAGCGTTGGCGACAGTAGCATAACTGGAAATACTGAAGATAGTTTTAATTTCTTTTCCAGGTGTAGATTTAGGCCAATAATATGGTAGCAGATCGAAGCCATCTTTTTTAGCTTGATCGATTATTTTTCCAATTTCCTGATTTGCTGTCTGAAGGGCAGAATCTGTAATCTTCTCTCCATTGAAAAAGATTGGTAAGGCAATTGGCCCACCATCTCCTCTTACTTGTTTAATTTCAGGAATAAACTGCGTAATCACCCTAGCTGCATTGTGTAGTGATGCTAATCCATTATGCTTCGTAGGGATGAGAACAACATCCGACGCATAAACACTGCTTTGGCTGAAAAATAACCATTGGGTAGGGCAATCAATCAATATGTAATCATATTGAGAAACAAAAGGTTTAAGGATATCTCGCAATCTTTTTGCACCTTTTTGAATTTTTGATTCAGCTAGACGCTGATCTGTAAACTCTTCCATGTCATCACTTGAGGGAATCACGTCAAAAAAATGTATAATTTTTCCTCGCTTGTCCTTGTGATTAAAATTAACAACTGTTTTGTTAACATCTGCTTTTGTATCAGTCAGACAGTCAGATAAAGTAATAGCTCCTACGTCTAGACCAAGAGTTCTAGTTAAATCTCTTTGTGAATCAAAATCAACGACGAGAACATTCTTTTTCTGTTTTCGCAAAATTGCTGCTAAATTGAGCGTTGTTGTCGTTTTGCCCACTCCTCCTTTATTGTTATAGATACAAACCGTCAATGCTCGGGGCGGGTTGTCAATCAAAGATTTGATATGTTGGACAATAGCACTAATATTACCTTTATTAATCAGAGTGCAAGCAGTTGCAGGAATTACAACTTTCCCATGCCTCCTAAATAACTGGATATGAATGGCATTAGTAATAATGCCCCATTGAGCCATTTCGCAGTTAGGAGATAGCAGATATTTTTTAATCTGTTCCCTAGTAGTGTTATATTTGGGAGTACCTTCGGCCAAGTTAATTTTAGCCCCTGTCGCTATTGCCCGTCCCTTGCCTTCAACAAGTAAGTAGGGCTCGACACCAGAAAACAAAAACTTATCAGTTCCAATATTTTTACGAGCAGCGAAATCTACTGTATCAGCACTTCGACCGGTTGGAAACTGCGGAAACTGCATTTCATTTTTAGTGAATCCAAGTGCTTCTATCAGAACCGAAACAAATTGAGAGTTGACGATCGCTTCACTGGCATTGTCGGGAATACCATCTAAAACTTTATTCCAGTTGATAGTTGTCATCATTTATAGCTAGAGACTTAAGTAAAATCATAACGCTTGGTTTCAGTTTGTGTCATCGTTAGCTACCTCCCGCTCTAGCTATATGAACTGTCAACATACTTTTGGATAAGTTATATATTTTCTAGCGTGCTTGACATTTTTGCACATCGGTGAAATTTTGGGCGAAAATATACTGAACAGGCGATCGCACTTTTTGAACAAATGATACTACCGCACTTTCAAACCCTAGCCCTTCCGGCTGCAAGCAATTTACTCGATCGAGTAGATAGCTGGCGCCAAGAAGCAACCCGAAAGTTGCAGCAAAGCCAGAGAGGAGAAAAGGGACAATTTTTAACACCTTCGTCAGTCGCAACTTTGATGGCGGGAATGTTTGAATTTAACAGTCCCGATATATCGCTTTTAGATGCCGGTGCTGGTATTGGTTCCCTGTTAGCAGCCGTTGTTTGCGAGCTTTGCCAGCGCCAAAACAAACCGCACAGCCTGCACGTTACAGCTTATGAAATTGACCTTATTTTGATTGAATACCTCAAGCAAACCTTAGAATTGTGCAGTATTGAATGTCAGCGCTTTGGAATATCTTTTACCTGTGAGGTTCGCGAAATTGATTTTATTCAAGACAGCGCCGATATGTTGCAGCCCAATCTATTTACACAGCCAGTAAAACGGGAATTTACCCATGCAATTATCAATCCTCCCTATGCCAAGATAGACGCTAAATCCCAAGCCCGAACCTTGCTGCGTTCTATAGGACTAGAAACCAGCAATCTCTACGCTGGCTTCACAGTTGCTGCCGCTCACCTGCTCAAACCAAACGGTGAATTAGTATCGATTACTCCCCGCAGCTTTTGCAACGGTTTATACTTTCGAGATTTCCGCAAAGTATTCCTTCAAATGATGGCTTTACGCCAAGTACACATCTTTGAATCCCGACAGTTGCCATTTCGCGATGATGCGGTGCTGCAAGAAACTATTATTGTGCGCGCCACCAAACAAATAGAACAGCCAGATACTGTACTAATTACCTCAAGCAGCAGCGTGGGCGACGACCTGGTTTTGTCTCACCAACTGCCCTATACCGCCCTAATTAATCCCCAAGACTCCGAGCAATTTATTCGGATTTTACCGGATTCTGTCAGCCAGAAAGTAGTCGAGCAAATGGCTCAATTTACTTGCACTTTAGAGGAATTAGGCTTAACAGTTTCCACCGGAAAAGTTGTAGATTTTCGTGTTCGCTCTGACTTGCGACTAAAACCTGAAAACGATACAGTTCCGCTGATTTATCCCGCACACTTCTCGGCTGGCGCTGTTGAATATCCCACAGCCACGAGAAAGCATCAAGCTTTAGCTGTCACGGAAAAAACTGCTGCACTCCTCGTACCTAACGAACATTATGTTTTGAGCAAGCGCTTCTCGTCAAAGGAAGAGAAAAAGCGAATTGTTGCAGTTGTCTGGGATGCCCATAAATTTAATAGTTCTCGCGTTGGTTTTGAGAACCATTTGAATTACTTCCACCAACAGGGACGCGGATTACACCTCACCCTGGCGCGGGGATTGGCCGTTTATCTAAATTCGAGTTTGGTAGATGCGTTTTTTCGACTGTTCAACGGACATACTCAAGTGAATGCTACGGATTTACGAAATTTGAAGTATCCTAATCGAGAGCAATTACTTTTACTGGGCGCTCAAATAGGAGAAATATTTCCTACACAGCGGGAGATCGATCGACTTGTCGAGACACAACTGCTTAACGCGACCAATCCGTTAGAAAATAGCCCGAGGACAATCAAGAACCGTATTGATGAATCTCTAGAAATACTTGCAGCGCTCGGTTTTCCAAAAGGTCAGCTTAACGAACGTTCCGCCTTAACCCTTCTGGCTTTGCTTGACCTCAAGCCAAAGGATGCTTGGGAATCGGCAAAATCTCCACTTCGGGGAATCACACCAATTATGGAATTTATGGATCAGGAGTACAGTAAAAAATATGCACCAAATACGCGGGAAACTGCGCGCCGCCAGACTGTGCATCAGTTTCTAGATGCAGGTTTAATTGTTGTTAATCCTGACAGTCCCGAACGTCCGGCGAATAGTCCAAAAACGGCATATCAGATAGAAGAAAGTGCTTTAGAACTGCTGCGAACCTATGGCACTTATCATTGGGACAATAATGTTCGCGCTTACCTCGTTCATTTTAACGGAGAAAAATTATTGCAGCCTTATTCCAAAAATGAAAATATTTGTGAGTCCGAAGGATGCTAAAATACACTCTTTCTATGGCTGCCGCAGGCATCGGAATGACATATACTGTGATGCAAGCGGTTTAATTGACCGGAATTGTCGATCGCACTCAGTAAATCAAATAAGTAACTAGGTAAAATATCTCTGCAATGGAAAAAAAGCATAACGCTGGATTGTGGGTATCAGTATTATACTTCGCTCAAGGTCTCCCTTACACCGTCGTTAATTTAATGTCGGTGATTTTTTTGAAAGGTATGGGAACCAGCAACGAACTCATCGGATTGACAAGTCTGTTGTCTTTTCCTTGGGTTTTAAAAGGTTTGTGGGGGCCAGTTGTTGATTTGTATTCCACCAAACGCAAATGGATTTTAGCAACCGAAATCATTTGTGCTTTTCTGTTTGCTTTCCTAGCTTTTGGCGTATTAACGCCGGCACCGATTATTATATCGCTTGTTATCTTTACGGCGATCGCATTTGTATCAGCTACTCACGACATCGCTATTGACGGATTTTATTTAAACACTCTCAATAAAGACCAACAAGCACTATTTGTCGGGGTTCGCAACACGGCTTATAGAGGTGCTGTCATTGCCGGTAGCGGTTTATTGGTGTTCTTAGCCGGGAAACTGGCCGAAAACCATTTAGTCACCGGAAATACAGGCGACACCAAAATCTATCAAAACATTCCACTGTCACTTTTCGGTTCCGATTTTAGCGTGTCTGCGCTTAACTACGGATGGGCGACAGCCTTTGGCATTTGTGCGGTTATTTTTGTGCTGATATATCTTTTTCAGCGGTGGTATCTTCCCTATCCGAGAAATTACGATTTGGAATCCGATACCCCCCAACAAAGAACCAGCTTTATCGAAGCATTCAAAACCTATTTTCAGCAAGATAAAATAGGTTGGATTGTGGCTTACGTTTTGATTTTTCGCTTGGGCGATGCCTTGACTTTTAAAATGGCTCCGCCATTTTTAATGGATAAAGTTGAGAAAGGAGGATTAGCAGTTTCTACGTCGGATATGGGCTTATTATCCGGTACTTTAGGGGTAATGTTTTTGTTAATAGGAGGGTTGCTGGGCGGCTATTTGATTGCCAAACAAGGATTGAAAAAATGGATGTGGCCGACGGCAATTCTGCAAAATTCGACTAACGTGCTGTATTGGCTGTTGGCAATAAATCAACCGGGGATTGAATGGGCTTATGCCGTAAATTCGATCGAGCAATTTACTTACGGACTTGGCGTAGCTGCCTATACAGTGTTCTTGATGCGGACTGTCCGCCCTGAATACGAAGCATCTCACTATGCAATTACAACGGCTTTTATGGCCGCAGGAGTGCTGATTCCGGGCGTTTTCAGCGGCTACTTGCAGGCGAATCTCGGCTATCAAAATTATTTTTTGATGAGCGCGCTGGCTGTGATTCCCGGTATGCTGACGATTTTCTTTCTGCCCCTAGAAGATGAGAAAAAATTAGCATCCATGCCCAGACCTGGACTGGACGATTTCGATTAATATCAAGTGCGATCGCTATAATTATAAGAGCCGGGCGGGGCGGGTTTACGAATGTCTGCACTTTTTTTTCGAGATTTCGATTAACCCGCCGTTGGAGGAATATTGATATTTTTAATCATGGCAGAGTATAAATTGTCGGTGTTTGTTTTCCTAAGATAAAATAAGGACACAACATTGTTGTGTCCTTAACGAATATCTGTATTGCCAGCCGCCAACTAAATCGCAATAAAATCACTAGCTGTTAGCGGACTACTTGGAATGCCAGGAATACTGGCAAGAACTTCGCCATTACGGGCTAGTTCAATCGTCGTTATAAAATCCCCTGGAGTAACTCTGACTTGGTTGAAGGTCAAACCTCCGCTCAAACCGATTAAATCTTGACCCTTTTGAAAGTCTACAAGTGTATCTGTACCGGCACCTGCTCCTAACACTAATACGTCGCGTCCAGCGCCACTGATTAAGAGATCCGCACCCGCTGCGCCAATGAGTGTATCGTCTCCTTCTGCCCCGTTCAAATTGTCATCCCCTTTGCCACCTAATAGCAGATCGTTGCCGCTGCCACCGCTGATAATATCGTTGCCTTTGTTGCCGCTGAGAGTGTCGTTTCCCCCATTGCCAGTGATAATATCGTCCGCTGCCAAACCTGATGCTATATTGTTGGCATCGTCGCCTACTAAATTATTAATTTGGGATAGATCGAGAGCAGTTTTCATTGCCACAACGTTTGCTAAAAAGGAGCTTCCCGGAGCGGTTCTTAATTGTTCTAAACTGCTGCGCGATTCCAGCGATGTTCCCAAGGCAGGCAGTGCAAAGTCTAAGCCAGCTAACAGTTCTAAATAATCTGAATCTGTGAAAGTGAAATCAGGGCGGTTCAACTGGTCTACAGAGATTTCTGCCTGAGTCAAGCCTGGAGGAGGAGCAGTTAACAAACCGCTTTGGGTGTGCTTGTCCAAGACAAGTAGCGGGTTGATAATCGGGTTAGTAAATGTGTGAAGAACTACTTTTCCCGGGAGAAAAGCTTCTCCTCCCAAACTAACAAAGTCGCCGCTAACTATGTAGTGAGTTACATTTTTTCCGGCGCCGACTTTCTGCTTAAATGTATTGACGGTGGTCTGATCAACTCCGGGAGAATTGAAGGTGACAACATCTCCGATAGTAGAGGTAAATTCAGTGGCGGCTAGTTGCGTTATGGCGCCGCCCAAGCTGTGTCCGAGAAGGTCTGGTGGCAAGCGGCTGGGGTTTTTGGCTGTATCTTGACTGATTTCTGTCAACCAATTTCCTAATGCTTGTTTGTTGGCTTCAAATTGGTTGAAACCGGCGCCGCGCGGGTCTGCGTTGGCAATATCGTCTACGGGCGAGTCGGTGCCACGAACTACCAAAACCGGCGGTTTGTCTGGGGTAGTGGAAATTAAGCCGATCGCGTGAAATCCAGTTCCGGGATCGTCAAAGGTGCGATCGATTTGATAGCCACCAGCATTCAAGCCTGTTTGAACTACAGTTTGAAACTCGGGATCGTCATCTATGTAAACAAGTTGCTTGGCTATAGTTTCGTAAGCCGCGGGGGAGGAGGGCATATTTTTTTATTTCCTGTCTTTTGAGGGGGAATTAGTTTTTAAGCTACTTAACTAAGTTTACTATAAACTTCGTTTATTGACCATATTAATTGGTCATTTTTAGTAACTTTTTAGTGGCAAAGTGAGAGAGATTTTTTAATACAAAAAAAACACTATCGCTACAAAACCCAGGCAGGTTTAGCGCCACCAAAAATACAAATTTTGAGCACCCTAAAGCTATACAAAATCTACCCGCGTAATATCGCTTGCCACTACGCCTCTGAGAGTAGCAAGAATTTCCCCAGTAACCGGGATAGTAATTAAAGCTCCGTCACCACCTTGGGTTACTCTAATTTGAGGAAAAGTTAGACCCCGCGACAGGGTAATTAAATCTTCACTATCTTGAAAATCTAAAATCACATCTGCGCCGCCGCCGGATTCCAATACAAAGCGATCGCGCCCCGCACCACCAATTAAAAAATCGTTGCCAAACTCGCCGGAAACCAAATCGTTTCCGTCGCCGCCCTCGAAATAATCGTTATCTCTGCCGCCGTACAAGAAATCGTCGCCATCACCACCGGTGATGCTGTCATTACCTCGATTGCCTCTGAGAGTATCGTTACCGCCGTTGCCGATAACTGTATCCTCTCCAGGGCCCCCCGTAGCAGTATTGTTGCGAGCGTCGCCTGATAAATAATTCGGTTGTAAGGGAGCTAAACCGTATTGCATTTCTCTGATCAACTGCACAAAAGAAAATTCTGGCGCTGTTCTCACACTCTCTGCACCGCCTCTGCTTCTGATCGCTACTGACACATTGGGCAGGGCCAAATTCATCGCAGCTATAAACTCGTTAAAATCTGAATCGTTGTTATAAGTAAATTCAGAACTGTTTAATTGTTCTACGGAAATTTGCCTCTGCAAAAAACCGACGGGCGGAGTAGTTAACAAATTTTCAGTTCGATGTTTTGCCAAAACAGTTAAGGGATTAATACTCGGATCTGTAAAACTTTGGATAAATACTTTACCCGGGATAAATGCTTCGCCAAACAAGCTGACTACATCTCCGCTGGCAATGTAGTGAGTGACATTTTTGTTGCCTGCCCTGCTGAGATTTCTCCGAAAAGTGTTAAATGTACTCACTGATACTCCCGGAGAGTTGAAAGTAAAGATATCGCCGGTCAGAGATGTGTATTCGGTTGCTACAATTTGAGCGACAGCTCCGCCCCAACTGTGCCCGATGACATCGGGCAATAATTTGCTGGGGTTTTTACCAGTATTTTGACCGATTTCTGTGAGCCAATTTTTGATATTATCTTTGTTCTTTTCAAATTCAGGTAAACCAATGTCCCGCGAGTCGGAAAAGATAGCGTCGCCGTCGATGAAGTCTGTACCTTTAAATACCAGGGCGGGCGGGTTTTCGGGATTGGATGAACCGAATCCGATCGCATAAAAGTTTGTTTCTGGGTCGTCGAATATGCGATCGATATAGTAGCCATTAGTATCTAGGAAAGTCGAAACTTGATTTTGCGCGCTCGGCTTTTGATTCAAAAAAACAATTGATTTAGCTAGAGCTTCATAAACAGCAGGCGAGGCACTCATAATATTATATTTTCTGTTTGTTGGTATTTGCGATCGCTCAATGTTGAGCTAATTGTCCAATGGTAGCAATTATAGCTGACAAGATTTGTATGGTACACTTGATAATATCAACTCAAGAATTAAGTTTTTGCGGTTATGGGTATCATTCGTCAATACATTGCTCCATTGATAGCGGTATTAGTATTTTTCGCGGCTCTGGTAGCAGTCAGTGCTCGCATCTTTTTGCCTGGTGACATGGCTGCCCCCGCACCGATTGAGGAAGCGATCCCCCAAAAGCAAGCGGCAGTAGTGAATCCAATTTTCTTGGGGCTAAATTATTCCGCTTTTCGTGTCCGCTGAGCTGATGTCTGCTCAACTACTACCGGGCTACCTGCTGCGCTCAGGATCGGGACTCGATCGGGCAAAACTGGTAAAGTTTATGCACCGGACTTACCAAGAGCTTTACCCGGATGGGGAATTGGGACATTTGGCTCAAACTGTCGAGCAGTATTTTTCTAACCAGACGCCGGTTTGGTGGGTAGAGTGCCAGAAAAACACCCAGGAAGAGGCAGAAATTTTGCCGGCGCTTCCCTCGCAGTATCTCAATCCCCAATCTCAAGCCCAAAATCTGACATCGGTTGTCGGATGTTTGTGGTTGGGAAATGCGATCGACCAAACCACCGGAGAACGCTACGCTCACATTTTTTTGCTGTACGTAGCACCGGAACATCGCCGTCTGGGGCTCGGTGCAGCTTTAGTTATTCATGCTGAAAATTGGGCGCGGGAAAGAGGCGATCGGCAAATTGGTTTGCAAGTATTTGTGAGCAATCAGCCTGCGGTGAATCTCTATCAAAAATTAGGCTATCAAACTCATTCCTTCTCGATGCTCAAATCCCTTTGAAATATAAATTCTACTGGTTTGGAATCAGGGCTAAAGTCCTGATTCATCCAACTAATGAGGACTGAAGTCCTCAACTACAAACTTAAGTAGCAGCAGAGATATTCCTTTGTAGTAACTCATATGTTGCACCATTCTCAATTAGCCTTTTATGAACAGGCTTTCCGGCCTGTCCCACAAAAGATAAATTTTCTTGTGGAACAGGCCGGAAAGCCTGTTGCTGACAATGGTGCAATATCTCAGTAGTAAGGTACTGCGCGCGCACCCTACAATTATTGACTGCTGGCTGCTGACTGCTGAGTGAGTTGCTTAGGAGCATCCTCTGTACGGTAAAGTTTTTTTATGAACAATAACGACTACTCCAACGCCCTTGATAGTGATACGGAACTGGAAAGCCCTTTGGATCAATTTGACGAATCCGAACCCCCGCTGCCAGATCCCGAGGAAATGCTGCCTTTGCTGGAATCCCCAGAACCTCAGCACCGGATGATTGCGGCGCGGGCTTTTTGCGAACTGCAGGACGATCGAGCAATTTCGCATTTAATTAATTTATTGAGAGACGGTTGCCCCTTGGTGCGAGTGAGCGCGGCTTATGCTTTGGGGCGAAATCCGAGTCCCGATGCTGTGGAACCGCTGATTCTTCAACTTAACCGCGATTGGAACGGTTACGTTCGCAAGGGGGTAGTTTGGGCCTTGGGAAATTGCAACGACCACCGCGCTTTGCCATCTTTAATTGATGCTCTGAAAACTGATATTTCGGCGGTGCGTTTGTGGGCGGCGAGTTCTCTGGGTCAAATGGCAAAAGTTGGTTACTATGTGGTGATTGCTGCGATTCCACCGTTGATTGAAGCGCTGCGGGGAGATGTTGTGTCTGCTGTGCGGAGCAACTGCGCTTGGGCGATCGGGCAACTGGCACGCGAATTGCCGAATAATATAGTGTACGCTGGGGCGATCGACGGTTTGATTGAAGCTTTAGAAGAAGATGAAGATATGGGCGTGCGGGAAGATTCTAAATCTTCGCTCTTGCGAGTCGGCGACCCGCGCGGATTGCAGATTATTGAAGATTTAGAAATGGAAGGACTTTTGTGATATCATTACCACACTTAAACACCACTTACTAATTCCCAATTATCAATTTCATCAATCCTAAGACAGAATTTGGTTTCAAAAAAATCTTTGCTTCGCCCCAGAGCAAAGACATTTTGATTAGCTTCCTCAATGCTATGCTCTATGACGCACAGCCAACCATTGAAGACTTAGAAATTATTGACCCTTACGCCGCGGCGAGCGTTACTGGATTAAAAGACACTTACCTAGATGTTAAAGCAAAAATTACAGGCAACAAAACTGTGATTATCGAAATGCAGGTAATAAATGTAGAAGCTTTTACTAAACGGGTAGTGTACAATGCCGCCAAAACCTACGCAACTCAACTCAGACCCAGGGAAGGATACTCTAAATTAAATCCTCTGATTGCTTTAACAATTACTGATTTTATTTTGTTTGAAAATACCGAAAAGTTTCTCACTCATTTTGTATTTAAAGAACTAGAAGAAAACTTCGAGTATTATAACCGAGAAATCGAATTAGTGTTTGTCGAACTGCCCAAGTTTAACAAAGAACTAGAACAAGTCGAAAACATAATTCAAAGCTGGATTTATTTTATCAAAAATGCTCCTCTATTCGAGGAAATTCACGAAAAATTTGCATCAATACCAGAAATTCAAACAGCTTTTTCCATCGCCAGCAGAACTAATTTAACCCTTAAGGAATTAGAGGAATTAGAAAAGCGGGAAATATTTTTTGAAGACCAGCGCGGTGCTATTATTAAAAGCCGCAAAGAAGGCATAATAGAGGGTCAGATAGCATTAATTCTCCGTCAAATTGCGCGCCGCACTGGTGAAATTTCGCCGGAAATTCAAACTCGCATCCAGCAGCTATCTCTCGAACAATTAGATGATTTAGGAGAAATATTGTTAGATTTTACCAGTCAAGAGGATTTGATAGCTTGGCTTGAATCGGTGTCAACATAAATTTATAACTTTTGCACTCCTGATACTAAATCAGGCTTTAATACCCCCTTCATTCTTTATTCGCTGCAGGCAGACGGTGTTTGTGTACTAGCGATTTCAACCGCCTAGTTCCTAATCTAATAGGTCGGGTTCCCGGCGCACTATCATGTCATAAAGCGGTTGAAAGCTAAACCATCCCATCCGGTGAGATCCTACTTGCTGCTGTGTTAAACGCGCACATTCTGGCTTGATGAGAATGGGTTTTCCCGCGGCTTCGGCCATTAACTGCGCTTGACAAGAACGTTCCATTGCAATAAACCACCAAGCTGCTTCATCTACTGTTTGACCTACTGTTAACAGTCCGTGATTTTGTAAAATAATAGCTTTTTTCTCACCTAAAGTTTTGGCGATGCGTTTAGCTTCTTCGATTTCCAAAACAACTCCGGTGTAATCGTCAAATAAAGCTTGGTCTTCATAAAAAGAACAAGCATCTTGCGTCAGCGGGTCAAGCAGGCGGCCCAAACTCGACCAACTTTTGCCGTAGGGAGAATGAGCGTGCGCTGCTGCGATTACGTCGGGGCGGGCGCTGTGCACTTGGGAATGAATGGCAAATGCTGCTTCGTTTACGGGTTTATTTCCTTCAACAACGTCGCCTTTGTGGTTGACTAAAATTAGGTCGCTGACTCGAATTAAACTAAAGTGCATTCCAAAAGAATTGACCCAGAAATGGTCTAGGTGTTCGGGGTCGCGGACTGTGATGTGTCCGGCAATTCCTTCGCTAAATCCGAAGCGGGCAAATAATCGGAATGCGGCGGCTAAACGTTGTTTGCGGTGGCGGCGTTCTTCTTCAAGTGAGTTAAATGTTGGGGGTTGAAAAGTGACTTTGGGGATTTTTATTGCAACCATATATTTTATTAGTGAAAAGACAGGAGGCAGAGCCTCCGAATCGGCATTCCCAGTCAGAGACTGGGAACGAGATAAATTTTGAATTGGGAAATTTGAATTGGGAACTGTGGGGGCGGCATCTTGCCTGCCCTACTAAACTGCGACTTCACTAAGGCGCAAACCTGCGATGTTTTTGCAGTCGAAGGTGGCGTTATTGCCGGGGCGACGTTCTATTAATTCTAGAATTTGTCCGGCGGGGTTTTGCAGAAACCACTGAGTTAATGAGCCGTAGTCTAGAGGACGCTCTGATAGCGGTTTAAAGTTTTTATTTTGCCATATTGTAGCAGCATTCTGCACGTTTTCGACTCGAATCGCGACGTGGTGAACTGCTGCTAATCCTCTTTCTTCCTGGAAACGGTTTTTTTGGTCGCCGACTGCGTGGGGCGCATCTAATACTACTAAGCCGCCCGCTGGCATTAATAAGGTCATTAAATGCAGCCACAAATCGGAGGGAACGTTAATGTTTCCCGCACAAAAGTTAATCGGGAATAAGTCGGGGCCTTCGACAATTTTGGCACCGAAGGGGCGGAAAGATGCGGCGTAGTTTTCGAGTTCGGTGCGGCTGGGAAATGTGATGACAAAATGGTCGATCGCCACTTGTTCGTCGTACAGGTGTGTTTCAAACGTCCAGGTTGTTAAAAATTCGGGAGTGATAAATTTGGGGTTGAATTCCAGCAAGCCATTGTTTTCGATGAAAGGTGAGTCAACTTGGCTGTCAAGGTTGCGATCGAACTTTAGGGTTTTTAGATTCAAGTTTTTCATCTGTCTTCCCCGATGTTAACTCCGCAAAACTGCGAATTGTGTCTACAAGCTGAAGTTGACACACATTTGGTGCGCCTTCTGTCAAAAATAACACAAAATTTAATACAGGCAAGCAGAACGGGCGATCGTAACTCCCAAACCTTTACAGAGCAAATATTCCCCAATTTAAAATCTAAAATCTAAAATCTAAAATCGGATGGTTTGCCGATCGCCAGCCCGGCCAACCACGCTGTAGTCCAGGCACTTTGGAAGTTGAAACCGCCCGTCACACCGTCGATATCCAAGATTTCGCCAGCAAAGAAAAGTCCGGGACAGCGGCGGCTTTCCATTGTTTTAAAATCGACTTCTTTGAGGTTGACACCGCCGCAGGTGACGAACTCTTCTTTAAATGCGCCTTTTCCGGCAATCTGATATTCGCCTTGAACGAGTTCTAGGAGGAGGCGATCGAGGATTTTGTTAGATAAGTCTGCCCAGCGTTTTTGCTCATCAATGCCGATCGAACTTGTCAAGCGTTCCCAGAGGCGGCGCGGCACCGGAAACGGACAGCTAGAGACAATCAATCGGTGCGACAACTGCGACTTAACTGCTAGCAGTTGCTGCCGCAAAACTTCCGCATTGTACTGGGGAAGCCAATTAATCAGTACAGATGTTTTATAATGGCGATCGTGCAAAAATCTCGCACCCCAAGCCGAAAGTTTGAGTACAGCAGGCCCGCTTAAACCCCAGTGAGTAATTAGCAAAGGCCCGCTTTGTTCTAATTTAGCCCCCGGCAATTTCACCTTAGCATTAGGAACAGAAATTCCGGCTAAATCTTTGATTCTGCTGTCGGAAATATTAAAAGTAAATAGAGAAGGAACGGGCAGTTCTACAGTATTACCTAACTCTTTTGCCCACTTATAACCCGACGGATTGCTGCCTGTAGCGAGAAGAATGCGATCGCACTTCAATTTCTCCCCGGATTTCAACTCAATTTCAAACGTAGGGGCGGTGCCCCCCTGTTCGCCCTCTGCGGTGTTGCCCGTTAATTTCTTTACTGAAACGACTGCATCACCCGTGCAAATTTTCACGCCTGCATCCTCAGCAGCCCGAATCAAACAGTTAACAATTGTCCCCGAATCGTCGGTGATCGGAAACATTCGCCCGTCTTCTTCGGTTTTCAACTTCACACCGTGACCGGCAAACCATTCTACAGTATCGCGGGGTTGAAATCGAGTAAAAGCACCGCGCAGAGCTTTCCCTCCTCTGGGGTAATTCTGCACTAAAACACCGGGATCAAAACAAGCGTGAGTCACATTGCAGCGCCCGCCGCCAGAGATGCGAACTTTTGCCAGGAGTTGCCGGCCAGCTTCTAGTAAAGTGACGCGGGCCTGCGGGTAGGTTTTGGCACAGGTAATTGCACTAAAAAAACCCGCAGCACCGCCACCTATGACTGTAATTTTGAGAATTCGATCGGACAAATTTTTTCTCGCTTATTCTGGTTCAAAATCGGATTTTGCCGCCCCGCAAGTGGGACAAACCCAATCGTCGGGGATATCTTCAAAGGCAGTACCGGGAGCTATGCCTCCGTCGGGGTCGCCTTCTGCTGGATCGTAGACGTAATTGCAAACTGTACAAACGTATTTTTGCATTTGCTTAACTCAATTTTTTATTGTAAGCCTATAGATTGTACTTGACAACGCAACCTAGTGCAATACCACTTTCAAAAAGTAATGAGACTTTCTGTAATTCCCAAGTCTTTACGAATTAAGTTTTGCACCATCTTCAAATCTAAAATCTAAAATCGTCAAAGCCTCCAGAACCGCAGTTCTAGAGGCTTGATCGTATTTTTTATTAGTTTGCTGCGATTGGAAGACTAGACTTTTGCTAAAGGCTTAGTCCAAACGCCGTTTTCATCTTCTTCATACTGCTGGTGAATGGCATTCCAAGCGGTGTGTTCCGCTTGTATCGAGTCGTTGCTTTCGTCAAATGCGGCGTTGTAGGATTCCATAAAGGTTTTTTGAGCAGCTTCCGACAGGTGCGATCGCACTTCTGGAGACAAGTCTGCCGGACTATTGCAGCGGCCTTTGACGGCGCGCGGCAGCGTCATTTCGCTAACTGAAACTTCTTCGCCACCTGCACTTTCTAGCAAGAGTTGAAATTCGCCCGATTTATCTGCGGGAACTTCTGCCATCACGAGAAATTCGCCTGCTTCAACGCGGGTTTGATAGATAGTTGCTTTGTCTTCCGGCATTCCCAAAGCGACCAAAGCCGAAACTAGACCCGCACCGGCCGAACCTGCGATCGCCCCGCTAGCAGCACCCAACAGTACCGCACCCAACGGGCCCGCCGATACTACTGCACCGACAAAGGGAATAAACAGCACGCCGACGCCTGTTAGCAAACCCAAAAAAGAACCGAATAAGGAACCAAAAATCGCCCCGCTTCGCAGACCGCCTAATATCACATCTTTTTTAGTAATAAAGCCGGCAATTTTAGTTTTAGATTGAAAGTTTTTTCCCATTACTGAGATGTGGTCGCGGGAAACTCCGCGATCGAGCAACCGCCGAATTACACCGTCTAATTGTTCTTCTTCCTTAAATACGGCTGAAACTGTGCGTTCGGCTAAATATTCCTCGGTCATTGTTCCTCCTTGATAATTGGTAGATTAGCTGTGCTATTTCTTAGTATAGGAAGACACTGTAGGGTAAGCGCATCGACCCCGAGATAGAGGTCGATTAATGGGATATAGTTTGAGGCTCTATCAAAAGACTTAAGAGATTTTTTAAGGAGTGATTACTCATATATTACAGATAGTTATTAACCTCTCATATAACCTTACTAATATTATGATTATATTCTCTTTTAACGGTTTGAGTTGGATTATGTATTCAGATGTTCCGGACTCAAAATCAGCCTTTTATGCTGCTATATCCGCGTCGAGTTTGTCTTGATTCGCCAAAGAATAGGCTAGTAAACCATAAATTTGTGTTTTTGATCAAGTCAAGTGCGGTTTTTGATCAATGATTTGTTCTGGAGTCAGCCTAGCATTAACATCAATAGCAATATTTTTTACGGTAATTCGGGTTTGGGCGATGCGCGGGTGGGTGCCGCAAGTTCCCGGCGTGCTGACAATTAGCGTTCCAATCTCAACGGTAGTTGTCATCTTTACCTAGATTAAGTTAACTTTATTTTATTGTAACGCAGCTTCATTTCTACCCGATCGCATTTATCAAGGTTAATCAATGCCATTAGCACCCCTGTTTCCTGTCGTTCATCCCATCCTCAAATCTGCTTTTCCCAGATGTCTGTGGACTGGAGATATCAACAGCCGAGAGATCGCCCTCACATTTGACGACGGGCCGCACCGTCAGCACACACCTCAACTGTTAAAAATTTTAGATAAATACGACATCAAAGCTAGTTTTTTCTGGCTAGGTTTTTGCGTGGACAGGCATCCAGAAACGGCTAAAGAAGTGTACGATCGCGGACACTGGATCGGCCTCCACGGCTATCAGCATATATCGTTTCCCAAACTAAAAACCCACGAGCTCAA
The DNA here is from genome assembly GCF_036701505.1 of Microcoleus sp. Pol11C2. Classification (NCBI taxonomy): domain Bacteria; kingdom Bacillati; phylum Cyanobacteriota; class Cyanophyceae; order Oscillatoriales; family Microcoleaceae; genus Microcoleus; species Microcoleus sp. Pol11C2. The sequence continues at coordinate 168,377 of NZ_JAUBQX010000005.1, forward strand.
ACAAAGTTTAGAAGACACGCAGAAAGCAATTGCCAAAGCTTGCGATTTAGACCCACAATTAATCCTGGACGTGCGGCCACCCAACGGCATTTTTACGCCGCGAACATTAGAGTTATTGCAACAGTGGGAATATCGCCCTGTAATGTGGAGTGTCGTCCCAGAAGATTGGGTGCGACCGGGGGTGAGGAAAGTTATTAGTCGCATCGTGCAGCAAACAGAAAACGGATCAATTATTGTACTGCACGACGGATATTGCGGCGGTGAAGATGTTGCTGCTTCGGCGGATAAAATAATTCCATTGCTTTTGTACAAAGGTTACAAATTTGTGACAGTCGATAGACTGTGGGAACAGACCAACATTCAAATAACAGGAAATTAAGTTAATGAAAAAAAGACAGTTTATTGCATCTCTTTGTTTGGTAAGTGCCGGATGGGCGATCGAGCTTTCTCCTGCTTCCCTAAGCGCGGAAACTCCACTTGTAGTGCAGCAGCCAGCCCCTGGCGTATCCGCGCCTGCCCCCAACTCGAAAACCCCGCAAGTGGAACTGCTAAATCCGGGAGTGGAACCACGACAGGAACTGCGTTTAAAACCCGCTATCGATGTCAAAGAAACAACTGTTATGACCGTAAAAACGGATATGGAAATATCCGCATCCGGTCGGTCTTCGCCTGGGGCTAAAATTCCAGTATCGGTGATGACTTTCGAGACAAAAGTCACTAAAATTGATCCCAATGGCGATATTCACTACGAGTTTGCTTATACTAACTCAGATATCGTCGGCGATACTGGAAATATGCCACCAGCCGTCCGAGATGCCATGCGTTCCGCACTCAAAAGCATGGTGGGAGTGAAAGGCTCTTTCATCATGGACAATCGCGGTTTTCATAAAGGAGGTGACATTATTTTGCCCGAAGGAGCTGACAACAACCTCAAACAAATGGTTGGACAAATGTCTAAATCTCTAGAACAACTAGCCTCGCCGCTGCCTGCAGAAGCAGTCGGAAAAGGAGCCACATGGCGCGTTTCTTCTTCCTCTGATTTCAGTGGCATGAATGTGAATGACATTGCTACCTATGAATTGGATAGCTGGCAAGATGGAGTTGTGTCTCTGAATGTAAGTATAGAGCAGCAAGCCAACCCCCAAAATATTACCTCTCCCCAATTGCCTGCTGGAACTACCTTAAGCCTCAAATCTTTTAGTTCTCAGGGCAGGGGAAAAGTTACAGGGCGCTTGGATAGATTAATTCCTTTGCGCTCTAGTGTGTCTATTAGTTCAAATAGCGAAATGAGTGTTAAAAATGCTGGCAGCTCAGAAGAATCAACAATCACAACAAAAATGGCGATGGAGATGACTTTAGAGTCGAAGTAAGCTTTATTATACCAACTCTAAAAAGTAGAGACACGGCACTGCCGTGTCCTTAGTCGCCGGTAATTTTATAATAAATGGTATTAAATCGGGTTAATATACCTGATATTATCAAAAGTTTCCGAAAGTTTCGATCGCCAATTTGTAAGTAGAGGAGTCTGTTCTATGATTCGATCGCACAGATGGCAAGCTATCATCGGTTTACTGGTAGCCCTGGGGATAATCATCGGGAATTTAATGTTTCCGGGTCTGAATGTAGCGCCGGCATTTGCTCAAGCCCAATTTAAGGATGTTAACGACCATTGGGCGCAAGCTTGCATTGAGGAGTTAGCGCAGAAAAAAATCATCAGTGGCTACTACGAAGACGGCACTTTTCGCCCGAATCGCCCCGTCAGCCGCGCTGAGTTTGCGGCGATGGTTCGCATGGCTTTTCCCGATGCCAAAACCGTCCGCGCTCCGATCGACTTTGCAGATATTCCTACAAATTACTGGGGTTTTAAAGCAATTCGAGAAGCTTATCAGACGGGTTTTATGTCTGGATACAGTGGCAGTATCTTTAACCCTACTTTGAATATTACCCGCTGGCAGGCTTTGGTAGCTTTAACCAGCGGCTTGAAATATACACCTACGGGGTCGGCGGCTGAGATTTTGGATGCGACTTTTGAGGATGCGCGGGATATTCCCGAACTGGCCAGAAGTGCGATCGCCGCCGCCGCCGAAAAACAACTTGTGGTCAATTATCCTGCTGTTAAACAGCTAGAACCTACTCGGAATGTTACTCGCGCCGAAGTCGCAACTTTTTTCTGTCAGGCGATCGCCAAACCCGGCCAAACTGCCTTAGTGCCTGCCCAATATATTGCCCAAGTTCCGGCGAATATCGGCCCGCCGAGAACAACAGAAATCTCGGAAGCGGGGAAAGTTCGGGCGGAAGTTTCTTTCGTAAAAGAAGCAGAAAATGCTAAAAATCTCCGCATCAGAATTATCCGCGACGGTAAAACTTTATTAGAAGAACCAGTGCTGATACCGACTCGTTCTCTAGTAGATAACCCCGACCAAAGAGCCCGCGAAGAAATATCAGAAGGACGTTTTTTATCGCTGCGAATCCGTGATTTGGACGGGGACAAGGAACCGGAAGTGCTGGCAGATTTAGTGTCAATCAAAAGCGGCGTCCGCTGCTGCAATTATTCGTTTATTTATCGCTACGAATCGGGGGCTAACAAGTACAGTCACATCAAGCATTTCTGGGGCAATGTGAGTTACGAAATAGTCGATTTTGGCAAAAATGATATCCCAGAGTTTAAGAGTCTGGACGGCAGATTTTCCGAGGCTTTTACAAATTATGCTGATTCTCGCTTTCCGCTGCAAATTTGGCAGTACCGCCAAGGTAAAATGCAAGATGTTAGCAAACAGTATCCGGTGGAAGTATACACGAATTCTGCTGAGCTTTGGCTGGAATCTAACAAGCGTCTGAGTGAAAATGGGGAGGTGAAAGGGGTGTTGGCGGCATTCATGGCGAACAAGTATGTCATGGGCCAGGAGGCGGAAGGTTGGCAGTTGTTGGAGAGGGTTTATCAAGGACGCGATCGCACTCAATTCTTTGGAAAGTTGCGGGAGTTTTTGGTGAGCACTGGTTATGCTAGTAAGTAGATTAGGAGGTTTTTAACCGCCGATGAACGCGGATAAACGCTGATAATATCTGTAGGGGCGGGTTTTACGAATAATATCTAATTCCTACTAACAATATTACTAAACCCGCCCCCATACAACAGATAACCCACGTCAACTATTCATCAAATTTATCGTCACATATTAATTTGTTTAAATAAAGTAAATTACTAACAACTTGTGAAGAAATACCAAAAATAGTTGCTTTTTGAAGCGCCAAGCTAAAATAAATATAAAATCTCATAAATTTAATCACTGAAAATGGTATATCCATCTGCACCTTGGAATCTGCAAGGTTATGCTGTTGAGACTTTACAATTGGTAGATGTGGCACGAGTGCGCCCCTTGGTTCCCTCTGAGTTAGAAATTGTCTCTTTATTGCCAGGAAAAACCCTAGGTGGCATTTATATATCCTCCTACGGGTTGGGTTCGGTGATGGAGTACAATGAGTTAATTGTCGTTAGCGCGATCGTCAATTATGCAGGAAAATGGGGGGCTTGGATTTCCCATATTTACGTAGACAATCCTAACTCGGTAGCCGGCGGGCGCGAAATTTGGGGGCTTCCTAAAGAATTAGCTCAATTTAGTTGGGAAGGCAGCGATTCGGTAAAGGCAGCACCGCTAGGCTACCGCATCACAGTTCGCCAAGAAAACCGTCAACTGTGCAGCCTCAATTACAGCAAGCAAACGTTAGCCTTACCCCTGCCTTTTAGCGGAAATGTTTTCAGCGCTGACCGCAGCAATTTGTTGTTGTTTAAAGGAGGATTACAATCTCGCATCGGTTTGATTAAAGGCGAATTAGAAGTGGCAGAACAAAGTCCTTTTGCCAGTTTAAACTTAGGTCAGCCCTTGCTAACAGTTGCCTGCGAAGATATGCGTTTAACAGTCGCTGCGCCCGAAGTTGTGGGAAACCGAGCCGTTGAATTCAGTTATTAGCTGTAAAGTGCGGATCTTCGCCGTAAACCTAAAAAAACAGAACAGCCAGAAACCCGGTTTCTTGAAGAAGCCGGGTTTCTGGCGCCGCGTATTAGTTTGAGCTACTTACCAGAAAGAATTGGTTTAAAGCCGGAACCCATAAGCGGAAGAAATTAAAATAAGACTATTCATTACTCCAATCCTCTTCCTTCCAGGTAGAGGTCGCTGTCAACTGTCAACTGTCAACTGTCAACTGTCAACTGAATAATCTTTTTGAGGACTTACGCATCAAACGGCTAAAAACCGGGTTTCTTCAACTAAAATGCGTCGTTGCCACACCCAATATTCTCCGAGAAACCGGGTTTTTTTTTCGTAAGTCCTATTTTTAAATGCCAGCCCCCGGAGCGGCTTCAGCACCCATTACTAAAACTGTACCGCGAAGGAAATCAATTTGCTGCTGAAAGTCCATGCCCTGAACCTTTCCTAATAAAGCTTTTCCGGCTTCAGGAAGTTGATAGTCGGGAGGCATGGGTATAATAGTTCCTTCGTCCATTCCTACTGCTAAGAAATACCAAAAAGCCAGCTTAGTTTCAGGGCTCATCGAGCCGTACATCCGGCTGATTTCAGTATTGGCTTTTGAGGCAATGTCGCGCATTACTTGTAGTTGTTCTTCGTGGGGCAGCGGTTTGACTTGATCGAACAAACCTTGAGCGATGTCGGAACCGGAAGCACCGGGAGCCGCTGGTGTTATTGACTTGCCCATTTCGGTGTAAACAAACCACAGCAAACCTAATTGGTCGTCTACACTCAAGCTCTGAATATCTGCTTTTCCTTGGTCGTAAGCACCGGTAGTAGTAAATGTCATTCAAGCCTCCAAAATAATATGTATTGCTCAGTTTTCTTATTTGTGAGAAAACTTTTGTTTGCTACTTAAGTTAAAGTACCTAATAAATAGTGATGCTAGAATCTTGCTTAAGACAGAGATGATCCCGAACATAAATTCGGGGATTAAATTTACCAAAATTGGGAAAAATTGCAACCAAAGGATGAGGGAAATTTGCCAATATTGTTGTTAGCGGAGCTCATGATTAGCATGGTTTAGCCGATCGACGATCGCCTATAATCGCAACAGACCTGTATTGAGGTGGCTGTTATGTCGATCGCAACTGCAAAACGCTTCACCATAGCGGAATATCACCGCCTGACAGAACTGGGGTTCTTTGGTGAGGACGATCGAGTTGAGTTAATTAATGGAGAACTTGTGAAAATGGCAGCTAAAGGTACCGCTCACGAAACCTGTCTGAGAAGATTATTGCGGGAATTAAGCGCCCTAGTAGCAGAGCGGGCAACTTTACAGTGTCAATCTCCCATCGTTTTACCGACAAACAGCGAACCTGAACCTGATTTTTCGCTCGTACAAAATCGCCCTGACGACTATCTATCCTCTCACCCCTGTCCAGGGGATATACTGTTGCTGATTGAGATTGCAGATTCTTCTTTGAGTTACGACAAACAGGTTAAGCTCCCCCTTTATGCTGAAGCCGGAATCTCGAACTATTGGATATTTAATTTATCACAAACTTGCTTGGAATGTTACAGCGAGCCGTATCAGAATGCCCCTGGCCAATTTGGTTATCGCAGGACGCTGATTTTTCTGCCCAACGAGTCTGTTAATTTGCCTTATTTTCACGACTTGGCGCTCGATTTATCGAGAGTATTTCCGCCAACTATAGAATCCTGAAGGACTCTGATATTATTCCCAAGAAAATAGGCTGGCAAATAGCCAGCCTAGAATCAGGAGAACTTTATTTCCAATTCGTGGAAAGTCTAGCTAAACAAACCAGAAATACCGTTGACTGCTATTGCTCCAGCCAAAGCGGAAACAACCACAGAAGTCAGAGCCGTACCGAACAGCCACCAAGCTGCTGCTGCTGCCGCTTCGCGCGCATCTTCTGCTTGCTGCTTGGTCTTTTTCTTGAGCTGTTTGATGCGTTTTTTGGCTTCAGATTGCAGGCGTTCCGAGCGTAATAAAACGCTGTCCCGGGCTCCTTCCATTTGGTCAACAATTCGGTGCGCGTCTGTCTCGGAAATATCGGAACGAGAACTCAGCAGGGCAACTAAAGTACCGCGATCGAACTCACCTAAACGCTCTTTAATCGCGTCCAATCCGGCCTGCGGGTCGTCAAACACTTTGCGTAAGTCCCGCTTGATGCCTTCGTAGTTGAGCTCTGGTCGCTCCAGCGAATTGAGATAATCCCGAATTTTCCCGAAAATACCGTCAATTGCTGACTGGAACTTGTCCTGAACCATTTGAACTTGTTCGACAATTTGGTTGCGGACAGATTCAATTTGGTCGGCAATTCTGTTAGCTTCCTCTTCCGAGATGTCTTCCCGCTGCGACAACAATGCTACCAGAGTCGATCGATCGAAGTGCTTCAGGCGATCGCCCAAACTTTGCATCCCCATTCCCGGCTCGCTAAACAGCAACTGCAAATCGCGTTTGATGCTTTCAGGATTGAGTTCTTCCTTGTCCGTATTCCGCAAGTAATTTTCCAAACTGCCTTGGAAATCGCGGACTGTTTTTTGAGCGCGAGAGGCCAAGCGGCGGGGCGATTTCACGATGCTACGAATCGAATCTTGCACGCGATCGATCGTCCGATTGATCTGTTCTTCGCTCAAATCTTCCCGCTGCGACAGCAACTTGACCAAAGTTTCGCGATCGACCTGAGAAAGTCTATCCCGAAGTGCCAAAGCACCCTCTTTGGGATTTTCAAACAATTTGGTCAAATCCCGAGTGATACCTTCTGGATCGAGTTCATCGAGGTTTGTATTCCGCAGGTATTCGCCAATTTTTGCAGTAACTTCCTCGTACTGCTGCTTAGCTCTATCTGCCACTATTTGCGGCGCGTGGATAATGTTGTCGCGCACAGATTCAATCCGGTCGATCGCCTGATTGATCTGTTCTTCGCTGAGGTCTTGGCGCTGTGACAGCAACTGCACCAGCGTATCGCGGTCGAATTGAGACAAGCGTTCTCTCAGCGCTTTAAATCCGGCTTCCGGGTCGTTTAACAGCGTTTGAAACTCGCGCTCGATCGCTTCAGGATTGAGTTCTTCCTTATTAGTATTGCGGAGATAGTCTTCTACCTTTTGTCGCAATTCTTGGGCTTTCGATTGCGCTTGCTCTTGCAATTCTTGAGCTCTAGAAATCACGCGATCGCGCGAACTTTCGAGCCGCCCGATTAACTGATCGGCTTCCTCTGGACTGAAATCTTCCCGCTGACCCAGCAACTGCACCAAAGTATCGCGGTTAAACTGCGAAAGGCGATCGCGCAAAGCCTCAAAACCAGCATCCCGGTCTTCCAAAAGCGCTTGGAAATCCCGTTCGATACCTTCAGGATTCAGCTCATCTTTGCCAGTCGATCGCAAATAATTCTCAATCCGACTCCGCAAATCTTGAGACTGTTCTTCACCAGCAGCAGCTTGCACAATTTCCAACACTTCTTGTCGGACACCTTCAAGCTGTTCGGCAATTTCCGTCACCTGTTCCGGAGCAAACCCCTCGCGGCGCCCCAGAATCCCTACAAAATAATCGGGATTAAACAGCTCTAACTGGCGCAAAACTGCCCCCGGAGAAGCTTCCGGGTCGTAAATCACATCCCTAAATTCCTGCTTGATTGTCTCCCGGTTGAGATGCCACGGTTGGGAATTCATCAAGTAGTTTTCCACATCAGCCTTAGCTGTATTGAAAGGCAGCGCAGGCACTTTGTCGCCCACCTGAGAAGCCAAAGATTTAGCTTTTTGAGTCCCTTGTGCTGTCAGTTGTTGCAACTGACCAGAGATTTTTTCCACATCCAAATCAGACAAATCCGTCCGCGACAAAACAGTGCCCACAAGAGCTTCCACACCCAACTGCATCGCTCGCTTCATGCCGCTGCTGGATTCCGATTTGTTTTCCCTACTTTCCAGAATTTGAGACAGCTTGGCGTTGAGTTCGTCAGACTTCAGCAAATCGGGAGCCGCAAACTTGAGAAAATCAACCAACTCTAAATTCGGGTCTTTCTGCTCTTGCTGCTTGCCGAAAGTTTGCTTCCAAACCCCTTCGAGTTGGTCAGCAACTTGAGTGATTTCCTCTTGAGAAAAGTCGGTGCGACTCTTAACTAAATCCACAAAAGTCTGGCGGTTAACATTCTTCAGAACGTCGCTTCCCGCAATAGATTGGATATCTGCATCGCCCAGCAACTTTTCAAATTGACCGCGAATTTCCTTAACATCTAGTTTCGGTAACTGCAAAGAACCCACATAATCTTGCAGTGTTTCGCGAATGCTATCCGGGTCCACCGCCGAACTCAATTCGCGGCGGACAGCGGCAACAGATGCCTCTACAGTGTTGACCATTTGGTCGCTGGCCATCTTGCCGCCGATCGCTGCACCAGCAGTACCCATGACGCCTTGAATGCCTGAAAAAGCAGTTTTTATCAAGGAACCGATCATGGAACCGACGGCGCTAGAACCGAGCCACACCAGCGTTAAGAAGTACGCAGCCCAGATTACCACACCAATAATTGCCGCTCCGTCTACCGAGGCAATTGAAGTTAGTTTGACTGCCAGAAAACAAGCCAAAAATAAAGCCAGGTTAACGGTGACTAAAATCCAACCCCCGACTAAACCTTCGATTTTGCGAACTTTACGGCCTATACTTTCGGACTCATCATCATCGTCATCGTCGGGTAAAGCCTCGTCCCAATTTGATATTTTGGCGGCTATGGAGAAATTTGTTAACAGGAATTGGAAGCCGAAAGCCATAATGACTCCGGCGATTAATGCCACGAAAAACTGCGGGCTTAAAAACATCAGCCCTCCGATATCGGGGTGGTCAAATGGCACATCAATTTCTACTGGCATTTGTACTGGCATTTGGCCCCTATTGACTTGGGGAGTGTACAGCGACATTAATAACTCGCTTTGAAACATAATTTCCCTCCTAAGTTTTTTTGCCTAACTCGGCATAGCGAAAAGAGTCCCCAACTTTTTTATAGGGGATTTTGTAATCTTTAGATGATGGTTTGTTTTGGTTCGGCTTTATCTTACAGAAGCCCTTATTAGTGAAATTGGGATGAATAGTAAATCAGTTCTCTAGTGATCTCATCCTTACTGCTTATTATGGCTGTGAAAGCTAAAAAATAAATCAGTCTAAAGTCAGAAATTAGTTTTTAAGGGACTGGTAGCAGCAGAGTCCGCCAAAAGTTTTTAAGTTGGAGGCGGGGGCGATTCCCACCAATTCTCAATAGTAGTAAAGTGCGATGTGGTACACTCTACATATCGTAGAGTGCGCTACCTAGTTGAGGATTCGGTTTGATATTTAGGTTCAAAACTAGCTAGTAATTCCTAGGGATTGAGCGGCCTAATCAGTCGGTTGCGATAGAGGATTTCTCAATCTAATTGCAGGCAATTCAACAAACATGATATCGGGTGCGCGGCAGCCTAGGCTAGGAATTTTTGCCGCAGCATTTACCCTCACAGTTGCGAAAGCTGCGAATACAGCCGTACTCCTCGAAACGTTGACTGTGTTTGCGAACAGTAGGATAGGCCAGTAAATATAAGGGAATTCCGATTATTTTGTAAAGCAATCGACCAGCAGCATGAACAATATCCCAAATTTCGCTTAAATTAGGTTCTCGAACAAATTCTCCTATTTCATCTTTTAAGGCAAGCCACTGAGATTGCACAGTAGGAGAGTGACAATTATCAAATACTGCCATACCTTTTTGATAATTTTCCCAAATTTTATTCATATATTTAATCAAATCAGGCTCACGTCTGATAATATCAGAAGTTGATCTGAGATTACAATCATTCGGTATTTTAAGGAAATTAGCTATGCGACTCTCTCAAATGCTTTTTGTCACCCTGCGCGAAGACCCCGCAGAAGCAGAAATTCCCAGCCACAAACTATTACTCCGTGCCGGATACATCCGGCGCATCGGTAGCGGCCTTTACGCTTATCTCCCTTTGATGTGGCGAGTTCTCAAAAAAGTATCTCAAATTGTGCGCGAAGAAATGGACGCTACCGGCGCTCAAGAATGCCTCCTCCCGCAATTGCAACCGGCCGATTTGTGGCGGGAATCCGGCCGCTGGGACACCTACACTCAAGCGGAAGGTATTATGTTTTCCATGACAGACAGGCAGCAGCGAGAATTGGGACTGGGCCCAACTCACGAAGAAGTAATTACTACAATTGCTAAAGATATGATTCGTTCCTATCGGCAATTGCCTTTACATCTTTATCAAATCCAAACTAAGTTTCGCGATGAAATTCGCCCGCGTTTTGGGTTGATGCGCGGTCGCGAATTCATTATGAAAGATGGCTATTCTTTCCACACTAACGAAGAAAGTCTGAAAAAAACTTATCAGGATATGGCTCAAGCTTATAGCAATATGCTGCGCCGATCGGGCTTGCAATTCCGAGCAGTAGATGCTGATTCGGGAGCAATTGGCGGCTCTGGTTCTCAAGAGTTTATGGTGCTGGCAGAAGCGGGCGAGGATGAAGTTCTATATACTGAAGACGGTCAGTATGCCGCTAATGTGGAAAAGGCTGTATCGATGCCTGCTGATGCCGAACCGTCGCCCTTTGCCACTTTTGAAAAGCGGGAAACGCCGGGAACTGAAACAATTGATAAACTTTGCAAATTTTTGAAATGTTCTCCGACGCAAGTTGTCAAAAATGTGCTTTACCAAGCTGTTTATGATAATGGCATCACAGTCTTGGTATTGGTAAGTATTCGCGGCGACCAAGATGTGAATCAGGTAAAGTTGCTCAATGAATTGACGAAGTTAGCGGGCAATTATCAAGCTAAAAATGTTTTATTCTTGACTGTTCCGGATGCGGAAGCTCAGCGGAAATGGGCTGCTAAATCTTTACCTCTCGGTTATATGGCTCCCGATGTTGCTGATGATTATATCGCTGGAAGCAAGCAGGTAAACTCTAAGTTTTTGCGTTTAGTCGATCGCACCGCAGTTGACCTGACAAACTTTGTCACTGGTTCAAACGAATCAGGATACCACGTGGTCGGGGCGAATTGGAACAAAGAATTTCCTCTACCAGCAACGGTTGTAGGTGTCAGAACAGCCAAAAAGGGCGATCGGGCAGTGCACAACCCCGAACAAACCTTGCACAGCGCCAGAGGCATCGAAGTCGGCCACATATTCCAATTAGGCACAAAATACTCCCAAGCAATGGGCGCCACCTACACCAGCGAACAAGGCGAAGAAATGCCCTTTGTGATGGGCTGCTACGGCGTCGGCGTGTCGCGGCTAGCTCAATCGGCCGTAGAACAATCCTACGACAAAGACGGGATAATTTGGCCAGTGGCGATCGCCCCGTATCACGCCATCATTAGCATCCCCAATATTTCCGACGGCCAACAAGTAGAAGTCGCCGAAAAACTCTATGCAGAGCTCAATCAATCAGGCATTGAAACGTTACTAGATGACCGCGATGAACGAGCAGGAGTTAAATTCAAAGATGCCGATTTAATCGGCATTCCCTATCGCATTGTTCCGGGTCGTTCGCTGAAAGCAGGCAAAGTTGAAGTCGTGGAAAGAGCAACTCACAAATCACATGAAATTCTCATAGATGAAGTTAATTCTACGTTGAAACAGTGGATTGAAGCCGCCGTCAGTTAAGACTTTTTAATCCGTAAGGTGCGCGCTGCACCTACATTTAGGATCGCAATCTGCGCGGTGTACACCCTACATTAGCTCCCCTTTTGGGAGCATCTCAATGAAAGCACTCCAGCTAGAAATTGGAGTTTGGAGGCAGGAGACAGGAGGCAGGAGGCAGAATGCAGGAGGAAATAGGAAGAAAGAAGAAGCCAGAAGAAGTGTTGTTACAAATATGAGATACTCCCCCCTCTTCCCTCTTCCTTCCTCCTTCTTCCCTCTTCCTGACATCCATTACATCCGTTACATCCGTTACAGAATCCGTTGCCGAACTTCCTTGAGATGTGAAATTATCTAAAACTTAAAACTCGATATGAATCTGAACCTAAATCAGTTTCTTCGATTCCCTCAATCCCGAATTGGGCGGTACTTAGTTCAAGTAACTGTCGTTGCGGTCGCTTACGCCGTGGGGGCGAGGCTAGCAATTTCAATTCAAGGTGTCAATCCTTTTGCTGCCTCGGTGTGGCCACCCGCAGGAATTGCACAAGCCGGACTTTTATTGTTTGGGAGTAAAGTCTGGCCTGCCATAGTTTTGGGTACATTTTTGCTCAATTTGGTTAACCCAACTGAACAGATATTTGCACTTTGGGTGGGAGGAAACGCCGGGGCAATTCTGCAAGCTGTTTTTGCCGTAACTGCCCTGAGCTGGTTCCGGTTTCGTCCCTCTCTCGAACGCTTGAAAGATGTAATTAATTTAATCTTGTGTGGCGCTCTAATTGCTACTCAAATTAGTTGCACTATTGGCGCCTTTTCTCTATATTTAGCTGGCAAAATAGAGTGGAGTGAATATTGGTCTGTTCGATGGAATTGGTGGTTGGGAGACACCATGGGAGTTTTAATCCTAACTCCATTAATTTTAATATTTATTCGTCCTCAAGTAACGGCAAAACGTTTAAAAATACAAACAGAAACGAAGAAAACTTATTTAATTGAGCGAGGAGTATGGTTAATATTATTGATCGGGGTGAGCTGGCTGGTATTTGAGTCGAAACATGAAGCTTCGATTTCTCGTTATCCCCTGGAATATTTACCGTTTCCTTTGATCATGTGGGCTGCGCTTCAATTCGGTCAGCGAGCCGCTGTCCTAGCATCGTTTATTGTCTCAATCATCGCAATTTTTGGCAGTTCTCATGGAGGGGGCACCTTCACAGCCAAAGCCGACAATATCAATCAAGCTATCTTATTTTTGCAAGCTTTTATGGGTGTAATTACGATTACCTCGCTGTTATTGGCAGCAACAGTCGCTGAACGCACATCAGCGGAGTATTCTTTACGAGAGAGCGAAATTAAATATCGAGAATTGGTGGAAAATGCTAACAGCATTATTCTGAAACTGGACGCTGAGGGCAATATTATTTTTTTTAACGAATTCGCCGAAAATTTCTTTGGTTACAAGGAGGAAGAAATCATTGGAAAAAATGCCTTGGGAACCATTATTCCACAGACGGACATCGAAGGGAATAACTTAGAGTTGGTTTATAGTCAAATTTTACAAAATCCTGAGCGCTTTATTAGCTATGAAAATGAAAATATCCGGCGCAGTGGCGATCGCGTTTGGGTATCTTGGGCAAATAAGCCACTGGTTGATTCAGCGGGCAAAACTTTGGGTATTCTCTGCATCGGGACAGATATCACCGATCGTCGCAAAGCTGAAATAGCGCTGCAAAAGCTCAAGGAAAAGCTGGAAATCCGAGTTGAAGAGCGGACAAATGCCCTGAAACAAAGCGAACTTCAGCTACAGAAACAGAAATCGGCATTAATTGATTTAGCCAAAAATAAAGCGCTGAATCAAGGCGACTTAACAAAAGCGCTTCAAGAAATAACTGAAGCTGCTAGCCGTACTCTGGAAGTGGCCCGATCGAGCGTCTGGGTGTACGATCGCACTAAATCCAAGATGGAGTGCCTGGATTTGTTCGATTGCACTCTCAACCAGCACTCACACGGTTTGGAATTAGCAGCAGCAGACTATCCTGTCTATTTTCAAACACTGCGAGAAGAACGTGCAATTGCTGCCTTTGACGCGCAAAACGATTTTAGAACTAGAGAATTTGCGGAATCTTACCTAATTCCCTTGGGCATCGCTTCTATGCTAGATACGCCGATTCAAATAGGCGGAGAAACCGCAGGAGTTATTTGTTTGGAACACATAGGAAGGCTCCGCTATTGGACGATTGAAGAACAAAGTTTTGCTGTTTCTCTAGCAGACTCTGTAACTTTCGCAGTGGAAGCCCGAGAACGCCAGCGGGCTGAAGAAGCGCTGCGGAAAGCGGAAGAAAAATACCGCAGCATTTTTGAAAATGCGATCGTCGGCATTTTTCAAACTACCCCAGGTGGGCAATTTCTCAGCGCTAATCCTGCTTTGCTTCGCATTTACGGTTACAGTTCACGCGAGGAATTGGTGGGTACACTAACTGATATTAGCCAACAACTTTATGTTGACCCCGATCGCCGCGCCGAGGTGGTCCGCTTAATAGAACAACAAGGCAAAGTATCGGATTTTGAATCTCAAATTTACCGCCGAGATGGCAGTATAATTTGGATTTCAGAAAATACTTATACCGTGCGCGATTCCTACGGAAATTTGCTTTATTACGAAGGTACTGTTCAAGACATCACAACTCGTAAACAAGCTGAGGCAGCTTTGCGTTTAGAACAAGAAAAATCCGACCGTCTCCTGCTAAACGTTTTACCACAACCCATCGCCGACAGATTAAAACAAGACCAAAGCATCATCGCCGATACTTTTGCCGAAGTAACAGTATTATTTGCAGATATAGTCGGTTTTACCACAATTAGTTCCCAAATTTCTCCGCCAGAATTAGTTTCCTTGCTTAACGACATTTTTTCCACATTCGATCGCCTAGCAGAAAAGCACGGATTGGAAAAAATTAAGACGATTGGCGACGCTTACATGGTAGTTGGAGGGCTGCCAATTCCTCGCTTGGATCACGCAGAGGCGATCGCAGAAATGGCCATCGATATGCAGCAGGCAATTATTGACTTTAGCAATACCCACAGTCAAGCTTTTAGCATCAGAATTGGCATCAACACTGGCCCAGTTGTCGCCGGAGTCATTGGGATTAAAAAATTTATTTACGATTTGTGGGGAGACACCGTTAACACCGCTTCCCGCATGGAATCTCACGGCAAGCCAGGGAGCATTCAGGCCACGTTTGCAACTTATGATATATTGCAGGACAAGTATGTATTTGAAAGTCGCGGCGCGATCGAAGTTAAAGGCAAAGGCCTGATGACTACTTATTTACTGAAATGCCGAAAATAGCTTTAGTAAAGGTTTTTCTCTAAAAGTAAGGGCGATCGCACTCTCAAGTGTGCGATCGCCCTCATTTTAATTTAGCCAAGTTTTTTAAAGCTTGTACAGGTTAATTCCAGCTTCCTTCGCCATGATTTCCAAACCCTTGTTTTGCAAGGTTTTAATCGCTTTTGTAGAAAGGTGCAATCTTACCCAGCGCTTCTCCTGCGGCCACCAAACCCGCTTCCACTGCAAATTGGCGTCTTGCAATTTGTGAGTGCGGTGGTGCGAGTGAGAAACTGCAAAACCGTTATTAGCCTTCTTTCCCGTTAGCTGACATTTCCGTGACATATTGCCCTCCAGATTACCGTTTTTTTGCGTGCAGCCTTTCATTATACCCGAAGGAAGAAGGAAGAAGGAAGAAGGCTTGACTTATCCCTTTACCAATAGAAATAAACTCTTGCTCCCCCCCTTAGCAAGGGGGGGTTGGGGGGGATAATTACATCGCACGTTCAGTCAATTTTGTCAAGACTTGATTCGATCGCTCGACAAAATCCTTCATCCCTTCAGCATCGAAACCCTTCTGGGCCATCAAAGCCAAGTCGTAAACGTGGTGACAAATCATACTCGCCAACTGACTGGACGGAGACTCCCCGCCGCCTTGAATAATCGCACCCTGACTCAAACTCGCCAGATTTTGAATCAGCGGGTGAGAGGTATTCACCAGCAAAACGTGTTCTTCGGGGAATTCGGCGGCTTGCTGCTGCAAAAGCGCCGTCATGTCGCGCATCCGGCGCAAAGCTTCCGGCAAAAGTACGATCGCAGGTGGCGTCGCCTCCGCAGAGTCAGACTTCAAAGCTTCTGTGCGAATGTTCACTTTCGGCTTATTGAGAGCTTTTTGGAACATTTCTTTAACTTGTTCGCTGCGAGTTTTATTCGTCGCCGGATCGACAATTTCCGCTTCTTTCTCTTTGTCAATTAGCGTTTCGTCGATGTCCGAATCAACCCGCGAGAATTTGACATCTGAGTATTCTCGTTCCAAGAAGCTGATAAAGTGCGTGTCGATGAAAGAATCCATAAACAGCACTTCTAAACCTTGGCTTTTGTGCATAGCAACATAAGTTGCTTGAGACGCCGGATCGGTACAATAAAAGACACGATTTTCGTGGCGTTTTTGATTGCGTTCCAAATACTCTTTTAGAGTCGTGTAAGGCTGCGTGGAACTAGAATTTTCCGACTTCGGAGTGACATCTTGCCACAAATCTCCTTCCTCACTTTGCACCTGAACTTCGGGCGTTACAGTTTCTGGCTTCTCGGCTGTTGGCTCGTAGGTGCTGCGGTAGATTAAGATATCTTCGACTTGCTTTTTGAACTTGTCATCGTTGAGAGTTCCGAACTTGACAAAAGTGCCGATATCTTGCCAGCAGCGAATGTATTCGTTGCGGTCGTCGCGGTAGAGCTCTTTCAGGCGATCGCCCACTTTTTTCGCAATATAATCAGCGATTCTCCGCACAGTGCGATTGCTTTGCAAAGAACTGCGAGAAACGTTCAGGGGAATGTCGGTACTGTCAATGACTCCCCGCAGCGGCATCAAGAATTTCGGGATAATTTCTTCGCAGTGGTCGCTGACAAAAACCTGGTTGCAGAATAACTTAATATTGCCTTGGGTAACATCGACATCCGGGCGCAGTTTGGGAAAGTAAAGAATCCCGTTGACAATGAAAGGATAATCTGTATTCAGGTGTACCCACAGCAGCGGCTCGTCTTGGAACGGATAAAGGTAGCGGTACAGTTCTAAGTAATCTTCTTTTTGCAAATTGCTGGCTGATTCCCGCCAAATTGCTTTGTGCTTGTTGAGTTCCTCTCCCTCAAATTTGATGGGAACTGGCATGAAATCGCAGTAAGTTTTGATTAACTGCTTAATGCGGCTGGGTTCTAAATATTCTTCTTCTTCGTCTTGGAGGGTAAGAGTAATAGTAGTTCCGCGTTCTGTGCGGGAAGATTCTGATAGTTGAAAAGCGGGAGAACCGTCGCAAGACCAGTGTACTGCTTGCGAGCCTTCTTGGTAAGAAAGAGTATCAATCTCTACTTTCTTTGCCACCATGAAAGAAGAGTAGAAACCTAGGCCGAAGTGACCGATGATTGCGTCGTCGCCACTGCCTTGGTATTTTTGAATAAATTCTTCTGCGCTGGAGAAAGCGACTTGGTTGATGTATTTTTTTACCTCGTCGGGGGTCATCCCGATCCCGTTATCGGAAATTGAGAGGGTTTTGTTTTCTTTGTCGATCGCTATGTTGATTTGCGGTTCGCCCATGTCGCCGCCGTATTCGCCGGAACGGGAAACCATTTTGAGTTTGGCAATGGCATCGACGCCGTTAGAAATTAGTTCCCGCAAGAAGACTTCGTGGTCAGTGTATAGTGACTTCTTGATAATCGGGAAAATATTTTCGGTATGGATTGAGATTGTTCCCTGTTCTAAAACTGTCATAATTTTTCTCTGTGATGACTGCTAATTGCTGAGAAATAGCTATTTAATGATTTTCGGCGATCGTGCTCTCTTCTGCAAAAGGGATTACCACAAAAAGATGATTCGGTTTTCCCCACATCTTGCACAATTCTCAATTAGCCTTTCACTGGCGGGTTCTCCTGTCCAACCCCTACTCCCCACAAGATATTTCAATTTTTGTGGAACAGGCCCAAAAGCCTGTTAAGCGAACATGGTGCAAGATGTCAGTTGCCCTCACATAGTAGCTCACAAAGGCAACTGCAGGAGAAAGGTGCTGCCGGAACCCAACTCGCTGCGGGCGCTGAGGCTGCCGCGGTGGGCGCGGGCTATGGTTTGGGCGATCGCCAATCCCAGTCCCGAACCGCCGGTATGGCGCGATCGATCGCTGTTGACTCGGTAAAATCGATCGAATATTCGCTCTAAATCTGCCGCCGCCATCCCAATACCGGTATCTTGAACCTGAACGATCGCCTCTTGGTGGCTGCAATCTAAAATAACTGTTACTTTCCCGCCCGCCGGAGTGTATTGAATGGCATTAACAATTAAATTAGCAACTAAGCGATAAAGTTGGTCGGAATTGCCGACAACATTTAATTGCTGCTGGACTCGCACTTCGGATGTTAACGCTACCTTAGAAGCGATCGCCATTGCGGCCAATTCCTCGACTAAATCGCTCACCAAGTCATTCAAACAACACAATTGAGGGCGATCGCGTATCGCCTGATTATCCATGCGAGCCAGCAGCAGCAAATCAGCAACTAACTGAGTCAATCGTCGGTTTTGGCGATCGATCGTCCGCAAAATTTCCCGCGCTTCTTTTTCATCTAATTGAGGCGTCAACAGGGCCGATTCTACAGTCGCCTGCGAAGCCGCTAAAGGCGTCCGCAATTCGTGGGCTGCATCCGCTGTAAACTGTTGAATTTGTCGGTAGGAAGAGTAAATCGGTTTCATTGCCAATCCTGCCAACAACCAACTAGCAAAGCCTATCAAAATCAATGCTGTAGGCAATCCTAATTTCAAAACCCATTTCACTGTACTGAGATAATCATTGAAGTCTTGCAGGCTCCGCCCAACTTGAAAATATCCCCAATCTTGCTGTGTTTTGGTGTGTAGCGCTACAGAAATTTGGTGGTAAACCTTGCCTTTGGCGTCAGTTATTGTTTGCCAGTATTGGGAGCTAAATTCAGGTGGTAATTCTTCGGGATAAGCGCCTGCTGTAGCAATTAATTTCCCCGAATAATCAAATAAACGAATATAGTAATAGCCTTGGTTGATAGCGCTTAAAATATGGCGACTTGGCAACTGTTCTTTAATGCCTTTAACTCCAATTAGGCGGAGGTTGGGCAAAAGTTCGTTTACTATAGGCTCCAAGCGTCCGGGCTGCTGCAATTTGAGTTCTAGGCTGTCGTGTAGCGTCCCCGCTACCGATTCTAATTCCCGGTCTATGGCTACCCAGTGAGCGTGGGCGATCGCCTTATATACGCCAAATCCCAACAAGCTTAAAATCAAACCCATTACAGCCGCATAGGAAATGGCTAATTGCCAGCGAGTTCGGTTAAATAGTTTATTTTGATTCATTTAAACTTATATTTTATATAATTTAGAACGAAGGCTAACTGTTACAAATAAGGCTGCAATTTTACGTATGTAGTTGCGCTTCAGCGCTCTTAGCTAGCCCTGTCTGGCGTGTTAAATCTGAACCATACAAAAAGCCGAAAACCCCTATTTCAAGTTCTGATTTTTGAGACTTCAATCAAGGAAAATTGCTTGGGGGAGCTTGGACTCAGAATCAAAACGCCTAAAGTTAGTAGGCTCGTTACTCACCTTGACACGGCTAAGCGCTTTTAGCTTAGGAAAGAGCGCTGAAGCGCAACTAAATACCTTTGTGCCAGTTAGCCTTAGTCCTCTAATTGTTAAGAACAGGCAAGATGCCTGTCCCACAAAAATTAAATTTTATTGTGGGGGCGACCGGAGAACCCGCCCTACTTTAATTTCTCATGCGGTATCCGACGCCGTGAACGGTTTCAATTAAATTCGCGCCACCAACCGACTCAAGTTTGCGCCGCAGCAACCGCACTTGAGCTGCTACCACATTGCTAAAGGTATCTGCACTCGCCTCCCATAGCTGATTCCGAATTTGGTCAGTGGTGATAATTTGGTTGGGATGTTTCATAAAGTATTCTAGCAGTTGAAACTCTTTGTTTGTTAGAGCAATTATCTGGCTGTGGCCACTTCGATCGAGATGGCACACAGTGCGTGTTCCGCAGTCCAAAACTAGATTTCCTACCTGTAGCTGTTGTGGCTGAATTTGGGGCGATCGCCTTTGCAAAGCCCGCAATCTTGCTAACAGTTCCGCCATGCCAAACGGTTTAACTAAATAATCGTCAGCCCCGGCGTCTAGTCCCGCCACTTTATCTTCCATGCGGTCTTTTGCTGTTAGCATCAAGACGGGCAGGGCGCTATTTTTAGCACGCAATCTCCGCAGCAGTTCCAAGCCTGATATTCCTGGTAGCAACCAGTCAAAAATAGCTAGGTTATATTGCGTCCACTGACTGTCTAAATATTCCCAAGCTTCACTGCCATCTAGGGCCCAATCAACTATATATTTTTCCTGCTTTAAAGTGCGATCGATCGCTTTCCCTAAATCTGGCTCATCTTCAACTAGCAAAACTCTCATAACTCTAATTTATAGCGGTAAATCCTTATACATTGTTAGCGATCGGCAGCATCTACCCCAATCTTTAAGCTCACATACTGAGATGAAATCAGCATGAAATATTCTGAATTCGCAGAAAAAAAGAACAGTTGACAATAATTGACAACAAGCTGGTAATGTCTTATAATCAACCACGAGTAAATTTTTGAGAAAAGTTTTCAATAAGTTATGACAGATTTATCCGATCGTCCCGCCATTAAAAAGGCTGGGCGCTGGAGTCGCCGTCAACTGCTACAGCTAGGAATAGCTGGGGCTGGGGTAGCGGGTGGCGCAATCGCACTTCAAAACTTGACTCGCAAACCGACATCAGTCGCGAGAATACCGCCTATCCCCGCAGATGCACTCACCGTCAGCAAGATTAACCCGATGCAAATTGCGCGGGATTTTGATTACGGCACGGTGACGCGCGAAAACGGGCGCACGGTTAGGGAATTTCGCCTGGAAGCTAATACTTCGATCGTCCAACTTAACAGCGCCGTCACTTTCAACGCCTGGAACGTCAACAATCGCGTGCCGGGGCCGACATTAAGGGCAACAGAGGGCGATCGTATCCGCGTCATTTTTTATAACAAAGCCGGAGATTCTCATTCGCTGCACTTTCACGGCGTTCATACCAGCGAAATGGATGGCGTTAAACCAGTGAAACACGGTTCGGTATTTATTTATGAATTCGATGCCAATCCCTACGGAGTGCATCTATATCACTGCCATATTGAACCCGTAACTCGCCATATAGGTAAAGGACTCTATGGAATGTTCATCATCGATCCGCCAAAACCCCGCCCTCCTGCAGATGAAATCTTGTTAATCATGGGAGGATACGACGTAAACGACGACAAAAAAAACGAGCTTTACGCTTTTAACGGGTTGCCCAATTATTACATGAACAACCCGATACCTATTTACCGAAATCAGCTAATCCGGCTGTACGTTCTCAACCTGATTGAGTATGAAGCGGCAGTAACTTTTCACCTGCACGCCAACTTTTTTGACGTATATCGCACGGGGATGACTTTGACTCCCAGTGAAAGAACCGATGTCATCACAATGGGAGTAGCTGAAAGACATATTTTAGAATTTACTTACGGCTATGCTGGAAAATTTATGTTTCATCCCCATCAAGATGCGATCGCCGAAGCTGGCTGCATGGGTGTATTTGAAGTCCTCACTTAAACCAAATCCTGCTACCATGGTGCGCCGATTCAAATAAAGAAATTATGAAATTATTTGACAAGCTCGATCGCAAATAGGTAGAATGAATAGCTCGCAAATAATTGAGAATTATTCTTAATAACTTGCGAAACCAAACGCACATAACGTAAAAATTAGCAACTGCCATGTTATCCACATTTCGTTTATTACCTAGAGTCACTGCTACAGCCATCCTCGTTGCTCTGGCTGGTTGCGCTTCCCCCACGGCTAGCAACACCGACAGCACACCCTCACCCGCTGCCACAGCCAGTCCCGCATCCACAAGCGGTCACAGCGGGCATCACGGCGGCAAAGGCGGCATCAACATCAATACTGCCATTCTTTCAGAGTTAGATAAACTCGAAGCCAAGTTAGGAGTGCCGGCACTTTCTAACAAAATTCAAGCCAGCCGCCCTTACGGAAAAGTCGAAGAATTGGTTTCAAAAAATGTCATTACTCAAGCGCAATTCGACCAAATCAAAGACTTGGTAACTATTGAAAATGTGGTGCTGACAGGCGAACCCAAAGATGTAGATTACATGACTAAACTTGGCTTGATGAAAGGCCATCTTTTCGTAGCCCAAGAACTCTTGGATCAAGGCAAACCAGACCAGGCAGAACCGCACATCGGGCATCCAGTCGAAGAAATTTATGCCGATGTGGAAGATCAGCTAAACGAGCGTAAAATTCCTGAATTTAAGGCTACTTTAATTAAATTGCAAGATTTAGTTAAAGCGGGTGCAAAAGATCCGGCTCAAGTGAAAGCAGAATTTGACACATCAATGCAAGCAGTTGATGGAGCAATTGCCGCTCTTCCCGAAACGCAGCGAAAAGATCCGAAATTCGTGCTGCAAGTGATTAACGGCTTGTTGGATACAGCTAATTCCGAATACGGAGCGGCAGTTGCTAACGGCAAAATTTCCGCAATTATTGAATACCAAGATTCGCGGGGTTTTGTCATGTACGCGGAAAGCCTGTACAAAGATATTGCCGAGCAAGTGGCTAAAACCAGCCCGGAAATTGACAAAGCAATTGTTGCCAACATGAATGAACTTAAGACAAATTGGCCAACTGCGATCGCGCCGGCGGCCCCCGTAAAAACCACGGAACAAGTCAACCAGCTAGTTAAATCGATCGAGAACGACAGCCAAAAAGTTCTCAAACCCGCATCTTAAAAAATTTAACTGAAACCGCCAACGGTAATTGGTAAAAAAATTACCAATTACCTCCCGATATTACCTCAACTAAAAAGATGAATTTTAGCGAAGCATTGCCCACATTTGTAATTACTCTCCGCGAAGGAGTCGAAGCCGCTTTAGTTGTCGGCATCGTTCTCGCTTGCCTCAAAAAGTCTGGACAAAGCTATTTAAGCCGTTGGGTTTTTGGGGGGGTAGGAGTTGGACTTATTGCCAGCGCTTTTATAGGTGTACTGTTGGTCTGGACGATGCAAATTTTGTCCGCATCCAATCAGCCTTTTGCACCGATTATGGAATTGCTGCTAGAAGCAATCTTTGGGATTATAGCAATAGCAATGCTGAGCTGGATGCTGATTTGGATGACCAAGCAAGCGCGATTTATGAAAGCCGAAGTCGAAGGCGCTGTAAATGCTGCCTTAACGCAAAACTCTCATGCCGGTTGGGGCGTATTTAGTTTAGTTTTTATTGCCGTTTTGCGGGAAGGGTTTGAAACTGTTTTGTTTGTCGTCGCCAAGTTTCAACAAGGCATTATTCCGGCGCTCGGCGCTTTGGGGGGCATTCTCTCAGCCACCGGATTTGGTGTCCTGCTGTTTAAATGGGGAGTCAAAATTAATATCCGCCTGTTTTTTAAATATATGGGCATTTTATTGCTCTTGATTGTAGCGGGTTTAGTGGTATCTACTTTGGGGCTTTTTGACAGCGCGATGAATATTTTATCGCAAACAAACCGCGAATCAGCAGCACTGTGTTTCTATTACGAAAGATTTACTAAAATCCACTCTTGCATTCTCGGGCCGATGGTCTGGAATACCTCGCAACTGCTTCCCGAAGACAAGTTTCCAGGTTTGTTGTTGAGTGCGCTGTTTGGCTACACGGATAAGCTATATGTCGTGCAGGCGATCGCTTATTTCGTCTTTTTAATTACCGTCGGCGGCATTTACTTTCAAAGTTTGGCAGGTCGAGTGTTTTTCCCATTCAAAAAAACCCAGGCAAGTAAATAGGAAATTAACTGCGAGCGAAATACGATCGGCTTTTTAGTGGAAACGCAGGAGGCAGTTGTTTGTTGCTAATAACTAATGCGCCCATAAGTTAGAGCGCATTAGGAAATCAGCTATCTATTGATTGAAGGTAAAACGACCGTCAACTTTTTCTCCGTTAATATCCGCAGTAACTTTCACGGGATAACTTCCTGCATCTTTGCCGGGAAACACCACAGCGTAATGTTTGCCCTCAGCATCATACTTGAGAGCTAGGGTTTGCTGCTTTCCATTCGGCAACTGCACTTGAGCCGTCACTTTCGCGTTAGGAACTGGTTCCTTGTTATCCTCTTTTAGCAAATAAAAATCTAAATGAGTTCCGGT
Organism: Microcoleus sp. Pol11C2; assembly: GCF_036701505.1. Taxonomy (NCBI): domain Bacteria; kingdom Bacillati; phylum Cyanobacteriota; class Cyanophyceae; order Oscillatoriales; family Microcoleaceae; genus Microcoleus; species Microcoleus sp. Pol11C2. The sequence goes on from NZ_JAUBQX010000005.1 coordinate 192,266, forward strand.
AGCTTCTTTTTCAGTTACAAACTCTAAATGGTAAGCTCCCGACTCCACAACTTGCCCTCCTTTAGTCGCTTTTCCAGGAGCAGCGGCGGGAGGCGAAGACGCAGGTTGAGAGGCTACAGGAGGGGATGCTGGATTGCTATTTGTATCGCTTGCTTGGTCCCCTTTACTGCAAGCTCCCAAAAACAGCAATCCAACACTACCTAAAACAATTAAATTTGATTTAAGCGATTTCATTTTTTTGACTCCTTGCTGAGTGACAATAATTAGAAATTATCACACATTAACTACCTTCCCGTCTTCAAGAACTGGCTGAGGTTGTTGAGGTCGTAAAAAATGCCCAAATTGAGCATACAAAGCTGGCAAAACTAACAGAGTTAAGGCTGTAGAAGTAAATAACCCTCCTAAAACTACGACTGACAGCGGTTGCAAAATTTCCTTGCCCGCCCCACCTTCAAAGACTAAAGGTGCTAAACCCAAAGCTGAAGTTAAAGCGGTCATCAGGATGGCGTTGAGCCGTTCCATCGAGCCTTTAATAATTGCTTCCTTAAAAGGCAGTCCTTCAGCAAATTTAGTGTTGTAGTTGTCTACTAAAAGCAAGCCGTTACGGGTAGCAACGCCGAATAATGTGACAAAGCCAACCAGGGAAGCTACAGAGATGATGCCGCCAGTCAAAGCTACCGCAATTACTCCTCCTACTAATCCGATCGGCAAATTAATCATAATCATAGCAGTTGAAGCGATAGACTTGACGGACAAGTACATCAATACTGTAATTACAAAAAAGGCGATCGCACTAAATATCATAATATTTTGCGAAGCTCTTTGCTCAGCTTCAAATTGACCGCCGTACTGGATAAAATAGCCAAAAGGCAACTCTACCTCTCGTTTGACTTTAGCTTGAATTTCATTCACAACCGATCGCAAATCCCTACCTTTAGCATTAGCCGCTGCCACAATCAAGCGAGAAACATTCTCGCGGTTAATCGTATTTGGACCCGTACCGTATTTTACAGTAGCAACTTGGGCGAGGGGAATCTTATTGCCGCTCGGAGTATCAACTAACAAATTCTGAATAGTTTCTAAGTTATTTCTAGCTTCAGGCTGCAACCAAACAACTAAATCGAAAGTTTGCTGCACCTCCAAAACTTGAGAAACAACCTTGCCGTTCAAAGCTGTTTCAATTATTTCTGAAAGTTCTCCGATTTTCAAACCGTATCTACCTGCTGCTTGACGGTTAAACTTAATTTGAATTTGTTGCACAGGCACCTGCGGTTCGAGTTGAAAATCTACAATTCCCTCAACTGTTTTCATTTGCTCTTCAACTTGGGCACCGATGCTGCGAAGTTGATCCAAATCCGGGCCAAAGATTTTGACAGCAATCTGACTCCTGACACCAGATAAAACCTCATCCATCCGGTGAGAAATAAAACCGCCGATATTTGGTGCAACTCCCGGCAATTTAGCGAATTCCTGCCGCAGCGATTCCAAAGTTTTCGGCCTGTTTTTCATCCCTGCCTCGCTTAAACCGATATCAATGTGAGCTAAATTGACTCCCGCAGCATCAGAATCTCCCGGAGCTCTGCCCGATCGCACTTGCACGTATTCAAACCTGGTATCATCCTTAAGTGCATCTTCAATAGCAAAAGCCGCGCTATCTGTTGTTTCCAAAGACACCCCCGGATAAAGCATAATAGTATTTACCAAAGTTTGCTCCTGAAACTCCGGCAAAAACACCCGTCCAAAGGAAGGCAAAATAATTAGTGCAGTCACCATACTAGCAGCAGCAAAAACTAAAATTATTCCCGAATAGCGCATTGATAATTTTATAAAAAAGTGATATATTTTCTTGCAAAATCTCGGCAGCCAAGGTTCCGCAGCAGTCATACGTTTGTTAGGCAACAAGATAGCGCAAAGGGCCGGAGATATTAACAGCGATTCCAGACTAGAAATCACAACAACTACCAGATAAGTAATCCCCATAGGCGTAAAAATTCGACCTTCTACACCGGGCAAAGTAAAAATAGGAGAAAACACCACAATCCCAATAACAGTTGCTCCAATTAACGAATCGCGCACCTCCTGACTGCCATCAAAAATCACATCCATCACCGGGCGAGGATGAAGAGAAGACGTATTTTCTCTCAAGTTGCGGTAGGTATTTTCGGCATAGACGATCGCATCGTCGATCGCAGTGCCGATCGCCACCGACAAACCCCCCAAAGTCATCGTATTTAATCCCAGCCCCAGCCAATACATCGCCAGCAGCGCCAACAGCCAAGTCAGAAAGAAATCTAGTAAAACAACCGCCAGAGTGCGCCAATTCATCAAAAACGGGATGAGAATAAGGGTGACGATAATACTGCCTTCAACTAAAGCCGATCGCACATTCTCCACCGAGGAATTAATATATTCTTCCTGTCGAAAAGTCACAGTAACTTTAATATCTTTTGGCAGAGCTTGCTGCACCTCAGCCATTGCTGCCTCAACCTCTTTAGTTACCGTCGGAGTATCAGCAACTGGCTGTCTGTTTACCATCACAATCACAGCTTTTTTGCCCTTAAAACTGCCATCGCCCCGCTTGATAGCAGCCCCAATCTTGACATCAGCCACATCACCAATTCTGACGGGCGTTCCGTGGCGAGAGTCGATCGCCGATTGCTGCAAATCTTCCAGAGACTCAATCCGCCCCACCCCCCGGATTAAAGTTTCTCGATCCGGCGTAATTAAATACCCCCCCGGCGCGTTAACATTCGCAGCAGCAGCCGCTTCGGCAACTTGCTGCAACGACACATTAAAAGCTTTCAACTTGGCAGGTTCTACTAATACTTGATACTGCCTTTCTTCGCCGCCGTAAGCTACTACTTGAGCAACGCCCGTCACTGCCAGAAGCCGATTTGTGACTTGCCAATCAACCAGACGGCGCACTTCCATCAAAGGAGTAGTTTCTGATGTAAAAGCATAGGTAATAACAGTGCCCACAGGAGAAGTTGTGGGAGAAATTTGTGGTGTTTCTACCCCAGCCGGGAGTTTGCTTTGCGCTTGCTGTAAGCGTTCTGTGATCAACTGCCGCGCTTGATAAGTTTCCGTTCCCCAATCAAAGATTACCTTAACCGCAGAAAGGCCCACAGCCGAAGATGATCGCACTGCTGTTACCCCAGGAGTTCCGTTAATGGCACTTTCGATCGGTAGTGTTACCAAAGACTCGATTTCTTCCGGCGCGAGTCCCGGTGCTTCCGTCTGAATTTCGACTTGCGGGGGTGCAAAAGGAGGGAATACATCAAGCGACATTTGGGGAATGATAGAAAATGTCCAAAGGCTAACAATAATGGTAGCGATAACAACTAGCCAGCGGCGGTTTATTACCCATCTAAGAATAGTGCTGAACATTTTATTATCTTGGAGTTAATAGATACATACTTCTGCAAACTAAATTGCTATATTCACGCAATTGTTTACTTCAAACTCTTGACTTCTATCTCTTGAGTTTTAACCTGATGGTTGTCATTGTGTAACAGCAGTTCATTGTCCAACGTCGATGCAGAGCTGGAAAAACTATTGTTTCGGACATTGTTTCCAGAATCCGCTGCTATTGCTGGCAATTTGCGCCGATTTCCCCACAACACGCCGGCTGTGAAAGTCAGAGATGCGATCGCAACTCCTCCCCCTATTCCCGCCCACCATAAAGACACGGGGAAATTATTAAAATTAACCTCTGTTGCCTTGGGAGGTGCGTCTTTCTTTTCATCGTCTTTTGAGGGCTTGCTACCGCCCCGCAAAGATTGTGCGTAAAGTTGAGGTGCTCGCTGCGTTACTATCAAATCTCCCTCGAATAAACCCCTCTTCACTTCAACTTTATCTCCCGCCGTTTGACCGAGTTCAATTTCAACCACTTGATAAGCATTGCCATTTTGGACGTAAACGGTTTTTTTGCCGCTAACATCCACTACCGCCGCACTCGGAATTGCTAAAATATTTGTTGCAGTTTTGTCGGTTAAAATCTCCAACTCAGCAAACAGTCCTGGCTTTAATTCACCGTTAATATTATCTAGTTCTGCTTTCACCGCCACCACCCGCGTTTCTCCTTCCACGGATGACCCAATTAAGGCGATTTTTCCATTGAAAGTGCGATCGGGTAAATTAGCGACTTTTACCCTGACTTCCTGACCCTGTTTTACTTTATTGAGGTCTTTTTCGTAAATATTGGCTGTGGCAAAAACGCGGCTGTCATTTAACAGACTCATCAACGGTTTTTCAGTGTTTACTGACTCTCCTGGGGTGATTTCGCGATCGGCTACCGTCCCCGAAATCGGAGCAACTACGGTAACGAGTCCTCGATCGTTGGCAACAGTTCCTAATTGTTGGAGTCGCGCTTGATAGGCTGCGTCAGCCAAGCGAATGCGCGACTGAGCGACTTCGACGGCAGTTTTGGCGCGTTTGAGTTGGTTCTCGGCTTCTAGGACTTCCCGGCGGCTCTGAACTCTGGTAAGTTGAGCTTTTGCTTCTGCTACTCTGCCTTGAGATTCCCGCAATTCCCGCATAGGGAGGTCTACTTCGGCTTGTTTAATTTCGGTTTCGGCTTTGATAACTTCAGGACGGCTTTTTGCCTTAGCAACAGCGGCTTGTGCTTCGGCGAAGTGGGCTTGCGATTCCAGCATTGTGCGCCGCGCGATCGCCCCCGATGCCACTAATTCTTTGTCGCGATCGAACTGTTCTTTAGCCACAGTCAGTTCAGTTTCTGCCCGCGCTATTTCTGCTTGCGCTATTTCAACTTGACGCTGATAGTTTTCTTTAGCAACTTTGACAACAGAGCGCTTATTTACTAATTCTTGCTCTTTTTCGTACTGTTGGCTAGTTGCTGCTAATTGAGTTGTGGCCTGTGCTATTTCAGCTTCAGCTATTTTCACCAGGCGATCGTAATTTTCTCGTGCTAGTTTAAGATCGCCTTCCGCTTGCTGCAAATCTGCCTCAGCTTCGGCACGTTTCGAGAGAGATTCAACCCGCAATTGTCCTAATTCTGAACTGGATAAAACCGCAACCAGTTGACCTTTTGATACTTTGTCCCCAGGCTTAACGAGCAACTCTACTACTTTCCCAGCAACAGGAGCCGTAACTTCTACTTTTTCGTTGGGTAAAGTTTCAATTTCTCCTGTGGTTTTGATGCCGATATCTAGTCGCTGGCGAGCGGCAGGGGAGACTTTAATTCCTAATCGTTTTGCTGTTTCGGCATCGACAGAAATAGCAGCAGGAGTTTCAGTTGTTTCGCCGCTTTGGTGAAATTCATCTCCGTGTCCCGCGTGTGCCAAAACGACAGCCGGAGAACTTAGCCAAATTAGGCTGAACAACGTTCCAGAAAATCTGCTAATAATTGCCCGAGATTGAGCATATTTGTGGAATATCATCGTTGGCATTGTCCTTGAAATCAGGTTGAGTGCCACAGGTTTAGCAGTTGGTATTTTGCCAAGGTAAGTAAGTGATACCCATTAAGTAAAGTTACTTATTAGCATTTTCCAAGAAGCGACCGCTAAGCAATGACCAAGAGCTAGAAATGCTCTACTCAACCTAGTATTTCACGGTCAAATGAAATTAGGATGAAATTTTGAATCAGCAGCCCAGATGCCCACCCGATTCTAAAATACGAAGATAAGTTTCGCCTAATGACAAGCGATTTTGCTGTAAATTTTTTTCCGGTTTTTTTATCTCTGCTGGCGCTGCAATTTCTTTTGTCAATTCGCTCAGTAGCTCATCTACGGCTGCATTTGATTTATAAGTGCTGTTTAATTCCAAGGTATTCAATATCATAAACTACCCTCTCTATGTATATAGCTTTTTGCTGACCTATCTACTACTTTAGAGGTAGGGCTGATCCATTGTCTACAGTATTCTTACGTAACTTTCTACTACTTTAGAGGTAGGACGGCTCAATTATCTACAGTATGTGTAGATACTCTCAGGAAACTGAGGTGGAGTCAGACCAATGCTGACAGCCACTGTCGAGCTACATTACTTTGTCTACCAAGGTTGTCGCCACTTTTTCATTTGCTCAATTTCTTGCTTTGGTGAAGCAAGTATTTTCGGAACTCTTGAGCTACTGTGATTAATGTCACTCATTTTCGGGATTTGGGTCACGTTTTGTTGAGGTGAGCAAAATTACTGTTTGTACCAAGCTTGCCGCCACTGTTTCATTTGCTCAATTTCTTGCTTTTGCGAAGTCATAATTTCTTGAGACAATTTCTTCATTTCCGGGCGTTTTGACTTCTTCAAAGCATCTTCAGCCATCACTAAAGCTCCTTCGTGGTGAGGAATCATCGCATTGATAAATCGCAAGTCAAATTGGTCGTCAGCGGCCCCTAAATCCATGCTCATCATCATGCTTTGCATTTGTTCGGGAGTCATTGCCATCATGTGACCCATTGGAGCGTGATAAGCCATCGGGGTACTGCTGGCTTTGGGATACCAAGCTTTTCGCCACTCTTTCATTTGATTGATTTCGCGGTTTTGAGCAGCAATTATATCAGTGGCAAGTTTTTTCATTTCCGGGCGTTTGGATTGTTTAAGCACATCTTGAGCCATTTTTACAGCACCTTGGTGGTGTACTGTCATCCCATCAATAAACCGCAAATCGTAGTCGGCATCAGCAGGGCCTAAATCCATTGACATATCGTGATTCGTGCCATGATTCATGCCATGATTCATGCCACCGCCTTGGGCCACGTTTTGCTTGTTGTTTGCTTCGGTTGCAGCCGTAACATTTGGGGCTTGAGCTTCGCTGGAAGGGGCTTTTGAACAAGCTGCAAGCACTCCGCTGGTTAAAGCGGCTGCGGCGGTGAATATCAGGGCTGCAAAGCCTGTTTTTAATGAAATTGGTTTCATAGATTTTATATCCTTAAAACGGCCATTTATCTTCAGCTTTCCACATATAAATGAAATTAGGATGAAATTTTTGCCTCGGAATTGTAAAGAATTATTGCTGTGCCGTCGATCGAACTCAAATTTAAGATTTACAGGACTGACAACCGAATTATGTAGGGTGAACAGTGCGCGCCTTACCCCTATGGGTAGCGTGTCAAACCACTTTTTTGAGAATTTCTGATTTATTTCGCAATTCCTCTTGACTCTCCAGTGAACTGGAGACTTTACAATGGAGTTAATTCATTTATTGAGCAGAGTAGTTTCTGCTGAGGTTCAAACTATGACTTTACAGCTAAAAGTTCCTAAGATGGCTTGTTCTGCTTGTGCGAATACAATAACAAAAGCAGTCCAAGCCATTGACTCAGCCGCTGGTGTTGAGGCGGATCTCAAGACAAAATTGGTCACGATTCAAACCGCTAAGTCGGAAAGTGAAGTTAGGAAAGCGATCGCATCGGCGGGCTATCCAACTATTTAAAGACAAAGGGTAAAGTCTCATTGAGGATGGCATATATGGACAATCTCACACTTAAATTGCGGGGCATGAGTTGTGCTTCTTGTGCTTCATCTATCGAACAAGCCATTCAATCTGTTCCCGGCGTAATTGAGTGTCATGTCAATTTTGGGATGGAACAAGCAACCATCCAATACGACTCCCAGCAAACCAACTTAGAAACAATTCAATCGGCGGTTGATGATGCGGGATACCAAGCTTTGCCGCTTCAAGAAATGGCGGCGCCAGAGGATGATTCCGAACAAGCCGATCGCAAATCTGAATCTCAAACCTTGCAGCGGAAACTCTGGACAGCAGGTATCATCAGCATCCTGCTGGTTGTGGGCGCTATTCCAGCGATGACCGGCTTGCACCTGCCATTTATTCCCGCATGGCTGCACAATTTTTGGCTGCAATTAGTCCTGACATCACCAGTACAATTCTGGTGCGGGAAATCGTTTTATGTGGGAGCTTGGAAATCCCTAAAACGGCGCGTAGCAACAATGGATACCCTGATTGCTTTGGGTACGAGTGCTGCTTACTTTTATTCTGTATTTGTGACCTGTTTTCCTGGTTTCTTCACTGCCCAAGGTTTGACTCCTAGCGTTTACTATGAAGTAGCCGCCAGCGTTATCGCCTTAATTTTGTTGGGGAAAACCCTAGAAAATCGGGCGAAGGGAGAGACTTCGGAGGCAATTCGCAAACTCATGGGTTTGCAAGCAAAAACTGCTCGGATAATTCGCAACGGGGAAGAGTTAGAAGTGCCGATCGCCCAAGTGGAAATTGGCGACATCGTGCAGGTGCGGCCGGGAGAGCAAATTCCCGTAGACGGAGATGTAATTGAGGGTGCTTCGACGGTAGACGAAGCAATGGTTACGGGAGAAAGTTTGCCCGTTAAAAAACAGCTTGGCGACGAAGTTATCGGAGCCACAATCAACAAAACTGGCAGCTTCAAATTTCGGGCGACAAGAGTTGGCAAAAATACATTTTTAGCTCAAATTGTCAAGATGGTGCAGGACGCACAGGGTTCAAAAGCACCGATTCAAAAGTTAGCAGACCAAGTGACTGGTTGGTTTGTTCCCATAGTAATTGCCGTCGCTTTAGCTACTTTCATTATCTGGTTTAACGCGACGGGAAACTTCACTCTAGCCACAGTGACAATGGTGGAAGTGCTGATTATTGCCTGTCCTTGTGCTTTGGGTTTGGCGACTCCGACTGCTGTGATGGTGGGCACGGGTAAAGGTGCAGAAAATGGGATTTTAATTAAAGGAGCCGAGAGTTTAGAATTGTCTCATAAAATTCAAATTATCGTGTTAGATAAAACTGGAACTATTACTGAAGGCAAGCCGACAGTAACTGATTTTGTGACAATTAAAGGAACGGCGAACAGCAATGAGTTAAAGTTGCTGCAATTGGCGGCGTCTGTAGAGCAAAATTCGGAGCATCCTTTGGGGGAAGCTGTTGTGAGGTACGCTCAATCTCAAGAGGTAAATTTGACGGATGTTAAGGATTTTGAGGCGATCGCGGGGAGTGGTGTTCGCGGAGTTGTAGGCGGAAAGTCGATCGCCCTGGGAACGCTGAGGTGGATGCAGGAACTCGGCTGCGATACTGAATATCTGGAACTGCGCGGGAGAGCTTTGGAAGCTGCGAGCAAAACGGTTGTTTGGATGGCTGTAGAAGGCAAAATAGAGGCAATTCTGGGCATTGCGGATGCCCTCAAACCGTCGTCAGCGCAGGCGGTGAAAGCACTTCAAAAGCTCGGTTTGGAGGTGGCGATGCTGACGGGGGACAACCGCGCGACTGCGGAGTCGATCGCCCAATCCGTGGGCATTACGCGCGTTTTTGCCGAAGTTAGACCCGACCAAAAAGCAGCTCAAATCCAAGCCCTGCAACGGGGAGGAAAAATTGTCGCGATGGTGGGAGACGGGATTAACGACGCACCGGCTTTGGCCTTAGCAGACGTGGGAATTGCGATCGGCACCGGCACCGATGTGGCGATCGCAGCCAGCGACATTACCTTAATTTCAGGCGATTTGCAAGGCATAGTTACAGCAATTAAACTTTCCCGCGCCACCATGCGGAACATCCGCGAGAATCTGTTTTTTGCGTTTATTTACAACATCGCTGGAATACCGATCGCGGCGGGCATTTTGTACCCCTTTTTTGGCTGGCTGCTAAATCCAATTATCGCCGGTGCAGCAATGGCTTTCAGTTCAGTCTCTGTAGTTACTAATGCTTTGCGATTGCGGAATTTTCAAGCCAAATCTAGTGCATAAATTTGGAGGAATTAGAAAAATGTTACAGCCTAGTCAAATTTGGGGAAGTCTCGCGAGTTTAGGACTTGTGATGGGAATGGCATCGGGAGTTCAAGCTTCCGAAATGTCCGTCCCGCATTCTACTTCAACGACTCAATTCCGCAGCATTGAACAGCCACTAGGTTTAAAAGTTGGCGTCACAATAGGTGGTTTGACATTAATCGGTTTGGAATTGTGGTGGTTTTTGTTCAGTAAAGCTAAAGGGCAGCAAGCTGAATCTATTCAGGGGATACAAGAGTTGACTATTACTGTGGACGGGGGTTATGAGCCTGCTACTGTAGTTGTGAAAGCAGGTCAATTAGTCAGGCTCAATTTCTTGAGGCGCGACCCCAACATTTGTCTTGAAAAAGTGTTGTTACCAGATTTCCACATTGTGCAAGAATTACCTCTAAATCAGCTAACGGCTGTTGAATTCACCCCTCAAAGACCTGGACGATACCTATTTACTTGCGGCATGAATATGTTTAGGGGTGTGGTGGAAGTACAAAGCTAAATCAAATAGACAGTTGTCAACCTGCGGCAATGGCGACGGTTGAGGCGCGAGTTTTTTCAGCAAGAAATCGCTAAAATAGATGAAAGCTTAAAAAATTTGGAGTGAGCTAAATGCAACTACTACACACGATGCTCCGAGTCGGCAACCTGGAAGAGTCCCTCAAATTTTACACTGAGGTTCTGGGCATGAAATTGCTGCGGCAAAAGGACTATCCAGACGGTAAATTTACTCTGGCTTTTGTGGGCTACGGCGATGAATCGGACACTACAGTTTTGGAATTAACATACAACTGGGGCGTCACAGAGTACAATTTGGGTGATGCTTACGGTCATATTGCGATCGGCGTTGACGACATTTACGGTACTTGCGAAGAAATTAAAGCTCGCGGCGGTAAAGTTAGTCGCGAACCCGGCCCGATGAAGCACGGTTCAACAGTCATCGCTTTTGTGCAAGACCCAGATGGATATAAAGTTGAATTAATTCAACTGGAAAATCAAGGTAGCAACACCCAGAAAGTAGCAGCAACAACCGCATCCTAACTTTCTTAAGAGGGGGAAGGGGAAGGAAAAACTATCTTCCCTCTTCCGTTTTCCTTTTGACAACAGTCGTACCCACAACGGTCAACTGAAACTTTTAATTCGATCGCACCGACGGTAAAAACTGCTGCAAATATATTTTTTGCCACAATATAGAAAAACTGCTCCCTATTTGGCTTAAGCTATCAAATTGAGGAATTAATTTAGATTCTCGGCGCTGGTCTAAAGCAGCGAGCGCCGAAAAGAATACAGCTAATACTAATAAAAATACCACCATTACACTAAATAAAATAGTCCAATAAACTAGAAATTCGCTTGTGTAGCTGACCCCGAATATCCAGTTAATCACTAAATTTGATAAATAAAAAAACCACCCTACTGAAAACCCCACCGCGAACAATAGCCACGTCCACCTAAACATATCTGTTGCCGTCTTGCTATTTTTGGATGCCGAAAGTTCTAACTCTCTAATTTGACTGTTAATATTTGATGTGACTTCATACAATGTATACTGCAAAGAATCTCTGATATAATTGAGTTCATTGTCGAGGTTTATGCACTGCTCGGAGGTACTTTTATCCAAGCTCAGGTTTTGAATTTTTTTGCGGTGCGCCGCCAGTTTATTGTCTAGAGTGTAATCCCATTTTTCCAGCCGATCTACAGTCAAATACAAAAGTTCCCTATTAGCATCTAACAAGCTCTGGCAATTTATGATTGACTTAACTAACTTGCTGAGATTGTTGATATACTCCTGTAGAGTATGTTGGTATTCCCTTTGTTTAGCGGACAAGAAACTTGCGAGTTCGACATCCCGATCGCCGCACAGCGCCAAAGCCTCACAATACAAGTCGTCAATTTCCATTTTACCGAAATATAGTGACGCTTTGTACTCCTCGATTTCGGGAATAGTAAGGGATTCTAAAGGCTGATATTTTACATTAAATTTATATAGGAGCGCTGTCAGAATCTGCGCCGATTTTCGGTCAATCTTGTCTTTGTAAGGTTCTAAAATAATTGTAGCTAGATTTTTAACTCTCGCTTCCGGGTGGTGCAGAAACTCAAAAATTTTGGCAAGTATTTTGGAGAATTCCAAGTCATTAAAATTATTTTCTGCCACTTCCAAAAAGTTTGTTACCCCTGCATCGTTGTCGGCACTCAATTTGTACGGGCCCCTAAGTGCGATCGCAGCAAATACTCGATCGATCCAAAACAGATATTCGTCGCAATCCATTGCCAGGCTCGGCAGCAGCCAGCTAGGGCCGTACACCCAAAAATCGAGACAATTCTCATATTCCTTGTGGCTGTCATTTCTGCGGCTGTCGCCCAAAGCAAATTTGTTGCTTGCTAATAGTTGAATTTGCTCTTCTACAACCCGTCGCTCAATTTCCTCTGCATTGATTGTGACATTGACAGCACCTTCCTTGCCTTGTTGTTGCCCTGCTTCATCCAACCAAATTGACTTAATAATAACAGCCGCAGACCACCGAATTAAAGGAGTCGATCCCCCTCGCGCTTCCTGTTCTAACGCCGCCAGCAGATTTTTGCTAAAATTACTTGCTCTAGCCTTTCTCTCACTTGATATCAGCCCCTCTCCCACCTTCCCAAATGCCTGAATTGCCAAAGCGCGAAACAGCAAATTCGGATGCGGTTTTCTGAGGGATTCCGGTATATTTTCTCTGAATATTCCGCTGTTGGGTACGCCCAAAACTTCAGCAAAAGGCTCGATGCCGCACTGTTGCAGGATTTTTTTAACTAGGTTTATTCTTTGCCAAGGTTGAGTATATTTAGTGAGAGTGAAGATTAGCGCTCTGCCGCTGCACCCCATTGACTCAGGGATGTTAGTGCGATCGAGTTTCCACATATTGCTCGTCATAATTTGTCGCCATGACAATTGCTAGATATGGAGGCCGTTGTTGGATGCTGAATTCAGCATTACATTTACTGTGGCTTTTTGTCAATATTAGTCCTGAACGCATAGGGAGTTATAAACCCGGTTTCACGAGTAAATTTATTATAACTCAAGCCTAGATTTTCCCTAAAAACCTAGTTAATCAAGGCAAATGTGCGTCCCGAACTAAATATATTATTTTGCAATAATTGGTGAAATGTCTAAATTTTAGGTTGGGCAACGAAACCCAACCTACTATAGTCATTTTTTTGTCTGAGCTTTTAATATTTTGTCGCTTACCATTTGGTCAACGAGTAAGTCGCTGATAATTTGAGCTCCGTGGGATGTAAAGTGCAAGCCGTCATTATTTTTTACATAGCCTCGCTTACCCGATTTATTAGCAACTACTGGAACAAATCTTCCTCCTTGTCCAAAAGTGTCCCAAGTAGAAATAAATTCGATTTTGGATGAAGATTTGCTGGCATTTTTATAAATATCGTTCATCAGGTAAAAAGCTTTGAGATACGAAGATTTGTTAGGGATCGATTGACCGACCCAATACACTTTTCTTACGGATGACGAATCAAGTAAATTGGCATATCTTTCTACTCTTTCTTGATAAGCTTTTTGCCATTCTTTGGTCATTATTCTCCAGGCTTTTCCTTGAGAGTCAATGATATTTTGACGGTCATTGGCTCCGAACAAAACTATCACTACATCCGGCTGGTAATTATTAAGAGTTTGGCGAGTTCTGGCATACCAATCATAATAATCTATCCGATTTAATCCGGTCGCGACCTTGTAGTCAATTTTCGTATCGGCGATATTGTATTTTTTCTTAAGACTGTACTGGAGTTGAATTCCTAAGTCGAACATTACGGAATCTCCAATAAATAAAAATCGGCGATAAGGTCTGGTCAGTTTAGGTTGAGCTGGGGGTGTTTTTTTAGCTGGGGTTGGTTTTTTAGGATTACCAGGCTTTGGGGGTTCAACGGTTGCTTTTGTTTCGGTTTGGACAGATGAAATTTCTGGTTCTTTGGGGAGGTTATCGAAGTTAATATCTTTAATTTTGCTCCAAAAATCTTGTTCGGATTTTCTGAAACCGTCTATTTCTATCTGGCGCGCGGCTTGTTTAATTTCTGGACTGGCGAAAGGAGTTGAAGCAAAGCTTTTTAGAAATAATGATAAGTTTGAAAATATTAAAGTGAGAATTACAGAAGTAACAATCAGCAAAAATTCCCGGTCTTTCATATTTCTTAGAAATTAAAGTAAATAAAAGGCGCGACGGTACTTGGCCCCAACATCAAGATAGTATACACGAGCAGTGAAACTAAGACAACCCGAAAGAAAATGTTTTTTAATGACAATACGGTTTGCAATAGTTGGGAGATGCGATCGCCCCACAAGTTGAGCGCGCCAATGACCGCAATTACTAAATACAATTGCCAAAAGTTAAATTGAAAAGTTGCGACGGCAGGATGGAAAATTCCTTCAAAAAAACTCACCGCAGTTTCCCAATTGGGAGTGCCAAAAAATACCCAGCTACAAGTAACAAAAGTAAATGTTAGCAGCCAACTGCAAAATTTAGCAAATCTGGGAAAGGCATAGTCTAATTTAAAGTGGATAGCTTGGGGAATATCTTTACATAAATGGTTGACAATTAATCCTAAACCGTGAATTGCTCCCCAGAAAATAAAGTTTAAACCTGCGCCGTGCCAAAATCCACCGATCGCCATTGTTAAAAATAGATTTAGGTACTTCCTCAACTTGCCGTATTTGTTACCGCCCAAGGGAAAGTAAACGTAATCCCTCAGCCACTCGGAAAGACTGATGTGCCACCTTTTCCAAAATTCTTGCAGACTGAGCGATCGGTATGGCATATTAAAGTTGGCAATGGGTTTGAAACCCAGCAAACAGGAGATGCCGTTGGCTAAATCTGAATAGCCGCTGAAATCTACGTAAATTAAACAGGAATAGGAAATTGCTGCGAGGATTAAATCGATGCGGTTGTACTGCTGGGGTACTTTGAAGGGTAAGTCAGTGAAGTTAAACAAAAAGCTCGATAAAGTATATTTTTTGAAGAGTCCAGACAAAATCAAAACTATAACTTCTTCAATTTGATAGTCGTATTTTTTCCGTGAATTTAGCTGCCAATAAAATTCGCGAGCTCGCGAGATTGGCCCAGAGGCAATTTGCGGAAAGTAGGTAATGTAGGCCGCATAGTCTATAAATTTTGGACAGGGTATTTTTTGCTGGTAGCAGTCGATTAAATGAGAAATCATTCTAAAAGTGTAGAAAGACACGCCGACGGGGGCAATTATTTGCAAAACTGGAAAGCTGGCGGGAATTTGTAGCTGGTTCAGTATCTCAAATAAAGAAGTTACAAAGAAGTTGCAATATTTAAAGATGCCGAGATAAGCAATGTTGAAAACTAAGCCGGAGATTAAAGCAAATTTTTTATACTTATTGTTGCAGAGAACCCGGAGAGTGATATAGTTATAGGCTGTAGAGAAAACGAGGAGCAAGAGAAAGTCGAAACTCCAAAAGGAATAAAATAATAAACTTGAAATTAACAAGACAATTTTATACAAATTGACTTGGGGTTTCACAGAGACTATCAGGCTAAAAATAATTAGGAAAAAAACTAGAAATTGGTAAGTGGGAAATAGCATAAGTCTCAGCCGATAAAAAATCTTGTTTCTGGCAATATTTTTATAAGTACGACCAGCGAAACTATCCCGAAGGGAATCGCCAGAGTCGGTCTGACCTCACCAAATTTCGGGGTGGATTGCGGACTGTAAGCTTTTGTAAGAGGCCAATTATGCCACAACTTCCGCCCTAGTTAACCGCACTCATAAATTCATAATCCTGTTTAAAGATTATGATGGTTGTGAGACGATGTATTAACGGATAACAACAGGAATCCCCTTGATTGCGAGGAACCAACGTGCAGCCAACAGACCCTAGCAAATTTACAGATCAAGCCTGGGAAGCCATTGTCAAATCCCAGGATGTAGCCCGCCGCTTTGCCAATCAGCAGCTAGAGGTTGAACATTTAGCCATCGCCCTTCTCGAACAGCAAGGCCAGGCCAACAGCATTCTCAGCAAAGCTGGAGTCGATGCCCCCCGCTTGGCGCAGCAGTTAGATGCTTTTGCCAAACGACAGCCCAGAGTTGCCAACGCTGACCAACTATACCTCGGTCGCGGCTTAGAAGTGATGTTAGATGTTGCCGAGGCCACCAGGGCGACTTGGCAAGATAATTTTATCGCCGTTGAACATTTATTAATTGGCTTAGTAGAAGACGAACGAGTCGGCCGCAGGTTGCTGACAAAAGGCGACGGCCCGCCGGGCCGCCCCGGTTACGATCGCAAACCCCCAGCCGGTACGCTCGATCGACCAAAACTCGAAGAAGCAATCAAATCTTTCCGCGCCACTGCTAAAGCCCAAGAAAAAAATTCCGAAACTGGGAAAGGCAGCCGCAGCAGCGCTAAAGCCCAAGATCAAGATGGCGAAGCTAACTCGGACGCCCTCAGCAAGTACGGCCGCGATTTGACAGAAGCCGCCAAAGCCGGCAAACTCGACCCAGTAATCGGCCGCGACGAGGAAATCCGCCGCGTGGTGCAAGTTCTTTCTCGCCGTCAAAAAAACAATCCGGTGTTAATTGGAGATCCCGGAGTCGGAAAAACTGCGATCGCCGAAGGTTTAGCCCAGCGAATTGTCAACGGTGACGTACCGGAATCTTTGAAAAATCGCCAGCTATTTAGCCTTGACATGGGCAGTTTAATTGCTGGAGCAAAATTCCGGGGCGAATTTGAAGAACGATTGCGGTCTGTTCTGCGGGAAGTCATCGATTCCGACGGGCAAATTGTTTTATTTATTGACGAATTGCACACCGTTGTTGGCACTGGTGGCGGTGGCAGTTCCGGTTCGGGAATGGATGCGGGAAATTTGTTAAAACCAATGTTGGCGAGAGGCGAATTGCGCTGCATCGGCGCTACAACTCTCGACGAATTCCGCAAGAATATTGAAAAAGATCCTGCACTAGAACGCCGATTTCAACAAGTATTTGTCGGCGAACCCAGCGTTGAAGATACTGTTTCGATTTTGCGCGGATTGAAAGACCGTTACGAACGCCACCACGGGGTAAAAATTACTGATTCGGCCCTGGTAGCTGCTGCAACTTTGTCTTTTCGCTATATTTCCGATCGCTTTTTGCCGGACAAGGCGATCGACCTTGTAGATGAAGCGGCCGCCCACTTGAAAATGGAGATTACCTCTAAACCTGTGGAATTGGAAGGAATCGACCGCCGGGTGATGCAGTTGGAAATGGAAAAATTGTCGATCGAAGGCGAAGGAAAAGGTGCTCTCGCCCCTGGGCTCGGCTTCCGCGTCGAACGCATCACATCGGAGATTGACATCTTAAAAGTCAAGCAGGAAAAATTGTCTTCTCAGTGGTTGGGCGAAAAGCAGTTGTTGGATGCAATCAATAAATTGAAAGCAGAAGAAGACCAACTGCGAGTGCAAATCGAACAAGCAGAAAGGGCTTACGATTTGAATAAAGCCGCACAGTTAAAGTACGGCAAGTTGGAAACTGCGGTGCGCGATCGCGAAGCGAAAGAAGCGGAACTTTTGAAACAGCAAGCTCAAGGTTCTTCCCTGCTGCGGGAAAAAGTTACTGAGGGCGATATTGCGGAAATTGTCGCTAAATGGACGGGCATTCCGGTTAACCGATTGTTAGAATCCGAACGCCAAAAATTGCTGCAATTGGAAAAACACTTGCACCAAAAAGTCATCGGTCAAGAGGAAGCTGTAACAGCCGTGGCTGCTGCGATTCGGCGGGCTAGGGCGGGCATGAAAGATCCGGGAAGACCGATCGGCTCTTTCTTGTTTATGGGCCCGACAGGCGTCGGCAAAACTGAGTTAGCGCGGGCGTTGGCGGAGTTTTTGTTTGACAGCGATGATGCGATCGTCCGCATCGATATGTCGGAATACATGGAGAAACACAGCGTTTCCCGGTTGGTAGGAGCTCCCCCCGGATATGTCGGTTACGATGAAGGGGGACAACTTTCGGAAGCAGTGCGGAGACATCCTTATTCGGTAGTGCTGTTTGACGAAGTGGAAAAAGCGCACCCGGACGTATTTAACATTTTGCTGCAAGTGTTGGATGACGGCAGAATTACCGATTCTCAAGGTCGAGTGGTTGACTTTAGAAATACCGTAATTGTGATGACTAGCAATATCGGCAGCGACCACATTTTAGACGTGTTTACTAAGAAGGAAAAAACCGTCAAAAAACCTGCTAGCCGGAAGCAGGAAACGAAAGATTTGTCAAGTCAAAAGACAGATTATAAAGTGGCTGCCGATGGTACTGTTGAGGTGTCTGCCCAGCGAGTTGATGTTGATAGTGTAACCAAGAGTGAAAACAAGAGTGAAAATGAAAATTTATTGACTCAAGAACGGGAGACCGACCAAGAGTACGAACAGATGTTAAAACGGGTAATGACAGCCCTGCGATCGCACTTTCGGCCCGAATTTCTCAATCGGGTGGACGAGATAATTTTGTTCCACACTTTGAGCAAGGTCGAACTACGGCAAATAGTCAGTATCCAAGTGAAGCGGATCGAGCGTTTGTTGGCTGAGCAAAAAATCACTTTGGAACTGTCCGATGCGGCAAAAAACCATATCACAGATGTAGGTTACGACCCGGTTTACGGCGCTCGTCCCTTGAAACGCGCCATCCAGCGGGAGCTGGAAAACCCGCTGGCAAACAAGATTCTGGAAAATGCGTTTGTGGAGGGAGATACAATTGCGATCGACTGCGAAAATAACACTTTGCAGTTTCGCAAAAAAGATTCTCGCCCAGCGCTAGTCGGTAATAGTTTGTAGTTGCCGAACAGCTAGGAAAAGGCATCCTGCCTGTTCCACAAATAATAAGTCTTCTTGTGGAACAGGCATCCGCCCTGTTATTGAAAATTAGGAACAGGCAAGATGCCTGTTCCACAAACCATCAATTCTCTTGTGGAACAGGCATCCTGCCTGTTATTGAAAATGGTGAAACCTGTTACTTGATATCAAGAATTCGAGATGGTGCGGCTACCATAGGCATCCATGCTATAGGCAGGAACGCGAACGCTGTAATCCATCTCTGTTGCTGTGATTGCTACAGCCAATTTTTCAAAAGATTCATCGTTCCAATTCCGCTCGTGGATGGGCTTTGACTGTTCCCCGAGGAAATATGCTTGAGTGCCAATTAATGCTGCTGCGACCCAACCGACGATTAAAAGAGAGATTACAATAGCCATATTTGCTTTTTCCTTAACTTTTGTTGCTTTATGTAAACTAATGTAACGAAAATTAGTAATAAACGTCAAGGTACTGTAATGTCGTGGCAACCGTCCGGCAGGTAGTAAATACCGCACCTTTGACGGCAGGGCCAGAGGGGAAGAAGGAGAGAGAGCGAGAGTATGTATGGTGGGCACTACGGCGCATCGGTAGCTAGCACAGTACCCGGATTGTGAACTGTATCCGAAATAGCAAACAGATTGTTGAAATTTTATAGTTAAGAAATTATAAGTTTTGCGTTAATAAATTACGATTAAAAGTCTGCGGCTGGCATGAGGAATAGCGGCCAAATTATAAGTTATGATTTATCAGTTTGGATGGGAACTAACAAATCCCAATTACCAAATTTTAAGTACAAATTACCAATTACCAATCATCCCTACAAATCATGCCAAACTCAATGTTAAATGACGACCCGTTGTGGTTCAAAGACGCGATTATTTACGAAGTACCAGTTCGGGCTTTTGCCGACAGCAATGCAGACGGCATCGGCGACTTTAGAGGGCTGACAGAAAAACTGGATTACCTGCAAAACTTGGGAGTAACAGCAATTTGGGTACTACCATTTTTTCCCTCGCCGCTCCGAGACGACGGCTACGATACATCTCACTATACCACCGTAAACCCGATTTACGGCACATTAGAGGACTTTAAAGACCTTTTAGAAGCAGCGCACCAGCGGGGAATTCGAGTCATTATTGAGTTAATTGTTAACCACACTTCTGACCAGCACGCTTGGTTTCAGCGAGCGCGCCGCGCCCCGAAAGGAAGTAACGAAAGAGATTTTTATGTGTGGAGCGACACGCCGGAAAAATATCAAGATGCTCGGATTATTTTCCAAGATTTTGAAACATCTAATTGGGCGTGGGATTCTGTAGCAAAAGCTTATTACTGGCACCGTTTTTATTCCCACCAACCCGATTTGAATTACGACAATCCGGCAGTCCGCCAAGCCATCTTAGATGTGGTAGATTTCTGGTTGGCACTAGGAGTAGACGGACTGCGGATGGATGCGGTGCCTTACCTTTACGAGCGCGAAGGTACTAACTGCGAAAACCTGCCAGAAACTCACCTATTCCTGAAGCAATTGCGGCAGCACGTAGATGAGAAATTTCCGAACCGGATGCTGCTTGCTGAGGCGAATCAGTGGCCGGAGGATGCAGTTCAATATTACGCTGCCGGGGATGAATGTCACATGAACTTTCATTTTCCGCTGATGCCGCGTTTATTTATGGCTTTGTATATGGAAGATAGCTTCCCAATTAGCGACATTCTCCAGCAAACTCCGCAGATTCCCAATAACTGTCAGTGGGCATTATTTTTGCGGAATCACGATGAATTGACGCTGGAAATGGTGAGTGATGAAGACCGAGATTATATGTATCGGGTTTACGCTCAAGACACTCAGGCGAGAATTAATTTGGGAATCCGCCGCCGCTTGGCTCCTTTGATGGGAAATAACCGCCGCCGCATCGAGTTGATGAATGCTTTGCTGCTGTCTCTTCCGGGTACGCCGGTGCTTTACTACGGCGATGAAATTGGCATGGGAGACAATATCTATTTGGGCGATCGCAACGGGGTGAGAACTCCGATGCAGTGGAGTGGCGATCGCAATGCCGGTTTTAGCCGTGCTAACCCGCAGCGACTGTATGCACCGCCAATTGTTGACCCTGAATATCACTACGAATCTGTTAACGTGGACGCGCAGCGGGCGAATCCGAGTTCTCTTTGGTGGTGGATGAAACGCCTGATTGCAATTAGGCAGCGCTTCCAAGCATTCGGCCGCGGAACTTGCGAGTTTCTCTACCCGGAAAACCGCAAAGTTTTAGCTTTTGTACGCACTTATCAAGACGAACACATCCTCGTAGTGGCTAATTTGTCGCGCTTCGTCCAGACGGCAGAATTAGACCTTGCGCCCTTTAAAGGTGCTGTTCCGGTGGAGATTTTCGGCCGCACGGAGTTTCCTCCTGTTGGCGAGTCGCCTTACTTTTTGTGCTTGAGTCCTCACACGTTTTACTGGTTTACTCTTACTGTTAAACATGAAGATTTGGCGCTGCACGGTGTTCCCACAGACTTGCCTACTTTGGCGGTGATAGGCAATTGGAAAACTGCTTTTGCTACAAGTCAGTTAAGCGAGATGCTGCTTAATATTTTGCCGGGATACCTGCGGCGCCATCGCTGGTTTAGCGGTACAGCTCGGACAATTCAATCATTAGAAATAAGTGAGATTGTACCGATTGAATGTAAAGATAGTGCGGGGGAGCAATCTCAAGTTTACATTCTGTTTTTGCAGTTGAATTATACTGAAGGTATGCCGGAAACTTACGTTTTGCCTTTAGGCTGGGAAGAGATGAAAGGCGATGTGGACGATCGGGCGATCGCGCGCCTCCACTTCCCAGAAACCAACAAGGAAGTCGGGGTACTATTTGACGCTGCGGGGGACAAAGGTTTTCTGAGCGCGCTGCTGGGGGCGATCGCCACTTCTCGCAGTTACAGAGGTGCTGCAGGTCAACTGCTAGGAATTGCCGACAGTGCATTCAACTCCGAACAAGATTTATCGCAGCTCGACCCTCACCTGTTCAAAAAAGAACAAAGCAATACATCCGCAGGTTACGGCGACCGCTTCGTCCTGAAAATATTGCGGAAAGTCGAGGAAGGAATCAACCCCGAATTAGAAATCGGACGCTTTTTAACCCATCTCAACTCGATTCAACACTACGCTCCAATTGCCGGAGCATTGGAATATCACACACCAGGAAAACAAGTCTTTACCGTCGGAATACTGCAAAAATTAATCCCCGACAGCATAGACGCTTGGTCTTATACATTAGACACACTGCGCGACTATTTCGAGCAAGTAATGACCGTAGAAGCAAAGCATTCCGGCGAGAATTTATCTACTGCCCCCGAAAATTATTTACCGAGCGCTTTGACCGGACCAATGCAGCGGAACTCAAACTCGCTAGTAGCGGATTTATCCCTAGAAATTCCTGCATTAGCTCGCGAACTCATCGGCTCTTACTTAGCATCAGCCGAACTTTTAGGTCAGCGGACAGCCGAACTTCACCTCGCTTTAACTGGTGACACAGAAAATCCCGCTTTTGCCCCAGAAAGCTTCACCTCCTTTTACCAGCGTTCCATCTATCAACACATGAGAAATCTGGCAGGAAGAACTTTGCTGGATCTGAAAAAACGGATGTCCAAACTGCCGCCCGAAATACAAAAATCGGCGCAAAAGCTGCTCAACCGCGAAGATTTGCTCATGGAACGTTTCAAGTCTATTTTGAACTTGAGAATCACGACCGATAGAATTCGCTGTCACGGAGACTTTCATTTCGGGCAAGTTCTTTATACAGGCAAAGACTTCGTAATTATTGACTTCGGAGGAGAACGCGATCGACCATTAAACGAGCGGCGGATGAAGAGGTCGCCCCTGCGAGATGTTGCGGGAATGCTGCAATCTATAAGTTACGCTGTTACTTTGGCACTCCGCAATGAAGTAGAAAGTGGGATGATTCGCCCTGAAAATCTCCCGGAGATGCAGCAGTGGGCGAACGTTTGGCACCGCTGGGTCAGCCTAACTTTTGTTAAGAGCTATTTGGCAACAGCAGCCGATGCAGATTTCTTGCCCAAATCTATACCGGAACTACAAGTTTTGCTGGATGCTTACATTTTGGAAAAAGCGGTTGGCGAGCTAGCCTACGAACTTAATTACCGCTTGGATTGGGCCCACATTCCGCTTCAGCGGATTGTAGAGTTGCTGAATTTATAAGGGCGGGTTTATCTACCCTCGTTAGGGTGCGTGACTTTCTAGCCACTCAAGTGGCAGCGAGATGCTGGAAAGTCACGCACCTTACATGATACGAAATCTGCTTGAACAACCATTTCCCGCGGCGAATATTAGGTAAGAGTCACAACTGATTCACGTATCTTTGCGATCGCTTTGATAATTTCTTCTCGATTCTTACCTAATTGTATCCATTTTGGAAGTCGAGACAACAGACTCTGATTCGACCAGCCATAAAGTTCATGAGGCTTTCGTTCCCTCAGCTTTGCCCGAACAAAAGCCTCAATAAATTCTAAATGTCGAAGATTGTAAGCCCAAAGCGTCTTACCGCAACAGGAAGTTTGAAGCCACAGAGGATAGTGGAAGTAGTTATCCTGTGCCTTACTATACCAGCTTTCAATATTCTGTTCAGACCAATCTTTTGAGGAACCACAAGTTGTACAGGAAAATCTGCGAGGAGCAAAGCTATCGACCTTATCAGGATCTATACAACGCACGATCGCACATGAACCACAAAAAGGGCATCTCACCAGAAATTCATTCTGGAATGAGTAGATGTCTTCACGAGTATCTTTAAATCGCTCCATACTTACCATTTTAAATAAAGAGATGTTTGATATAAAACTTGTTCTTGATGCGTTAACAACGTGCAGTCAGAAAGCGGGTAAGCCACACAAGTAACAGCGTAGCCAGCTTGCACTTCAGACGGCTTCAAAAACTTTTGTTCGCTTTGGTCGATTTCACCGCTCAGCAGTTTGACAACGCAAGCAGAACACTCGCCTTGCTTGCATCCATTGGGCAAGCGGATGCCGGCATCTTCTGCCATATCTAAGATATACTGGTCGTCTGGTACTGCGATCGTGCGATCGAGCGCGAGTGCCTCATTCACCAACCGAACTTGATAAACAGCCATTTCCACCTCTTATATTGGGATTGCTTGTATTCAACTAAAATAGATGATTACAACTTACAGAAAAAATCAAAATGTAGGGTGCCGACGGAGGATATGCCGCTATACATGATAGCTAAAAAACCCAGTATTTTCAAAACACCGGGTTTTTGAGAAACCACAACCTCGATCGCTATACTAGACAAGCGCTTCTTGATAATCGAGATTTTCATCTAGATAAATAGCCCGAATATCCTCCGGCAAGTTGGATTCTAAACTTTGATATCCTTTTTGCAGCAAAGCCTTTACCTGAGCGGGGGAAATAGCTTCGCCTTCTGCTTGCAAATAAGCTGCAATTCGAGTTTCGCTCCAGCGGAAAGTCTGAGCCATCAACACCACTAAACGCGGCAGCGGCGCTAACAATTCCAAGGCTTGTTTGACGTAACACCACAGCGGAGGCGGAGCCGATTGCAAAGAGTAGTGAATCGATTCAACAGGGGGCAATTCAGCTTGATTTATGCAGACTGCGGTGACATTAATCAGCCAGTTTTGGAGACTGAGATTTCCGCCATCAGACTCTTGGGTTTCGCGGCGCAAATCGAGGCCTCGGAGTTCGTGATAGATGTGCAGCCAAGTGTGGGCAAATAGGTAATCGCCTTGTACGGGCGATCGCACAGAATGGCGAATCAGGGAGTGTACAATTTGAGCGTAGCGGCAAAAAATCGCCGTGAAGAAGCGACCCTGATCGGGATGGTTTTGAAACAGAGTCAATAATTCCTGGTCGCTGTGATGGAACAGGGATTTGACCACAGGATGGTTGAGTTCTGAAAAATTAGGTGTTTGCACAATTGTTCTGGAAAGGTTTGGAGAATAAATGCGGGTGCAGCCCGATTCTACACGATTTGTCGATCGACATTCCAGAGTTGAGGGTGATTTTTTAGCGGTACGATGCTCGCAGAGCGGTATTTATGGCATTTTGCGGCTCTTTCAAGATAATATATACTTTTCACTTCGGCGAGCGAGCTTTTCACACATCAGAAAAGTTATGAAAAACTCTGGCTATATTACTCCCCATAAAAAAGAACCTTCACCGGAAAAATGCCTGTCGGTTCATAACGATAAATTAAAAGCGAGGGCTTACTTATATCGTTTCCGGTAGCATCAGAATGATACCGAGGACACGGCAGTGCCGTGTCCCTACCCGATTAATTGTAGGGACACGGCACTGCCGTGTCCTGACTGTGAGTAATATTAATTCCGATGCTACCGGAGTTGATATTACTACTATAAATAACCATATCCTCCGCCCCCCGGAGTCTCAATGACAAACACATCCCCCGGCTGCATTTCCACAGTCGCCGTACTCCCCAATTCCTCAACTTTACCATCAACCTTTTCAACATAATTCTGCCCAACTTTCCCCGCTTCCCCCCCCTTCAAACCGCAAGGATAAATCACCCGTCTCCCCGATAAAATACCAGCAGTCATCGCTTCCCGAAAGCGCACTCGCCGCACCACTCCATTACCCCCGCGATGAGATCCATTCCCCCCACTATGAGCCCGAACTGCAAAACTTTCCAACAGCACCGGGAACCGCCATTCTAATACTTCTGGATCGGTTAAACGCGAATTAGTCATGTGAGTTTGTACCGCATCCGTACCATCAAAACTGGCACCAGCACCCGAACCGCCGCAAATAGTTTCATAATATTGATAGCGCTGATTCCCAAAGGTAAAATTATTCATAGTTCCTTGAGAAGCAGCCATCACTCCCAACGCGCAATACAAAGCATCGGTAATATTCTGCGAAGTTTCCACATTACCTGCAACTACGGCCGCTGGATAGCGAGGATTCAGCATACAGCCTGCGGGATTGATGATTTCGAGAGGTTTCAAACAGCCCGCATTTAGAGGGATATCGTCATCTACCAAGGTGCGGAAAACATACAAAACAGCAGCTTTGCACACGGCTGCGGGAGCATTAAAATTGTTAGATTGTTGAGCAGAAGTGCCAGTAAAATCTATTTTTGCACTGCGCGCAGATTTGTCAATTGTAATCGCTACCTTAATTTGTCCGCCACTATCCATCGGATAAGTAAACTCGCCATCTTGCAACACATCAATTACCCGCCGCACTGACTCCTCAGCATTGTCTTGTACGAAGCCCATATAAGCTTGCACAGTCTCTAATCCATAATGTTCTACCATCTTGAGAAGTTCTTCGGCGCCGCGCTTGTTAGCAGCAATTTGTGCTTGCAAGTCGGCTAGGTTGTGAGCGGAATTGCGAACAGGAAAATTACCCGCTGTCAGAATTTCTAGTAATTCTTTTTCTCGAAATTTGCCCTCGCTTATTAACAGGAAATTATCAAGCAATACACCTTCTTCGGTTACTGTTGTACTGTTAGGAGGCATAGAACCGGGAGTAATGCCGCCGATGTCGGCGTGGTGTCCCCGCGAGGCTACATAAAACAAAGGAAGGGAGGAATTACGATCGAATACTGGAGTAATAACGGTGATATCTGGTAAATGCGTGCCGCCGTTGTAGGGATTGTTAGAAACATAAACATCGCCCGGTTGAATCGCCTTGCCTTGTGCTAAAATTAAAGCTTCAACGCTTTCGCTCATCGAGCCCAGATGTACGGGAATGTGCGGCGCGTTGGCAACTAATTGCCCGTTTTGGTCGAAAATTGCACAGGAAAAGTCGAGACGTTCCTTGATGTTGACTGAGGAACTTGTGTTTTGCAAGGTGACGCCCATTTGTTCCGCGATCGCCCGAAACAAATTATTAAAAATTTCCAGCAAAACCGGATCTGATTTAACCGCAGATGAACGCGAATCAACGCGGATATTATCTGCGTCCATCTGCGTGCATCTGCGGTTCAAAATTAAATCATTATTTTCGGTGATTTCCCCTTCCCAGCCCGGTTCTATGATATTAGTTCCCGTAGCTTCAACAATCATAGCAGGGCCTTCTATGCAGTCGCCCGATCGCAAATCATCTCTCTGATAAACAGGCGTTGCCCGCCACCCGCCAGCCACATAGGTTTGTACGGTTGAAATTGGTTGCACAGGCAAGATGCCCGTGCCACCAGAGGGGGAAATTGTGGATGCTTCCGGCACATCCATTCTTTCTACAACTTCCACCGAAACCGCTTCCACAATCAGCG
Source organism: Microcoleus sp. Pol11C2 (assembly GCF_036701505.1). NCBI lineage: Bacteria > Bacillati > Cyanobacteriota > Cyanophyceae > Oscillatoriales > Microcoleaceae > Microcoleus > Microcoleus sp. Pol11C2. The sequence goes on from NZ_JAUBQX010000005.1 coordinate 219,083, forward strand.
GTTTTTCTGGCATAATAAAACTGTAACGCTGTCGGTGGGCAGCTTCAAATTCAGCCTGCATAACCTCAATAGTGTCAGCAAAATCTACGGCCAAAACAGAGTCACTTCCCTGATATTTTAAGCGCAGCTTCCTAACAACTAAAACCTCTGGCTCATTCTCTGCGTTCTCTGCGCCTCTGCGGTTCAATTCCCTCTTCCCCTCAGCCTCCAATGCAGTTAAAATATGATGCAAATCCGCTAATAATTCTGCATTTAATTGTTGCTCGATCGCCCTTTCGCGAATAGCCCGCACATCAGCCAAACCCATACCGTAAGCGGACAACACACCCGCATAAGGGTGAATAAATACCCGTTTCATCCCCAAAGCATCCGCGATCGCACAAGCGTGTTGGCCGCCCGCACCGCCGAAACAGCACAATGTATACTCCGAAACATCGTAACCGCGCTGAAGCGAGATTTTTTTGACAGCATTTGCCATCTTTTCCACAGCGATCGCCAAAAAACCCTCCGCCACCTGTTCCGCCGTCCTCTCGCCCCCAATTTCCCCCGCTAGTTGCCCAAATTTTTGCTTTACTACCTCCGGGGCGATCGGCAAATCTCCATTCAATCCAAATACTTTCGGGAAAAAATCCGGTTGAATTTTCCCCAACATCACATTGCAATCAGTCACCGTCAAGGGGCCGCCTTTGCGATAGCAAGCAGGCCCAGGATTGGCCCCTGCAGACTCCGGCCCGACGCGGTAGCGAGCCCCGTCAAAAAAGACAATTGAACCGCCGCCGGCTGCTACAGTGTGAATTGCCATCACGGGCGATCGCAATCTCACCCCAGCAATTTCCGTCTCAAATTCGCGTTCGTATTCGCCGTTAAAATGGGCAACATCTGTCGAAGTTCCGCCCATATCAAAGGTAATAATTTTATCAAAACCTGCCTTTTTGCTCGTTTGAACTGCACCGACAATTCCCCCAGCAGGCCCGGATAAAATACTGTTTTTTCCTTGGAATTGTGCCGCGTCCACTAAGCCGCCATTCGATTGCATGAACATTAATTTAGGGGACGGTGCCCCCGTGCCCGCCCCTACAGCCTCGTTCCCAGGCTCGGCCTGGGAACGCATATCCAGAGGCTCTACCTCTCTTAATTGACTGGTTACTTGTTCGACATAACGCCGCAAAATCGGAGATAAATAAGCATCGACAACCGCAGTATCTCCCCGCGAAACCAGTTTCATCAGCGGGCTAACTTCGTGAGATACTGAAATTTGAGTAAAGCCAATTTCTTTCGCTATTTTAGCAACTTGTTTTTCGTGTTCCGAGTATCGGTAGCCGTGCATAAATACGATCGCACAACTGCGAATTCCCTCATCGTATGCTTGCTGCAAAGAGGGGATAAACTCGGGATTGACAGCAGTTAACTCCTCACCTTGAGCGCTGTAGCGTTCTGCAACTTCAATAACTCGATCGTACAGCATCTGGGGCAAAACTATGTGGCGGGCGAAAATATTCGGGCGGTTTTGATAGCCAATTCTCAGCGCATCGCCGAAACCTTTAGTAATTAACAGAATTGTGCGATCGCCCTTTCGTTCCAGCAAAGCATTTGTCGCTACCGTCGTCCCCATTTTAATCGCTTCAATTTCGGCGGCGGGTATCGCTGCGTCGGCGGGAATTCCCAAAATGTCGCGAATTCCTTGGACTGCGGCGTCGGTGTAGCGTTCCGGGTTTTCCGACAGCAGCTTGTGAATGACTAATTTACCGTCGGGGCTGTTGGCGACAATATCGGTAAAAGTGCCACCGCGATCGATCCAGAATTGCCAGCGAGTGCGATCGGGATAAGTAGGATTCATATCTCTTTTTTTTGATATTTTTGCTTGATTAATTTACAATTATTGACCCAACTTCTGTTCGAGTCAATTCATAAAACTCATAACTTCGGCTCATAAAAGTCAGAATTTATGGTCGCTCAAACTAGCAGGGGCTCGCTCGCGTTAATTAGAGATGTCGAATGCCCTTGACTAACCCCTGACAAACACCAGCCAGAAAATCCAAATCCAAAGTCTCAATCCTATCGCTTTCTCGATGATAATGCGGATTTCGCATATTAGCAGTATCAGTCACCATAATAGCCGGATAACCATTATCCCAAAAAGGAACATGATCGCTGCGGCGAGTATCAGGCACAATTAAACCTCGATTCGGCACCGGCAGCCACTCGCAGGGCTGACCCGATTTGCGAATTTTGCCACTCAAATTAATCAAATCGGGAACGGTCCGCAAAGTGCCAATTAAAGCAATAAAATTACCACTATTTGGATAAAAATATTTCAAGCCAGCGGAATAGCTTTGAGAATTAGGATTATGGTTGCAGTAACCCAACATTTCCAAAGAAATCATTAACCGGATTGACTTTTGCTGTTGCTTGTATTTAGCTGCATAATGCTTGCTGCCCAAACAGCCGTATTCTTCCATATCGAAGGCGACTAATTGCACTGGATATTTGAGCGGCCCAGATGCGAGTTCCCTTGCGAGTTCCAGCAAAACAGCAACACCAGTAGCATTATCATCGGCCCCAGGCGATCCGGGTACAGTATCGTAATGAGCACCAATTACGATCGGTGGCAACCGCTTCTTACTCGCCTTTTCGGAGGGGCGTAAATCTAAAATCAAATTGTGATGAATTCGCCCGCGCACCGCAAAATCGTCAATTTCTACACTTCCCCACTGTGCCAACTGTTCGCGGATGTATTGCTGAGCATAAAAATGCCCTTGGGATGCGAGGTATGGGTTGCGATCGCGTACAATTTGAATCAGATGGCTGTGCAAGCGTTCTTTGAGATTCATGCGATCGGAGATACAATGAGTACACTAAGATTATATGGGATTGAATTATGATTGGAGAAGTCAGAATCTAAAATTATAAGTCCATTCAAAAGCTGAAGCTAGAATTAGGACGAGTAACTGTATTGATCGGTGAAAATGGTTGCGGCAAAAGCAATATCCTAGAGGCGATCGCCCTTGCTTCTGCTGTGGCAGATGATAAGCTGGATAACGAGTTTTTAGCTTCTCGGGGCATCCGAGTTACAGAACCTCAATTAATGCGATCGGCTTTTGAAATTGACAATTTGATTAAAGATATCAAAATTGAGTTAAGAGGAAATGAGGTACAACCATTCAGTTGTATTTTACAAAATGATAATTCTCCCTATTCTCAGTGGGTTAGTAAAAACTTTTTGGGTGATATTGAAACCTCTCTAAAAAATGCTGTTAAAATTGTTGTTGACAAATACGGTGCGGTAGAAACACTCCGATATATTTTAGAAGAAAAAACTGATCTTTCACAACAAGAATTCTCCAGATTTAAAAAAGATTTGCAATCATTTTGGCTGATAGTTTTTCTCAGAAAATTTATAATTTATTCTCCTGAAAACCAAGCCTTACGAACTTTTGAAAAAGAAGGTCAAATTCAACCATTAGGTATTAATGGAGAAGGGTTGTTTAAACTTTTAAAATTTTTGAGTTCAGATAACCAGCAGCAGCTTAATGAAATAAAAAAAAAGCTGCAAATGATAGATTGGTTTCAAGATTTTGAAGCTCCTCCAAATTTATCAAATCTTCAAAATTCTCTCCAAATTAAAGATAGATACTTAGATCAAGATTTAACTTATTTTGACCAAAAAAGTTCTAATGAAGGCTTTTTATTTTTGCTTTTTTACTTCGCTTTATTTATTAGCGATATCACACCTAAATTTTTTGCAATTGATAACATTGATGCTTCTCTCAACCCCAGATTGTGTCGCCGATTAATGCAAGAATTAGTTGAATTAGCCAAAAAACACGACAAACAGGTTATATTCACAACCCACAACCCGGCAGTTTTGGACGGTTTGGATTTAGATGATGATGAACAGCGACTGTTTGCGATCTACCGCAACCAATTAGGGCATACTAAAGCTAGACGCATTCTCAAACCTGAACCTCTCGAAGGACAGGAACCTGTAAAATTATCCGAAGCTTTTTTGAGGGGCTATATCGGAGGGCTTCCTAAGAATTTTTAATATGATTAGTTTTGGATTAATTACTGAGGGATTGACTGACCAGATTGTGATTGAAAATATTTTAGCAGGATATTTCAAGAATCCCGATCTAGATATTAGACCGCTTCAACCAGAAAGAGATAAAAAAGATGAAAAAAAATTTAAAGGTTATGGTAGTTGGAGTCAAGTTTTTGCTTATTGCCGTTTAAAAGATTTTCAAGAAGCGTTTCAATTTAATGACTATATAATTATCCAAATAGATACTGATATTTCAGAAGAGTATGATATCCCACAGCAAGATGAAAATGGTGAATTTACTCCTAAAGAGTTGATTGCAAAAGTTATCCAAAAGTTTAAAGAGGAAATTGGCGCATATTTCTACAGTCAATGTCAACAGCGAATCATTTGGGCTATATCAGTACACTCTATTGAGTGTTGGTTGCTGCCACTGTATTATAAAGACAACAAAAAGTCTAAATTCAAAAATTGTTTAGAAACGTTAAATAAGGAGCTTGTAAAGAAACATGATTTTACAATTGACGCTAAAAAGCCTGAATATTATCGGGAAATTTCCAAACAATATAGCAAGCATAAGGAATTGATGGCTTGTTACCAACACAATCCCAGTTTGACAAGTTTTGTAGTAGAGATTGAAAGCAAGAAAATTGTTATTCCTTTAGAAGACGAGTGGTAAATTCAGGCAATTTTGCCTAAACTTTTCCACCTGCTAAACTTCTGATTCCAATTCGCTAACCCGCAACTGCACGGGTAATTCTACAGAATTCAACTCAGACGACTCTAACAATCCTGTTGTTTCAACTTCTGCACTCGCTTCACCGTGTCGCACTTTTCGCAATTTCTCACCCAAAGTATCCCGCTGATTAATCAAATAAATACTCACCAAAGTCAGCCCAACTCCCATCGATTGCAGCGGATTGAGGACTTCGCCCAAAAACAAATTGCCGAACAGCAAAGCAAATACAGGCGTAAGAAAGGTAAGAGAACTTAAACTGGTTAGACTGCCGGTAGAAGCAAAATAAAAGAACAAACCGTAGGCGATCGCACTTCCGAACACGGTAGAATAACCTAACGCCATCCAGCCGGAAAAATCAATATTCACAAACTGTTCGGACTCCGTTGCAGCCGAAATTGCCAACAGCGGCAAACCGCCCAAAATCATGTGCCAACCAGTCGCAACCACCGGGTCAACATAACGGCACACCCAGCGCACCAAAACCGTACCCACAGCCATCGACAAAGCAGCCAACAGCATCAACCATTCTCCACCCTGAAACAACTGTTCGATACCCGCAGAAACCTGCCTGTTTTCAGGATGAAAAAGCCCCAAAATCCAGCCATCGGGCAACCCAATTAAACTGATGCCGACAACGCCAATCACTAATCCCAACCAGCCCCAAAAACCTATTTTTTCTTGAAACAGCCACAAACACAAAATCGCCACTGCTAGCGGTTGAGAATCAATCATCACCGAACCCAAGCCGGCACTGGTTCTCGCCAAACCTTCGGCTAAAAAGCCTTGAAACAAAGTAGCGTCAACCAAAGCAAACAGCGAAATCCACAGCCAAGCTTTCCAACCCTGTGGCTGCTGTTTGCCCATCAGTGCCGCCGCCAGCAGCACCAACACACCCGCAGGTACTAAACGCACGAATGCCACAAACAACGGCGTTGTGTGCGGCATCACCCCCTTCATCGCTACCATCGCGGTTCCCCACAGGAAAAACGGCGCAATTAGCAACAGCGGAGCAAAAGGCAGTTTAGAATCGGTAAGCTTTAGCTGCATGGCGGAGACTCCAAATAATTGATGAGAATGGCTCTCACGAGAATGATGTAGATTTGTTAAGCAATTTTTACAATTATATATTGGTGTTGAGTTAAATTCGATCGCACTTATGGCAGAGGAACCCGAGAGTCGGAGAGTGGGAGAGCCCGAAAGTGAGGGAGCGCCAGATGCGGAATGCCGAATGCCTTCTGCCTTGGGATGAGTCACACTATAAGAGTTAGCTACAAAAATCCGTAACATTGCCAGTACACTGCCCATGATTTGGCCATTCAAGCCCCGCTACCGCAAACAAATCGCCCGTATCGAAATCACCGGAGCCATTGCCGGAGAAACCCGCAAACGAGTCCTAGAAGCTCTCAAAACCGTTGAAGAACGTAAATTTCCCGCCTTGCTGCTGCGGATAGACAGCCCCGGCGGCACTGTCGGCGATTCCCAGGAAATTTACAGCGCACTCAAACGTTTGCGCGAAAAAGTCAAAATTGTTGCCAGTTTCGGCAATATTTCAGCTTCTGGCGGAGTTTACATCGGCATGGGAGCCGAGCATATCGTTGCCAATCCCGGTACAATTACTGGCAGCATTGGCGTGATTATCCGGGGCAACAATTTAGAAAGGCTGTTAGAAAAAGTAGGCGTTTCTTTTCAGGTGATTAAATCGGGGCCGTATAAAGATATCTTGGCATTCGATCGCGAATTGACGGATCCGGAACAGCAAATTCTGCAAGACTTGATCGACACCAGCTACCAGCAATTCGTGGAAACGGTTGCCGAAGCACGGAACTTGGGTGTTGAGAAAGTCAAAAGTTTTGCCGACGGTCGGGTTTTTACCGGCCAGCAAGCCTTAGAATTGGGTTTGGTCGATCGACTGGGAACAGAAGAGGACGCTCGTCGCCTTGCAGCCGAACTCGCAGGCCTCGACCCGGAAAAAACCGAGTCTTGCACCCTAGAAAAACAAAAACCTTTCCTAAATCGCGTCTTGGGGAGTAGTCTGGATATATCCGGGCTTTCAGCTTACAATAATGTGCTGGAATTCGAGCTTTCTACTAGCGGTTTGCCGCTGTGGATGTATCGCCCGTGATTAAATAAATTAGTCATTGGTCAGGAGTCAGTAGTCATTAGTTACTCCCTGGATGATTGGGCGATTGAAATCTGTTGACCTCAAACTCAAATGTGGTGCTTCGCCCGTCATAAGCGCTTCGCGCTGGCTTCGCCTACGAGTTTGAGGTCAAACTACACAAACGAACTCCACTCAAGGGCGGACTAAGAAATAAAGTGGGTATTTAAGCCTAATTTAGTATAACTACTTATTAGTGACTAATAACTAACGACTAATGACTAATGAGCGATAACAACTGACAAAAAATGGAGGAAATTTGCGTGGAGTGGCAAGTGCGGGCGATTCGCGGGGCAACAACTGCCAGCGAGAATTCGGTGGAAGCAATTCGAGAAGCCGTGAGAGAATTGTTAGATGAATTAGAAGCAAAAAATGATATAAATCCAGAATTAATTATTAGTGCTACCTTTTCTGCAACTCGTGATTTAGATGCTGTGTTTCCGGCCGCGATCGCCCGCGAACGTCCCCACTGGTGTAATGTTCCTTTGTTGGACGTACAGCAAATGCACGTTGAGGGTGCTTTGGAACGCTGCATTAGGTTTTTAATTCACGTCAATTGGCCGGCACATACTGAAATTTATCATCCTTATTTGCGGGGAGCTCAAAATTTGCGCCCCGATAGGAATTTAGCGGTTATGGGGGCTGGGGAAAAATAATAGATTCACTTTGGGCTTGATTTAAAAGTTAACTCACCATTACAGGTGGGTTTATTTTTTACGGGACTTGATAAAGTACAAAACCTGCGCTGGGGATATATGATTAAAAGCTTTTATTATAAAAAAAACCCCGGCCTCTCAAAGAAACCGGGTTTTTTGTCAATCAGACGCTTTCTTGTGATGCAGCCTAATCCCTAAAAAAATGTCATATATAAAACTCCAAAAGTCCTTTTTCCCTTCCAATATTCCCAAACTTTGAGGGGAACCCTTCTCATCCAACAGCGGCTTCACAGCCTCATAAGCAGGCTTGTAATTGTACCAAGGAATAGAAGGCCACAAGTGATGAATCAGATGATAATTCTGCCCCAAAATCAAGATATTTAGAATAGGACTAGGATATACTCTGGCATTTTTCCAACGATCGCGCTCGTGAAACGGACGGTGTGGCAAATAATCAAAAAATAACCCCAAGGCCAACCCCACCACCAAAGCCGGAGAAAACCAAAAATTCAGGACGTAATCTAAATGGCCGTATTGAATCGAGATATACACGATCGCGATCACAAACAAACGGCTGAGAAACCATTCCAATAGTTCGTATTTCCGCCACAGTTTGCGCTTAAAAAAGAAAATCTCGTGGTAAAAAAACCTCGCAGCAATCAACCACAAAGGCCCGCCGGTGGAAACATAATGGTCTGGATCGTTATCTGGGTCATTAACGTGGGCGTGATGCTGCATATGTACCCGCGTAAACACCGGGAAAGCAAAACCCAACATCAGCGCGCTACCGTGTCCCAAAATAGCATTGATCGTGCGATCGCGATGGGCCGCATTGTGAGACGCATCGTGAATCACAGTTCCAGCCATGTGCAAAGCCAACACGTTCAGCGTAAAACAGCACCACTGCGGCCATCCCCAGCACCAGAAACCCAAGTTAGAAATCACGATAATCGCTACTGCACTCAAAAACAGCAGCAGTGTCGGATTAAAGTCACCGGGAGGACTCAGAAACTCTTTCGGCACTGTCAGCGGCCGTCCTGCCTCCGACATCTTTGTTAAGACTCCTTAATATTTCACTCTTGCGTAGTATAAGATACAAGCCGGACAATAGTAAAGTTTTATGAAAGAACAGAGTTCGATCGCCAGACACCAACATCTGCACAAGCAAAAAAGTATTGCTGTTGTACAAGGATACCAGTGCTAGAGTAGCCACAAGAACTCAGCAGAAGAAACAAAATCAATGGGTATGTTTGTATTTATGTCAAGCCTGAGAGCGGAAAAATTTGCAAAAAAGAGCGCTCTCGAAGAAAAAATTACCGATCGGTAAAAAGTCAGATATTCTATATATTGTTCAATACCTGCTTTTTTGACCACTATCAAAATTTTTAAGACTTGAGACTAGCGTCATTGCTTGTAGTGCAAAGATGAAACGTTAGCCGAAATTTACACAAGAAATCCACCTGCTTCCCCAGAACACCGCTGATGCAATTGCCAAAAGCCCTACGCCGGACTAAAATCGTCGCCACCATTGGCCCAGCAACTTCTGACCCACAAGTGCTGCGCCAGCTTATAGAAGCCGGTGCCACAACTTTGCGACTCAACTTTTCCCACGGAACAGAAGAAGACCACCAGCGCAGCATTCGCTTAATCCGGCAAACGTCCTTTGAACTGAACCAGCCGGTTGCCATCCTCCAAGACCTCCAAGGCCCGAAAATTCGTTTAGGGCGCTTTGAGACAGGCTCTATAGTCGTCAAAAACGGCGATCCTTTCATTCTCACCAGCCGCCAGGTTCCCGGCACCGAACTCATTTCTTCCGTCACCTACGACCCCCTAGCAGACGAAGTTCCAGAGGGAGCAGTGATTCTGCTCGACGACGGCAAAGTGGAAATGCTGGTCGAAAAAGTAGACCGCGCGGCGCGGGAATTGTACTGCCGCGTCGTAGTCGGCGGGCCACTTTCCAACAACAAAGGTGTGAATTTTCCGGGAGTTTACCTGTCAATTAAAGCGCTGACTGATAAAGACCGCAAAGATTTAATGTTCGGCCTCGACCAAGGTGTCGATTGGGTAGCCCTGAGCTTTGTGCGGAATCCCCAAGATGTGCTCGAAATTAAAGAGCTCATTGCCAGTGCGGGCAAGCAAGTACCGGTGATTGCCAAGATCGAAAAGCACGAGGCGATCGAACAAATGGAGGAAATTCTCACCCTTTGCAACGGCGTGATGGTCGCCCGCGGCGATTTGGGAGTGGAACTGCCCGCCGAAGACGTGCCGATTTTGCAAAAGCGCCTGATTGCTACCTCCAACCGCCTGGGCATTCCGGTAATTACCGCTACCCAGATGCTCGACAGCATGGTCAACAATCCCCGTCCCACCCGCGCCGAGATTTCCGACGTGGCAAACGCGATTCTTGACGGAACTGATGCAGTGATGCTGTCCAATGAAACTGCTGTCGGCAAGTTCCCCGTCGAAGCGGTGGCGACGATGGCGAGAATTGCGGTGCGGATGGAGAGGGAAGGAATTAAGCGGAATATTAGGAATGTAGAAGATATTGGTCGATCGATCCCCAACGGCATCAGCCAAGCAGTCAGCCAAATCTCCGAACAATTGAACGCTGCGGCGATCATGACGCTGACTAAAACCGGCGCCACAGCCAGAAATGTCTCGAAGTTCCGACCCAAAACTCCGATTTTGGCAGTTACTCCTCACGTAGACGTAGCTCGACAACTGCAATTAGTATGGGGAGTAAAACCCTTGCTGGTGTTGGATTTGCCCTCCACCGGCCAGACATTTCACTCTGCCATGACAGTCGCCCAGGAAAAAGAGTTAGTGTGCGACGGAGATTTAGTGGTGATGACCGCCGGTACTCTGCAAGGGGTTGCCGGATCGACGGATTTGATCAAAGTTGAAGTAGTGACAGCAGTTTTAGGCAAAGGCACCGGTGTCGGTTTGGGATCGGTCAGTGGCATGGCCAGGGTTGCTCGCACTGCTGCGGATGTAGGCAATTTCCACGCTGGAGAAATTTTGGTAGTCGAACACACAAGCGTCGCTTTTGTCGAGATGATTCGGAAAGCTGCAGGTGTGGTGACGGAGGAGGACAGTTTGACTTCTCACGCCGCGATTATCGGTTTGCGCTTGGGCGTGCCGGTGATGGTGGGCGTAAAGAATGCCACGCGCGTAATTCGGGACGGAACTATGCTGACGCTCGATATGCAGCGGGGTTTAGTTTATTCCGGGGCCAGAGGCGGCTCAACTGACGCGGAAGTGACCGTTTAACTGTTGGTGAGCTAGGAGTTGTGGAGTTTTGAATTAAATTCTACAACTCCTTGCTTTTTTGGCTTAGGTTGTGCTATAATTCAAAATTGTCTGTGCCGATGTAGCTCAGGGGTAGAGTATTCGATTCGTAATCGAACGGTCGTGGGTTCAAATCCCACCATCGGCTTTGGGTTTTGTCGAGTGTCAAATTATTTGTCTGCGTTGACAGATTGTTGTACATATTGACAAATTAATACCATCACTCAGCTTGGGCTGAGGGGAAGTTTGTTGTGCCGATGTGGTTAGATGTGATTTATGGGCGATCGCGTGAGAGAGTAAAGGAGTAGGGTGCGATTAGAGTCATTAATACTTGCTGGAAAATTTTAGAAATTATCCCAAATTAAGAATTTAAAATGGATGAATTGTTAAATGTCTACTGAAAATAATAGAACATACCTTGAACAAGCTATTGAAAAGGGACACGCTGAATTTACAAGTGAAGGAAAAAACGAGCGTATCCGCTATATTGCTGCTAATCACTCTGAGCGTTGGTCTGACCCAGAGGAGAAAATTCGGGCAGAGTTTTGGGCAGAACTGATTTATAAGTACGAATACGACCCAAAACGGATTAAGTTTGAGGTCAAAGTACCAAGACGTACTCCAAATGACTTGGCTGATTTAGTCATCTACAACGATGATGAAGGCAAAGATCCTTATTTTGTTTTTGAGCTCAAACGTTCAGATATCAGTGATGCAGAATTTACGCAAGCTATTGAACAAGCTTGTGGTAATCGTGCCAATCTTGATGCGCCCTTTTGCGGTTCTATTGCTGGCTTAACTCGTCGTCTCCTACGTTTTGATGATCGGAAAAAATATCCACCAGGGGAACGCGATCGCAACCACCTCACAGATATTCCGATTTGTTACGGTAAGCTTCCTGAATGGCGTTTCTACAAAAATAAAACTGGTCAAGACCTTTCCGCAGTTCCCCGTAAAGAACTTTGTTCTGCGATTAGAAAATGTCATCAAACTCTTTGGGAAGGAGGTCGCCGTAGTCCTATTGCTGCTTTTGGTGAGTTTTGTAAGATTGTTTTTGTTAAATATCGAGACGAGAAGAATCAAGATCGTTTAGATGGAGAACCCTATGCTTTTCAGCGTCACACAGAAGAAAGCAGCGATCAACTTGCCAACCGTATTCTCAAACTCTATGCTACTGATACCAATTTAATATGAAGCTGCATAGAATAGGGCTTCAAGAATAAAATTGTAAGATGACAACGAACAGATTTGCTC